>JBNAVY010000036.1:0-20692 GCA_049700195.1 Thermoanaerobacteraceae bacterium
GCTTAGCTGCAATTTATTGATATGTCTGGCTTTTAGAACATCACAAATTACTCTAACAAAAGTGAAAAAGTATACAAGTCTTAAAAAAATAATTTACTATAAAAAACAGAAGCTAAAATAGCGGCAATATCTGCTATAATCCCAGCTAATATTGAATGTCTCATTTTTTTTATACCTACCGAACCATAATATACAGCTAGAACATAAAATGTGGTTTCTGTTGAACCATACATAACTGAAGCCATCTTTCCAATCATAGAATCAGAACCGTGGGAATTTATCAATTCTGTTGCAATACCAAGTGATCCACTTCCTGAAAGTGGTCTTATAAGTGCTAAAGGAACTAATTCTTGAGGAAAACCAATTATATTTATAATAGGTTTAAGCAATTTTTCTATTAAATCCAAAGAACCTGAAGCTCTAAAAACTCCAATTGCCACAAGCATAGCTAAAAGTGCAGGAAAAATTTTCAATATTACAGATAAGCCTTCTTTAGCACCATCAATAAAGACCTCATAAATATTAATACTTTTTACGAGTCCATAAAAGGGTATAACTAAAATTAAAACAGGTATTAAGCTTTCTGATATAATTTTAACCACTTTTACCGCTCCTTAAAATATGATAAATTTTCAAGATATTTATTTACCATAAGACCTATAATAAGTGCCGTTCCACTTGAAAAAACCGATACAATTACAAAATCTGCAGGATTCTTTGCTCCCATTGAAGCTCTTATCCCAATCATAACTGCTGGAATAAGCTGTATCGATGCAGTATTTATAATCAAAAATCTTACCATGGAATTTGAAGGAGAATCTTTTTTATTTAATTCCTGTAAATATTCCATGGCCTTTATCCCAAAAGGTGTTGCAGCATTTCCTAAACCCAGCATATTTGCAGATATATTCATTATAATTGCCGATATAGCAGGGCTATCCTTAGGTATATCAGGGAATATCTTTATAATTATTGGTTTTAATACTTTTGCAATAATATTTGTTAAACCTGATTTTTCTGCTATTTTCATTATCCCAAGCCATAAAGACATTACACCTACAAGCCCAATAGAAATAGTTACTGCTGCTTGTGCAGAATCAATAATGGCTTTTGAAATTTCATCGAGCTTACCATTTAAAATACCTACAATAACACCTATCGCAATCATAAAAAACCATATATAATTTATCATATTAATGCCCCCAAATTACCAAAAAACTCTCAATTATGTTTTTCTTCTTACATAATAAAAATTTATGTTATTCACATAAAAAAATACCAAAAAAGTGTTGACTTATTTTTCAAAACTTGGTATTATTATAAGTGAAGTACAGATGTCGAATTTTGTAATTCAGGAGGGGAGAAAAATGTTGAAATCTACAGGTATAGTAAGAAAGGTAGACGAATTGGGAAGGGTCGTTATACCTATCGAACTCAGGAGGACATTAAATATTGCAGAAAGAGATGCTCTTGAAATATACGTTGATGGAGAGCAAATTGTCCTCAAGAAGTATGAACCTGCTTGCATTTTCTGTGGAAACGCTGAGAATGTAATAAACTACAAAGGCAAAAATATATGCAAAAATTGCCTTGAGGAACTCAAAAAAACAGTAGAATAATAACAAGGGCTAAGCCCTTGTTATTATTCTACTGTTTTACTTTCCGGTTCTAAATGAATCATTACATATGCATAAGGGAATTCTTCCCTTATTTGATTTTGTATCTTATGAGATAAATTATGTGCATCAACTATATTGTAATCTTTATTTATACGAAGATGAATATCTATTTCTCTTTTTGCTCCCACTTTTCTTGTTCGCAATTTGTGAAAACTTGTAACTTCCGGATTTGAATTTATTATATTTATTATTTTCTCAACTTCTTCTTCTGGAAGGCTACTGTCGGATAGTTCTTTAATAGCTTCATGAGTCAATGAAATTGAAGTTTTAATAATAATTACAGCAACAAAAATGGCTATAATTGGGTCTAATATATCTATCTTAGTGATTTTAATTGCAATTAAACCTATAGCAACACCAAAAGATGTAAAAACATCTGTCAGAAGGTGCATAGCATCAGCTCGAAGAGCTATAGATTCTTTTCTTTTAGCTACTTTGAATAAAATATATGATATGACTCCATTTACTATAGAAGCAAAAAACATTACCACTATCCCTGCATCAAGATTTTTAACATATGCTCCGCTGATTATTTTTTGAACAGCAGCATATATAATTAAAAGTGCCGCTAAAAATATCAAAAGTGCTTCAACAAAACCTGAAATATCTTCATATTTACCATGTCCATAAGGATGGTCTTCATCAGGAGGTTTTACTGAAATTCTTATAGATAAAAATGCGATAAAACTTGCTATTAAATCTATAGATGAATGTATAGCTTCTGATATTACACCAACCGAATGCATCATAAGTCCAGCAATAAGTTTAACAATTATAAGTAAACTGTTTGAATATATAGACAATGATGCAGCTTTTTTCTTATCCATTTTGCTCTCTCCATTATCAATTGAAATTAACTCCTTAATTATATATTATATTCTATAGTTAAATTATATGCAATATAAAATAGAACTTATTACTGAATATCATTATCATCTGATAATGATATTTTTTATAAATCTTCTAAATCTAAGCTAAGTCTATATATTTCATTTTTAGATATATTAAGTTCCTCAGAAATCATTTTAACAGCTTCTTTTTTTGAAATGCCATTTTTAATATATTTTCTTAATAATTCTTCAGGATTTTTAACTACCCTATCCTTCTTTTTTTTGCCCTCAATCAGAATTATTATTTCTCCTTTTATCTCTTTATCTATTTTTTCTATAATATCTTCTATATATCCTCTTATAAATTCTTCATGAATTTTAGTAAGTTCTCTTGCTATAACAATTTTTCTACTCTTTATATGTTCAGCCAATTCGGAAATTGTGCTTTTTAATCTATGTGGTGCTTCATAAATAATTATAGTCCTTTCTTCTAACTGAATTCTTTTTAAAACTTCATCTCTATATTTTTTCTTTTGTGGCAAAAAACCCTCAAAAACAAAAGATGAGGTGTCAAGTCCAGAAGCAATCAAGGCTGTAATTGCAGCTACTGCACCAGGCAAAGGTATAACTTTAACTTTTTCTTCAATGCAAAGTTTAACAAGATCTGCTCCAGGATCAGAAATACCAGGGGTACCCGCATCTGTTACCAATGCGATTGATTTCCCATTTTTAAGTTCTTCTATAAGTTTTATGCCTTTGTCTCTTTTATTATGCTCATGATAGCTAGTAAGAGGTTTTTTTATATTATAATAATTTAAAAGCTTAATAGTATGTCTTGTATCTTCTGCCGCAATTATATCAACTTTATTTAAAACTTTTAACACTCTTAATGTTATGTCTTCAAGATTGCCTATAGGTGTTGGACATAAATAAAGATTTCCATAATCTGCCACTTTTATTCCTCCTCAAGCTTTTCTTTAGAATATATTTTAAGAATTTCTTCAGTATATTCACCATTTTTTTCATAAATATATAAAGGATTTAAAATATTTATACCAGGTTTGGCCCCTTTTTTTGATTCAACCAATATAAGATTTGGGCTTTTTGTTATACCAGGGTGTACAAATTTTACTTTCTTTGGCTCTAAATTATATTTCCTCAACATAACAAAAATATCAACTAATCTATCTACTCTATTGACCATAAAAAATTTACCACCAAATTTTAGAAGTAAAGAAGCTGTTTTTATAAAATCTTCTAAAGCACCATAAATTTCATATCGCGCAATATTTTCAGCTTCTTCTGCTTTAGTAAAGCCTGATTTTACAGGCATATAAGGAGGATTTGCTGTAACTATATCAAATTTTTCATATCCTAAAATTTTTTCTATACCTTTTATATCATTATTAATTATTTTAATTCTTTTTTCCAAATTATTAATTTTAATACTTCTTGCTGCCATATCTGCAACCTCTTCCTGTATTTCTATCCCATATATCATTGTATCCTCTGTTTTTGAAGCTATTAATATGGGTATAATTCCATTTCCACACCCTAAGTCAACTATTAAATCCTTCTTTTTAGCAGTTGTAAAATTCGAAATTAATACAGAATCCATACCAAATTTAAATTTTTTCTCGTGCTGAATTATAACCAACCCACGAAAATTTAAATCATCTAATCTTTCTCCTTCTTTCAGCACATTATCATCTCCTCAAATTTACTTTCAAAATTTATTTTAACATATTAATAAATATTTTAGCACTTTTTTTAAATTAGTATTGAAAAATAAATTTGTGCAAAGTATACTATATAAAGAATTTAAACATAGGAGGATGTATAGTGACAAAAAAATTATTGATTCCTAATGTTTCCTCTGAAATTGGAAAACTAAAATCAGTGATTCTTCATAAACCAGGAAAAGAATTAGAAAGGCTTACACCCCAAAATCTAAATGAACTATTATTTGATGACATTCCATGGGTCAAAAAAATAGCTGAAGAACATAATAATTTCGCAAAGGTTTTGACAGAAAATGGAATTGATGTTTTTTATATTGAAAATTTATTAAAAGATATATTAATAAATATAAATGTAAAAGATAGTTTTATAGAAGATTTATTAAAAATTAATGGTATCACTTCAAATAAAATAAAAACTTACTTAAAGGAATTTTTGAAAGAAAAAACTCCTGAAGAAGTTGTAGAAATTTCTATATCTGGTTTGGCTTATGGAGATATTAAACTTAAAAAATCTCTCATGGGTCTTGCCGAATATATTTATGAAAACCATCATTTTTATATAAAACCATTGCCCAACCTTTATTTTACAAGAGACCCAGGTGCAGTTATTACTAATGGCTTAATGATTAGCTCTATGAAAACTGCTGCAAGAAAACCCGAAACATTAATATTAGAATATATTTATAAATATCATCCATTGTTTGAATCAGTACCTTGTTGGTATGACAGCACTTATACTCACTCAATTGAAGGTGGAGATATACTGGTACTAAGCGAAAGAGTAATTGCCATTGGATGCAGTGAAAGAACTTCTCCACAGGCAATTGAACAGTTTGCCCATAACTTATTTGAAGGCAATTCTACAATTGAAAAAGTCATTGTTGTACAAATACCGGTTAATCGTTCTTATATGCATTTAGATACTGTATTTACAATGGTTGATAAAAACCGATTTGTCTTTTATCCTGGAATAAAAAACGAACTAAGGGTATTTACAATATCAAAAGAAGAAAAAGGTGTTGTAATAAATAAAGAAGAAAATCTACAAACTGCTTTAAAAACAAACTTGCATCTTTATAACGTGGAAATCATTCCTACAGGAGGACTGAATGTAATAACATCTGCACGCGAACAATGGAGTGATAGTACAAACACTTTAGCAATTGCACCAGGTGTTGTAATAACTTACGCTAGAAATGAGATTTCAAACAAAATAATGGAAAAAGAAGGCATAAAAGTTATCAGCATTGAAGGTTCTGAACTTTCAAGAGGTAGAGGTGGACCACGTTGTATGAGTATGCCTATTCAAAGAGAATAAAAGGAAGTTTTTACTTCCTTTTTTATTAATAATTTGTTAACATTTTAGTAGTATAATATTTTTGTTATTATAGCAAAAGGAAGTGTTTGTATTGAAAAAAATTATATCGGTTTTATTGTTAATATTGTTTATTTTTGTTTCTATACCATTTTCACAGACTTATGCTTCATCAACAAACAAGAAAGCTATTTTAATAATATTAGATAGAACCAGTCTTAATGACTATAATATTTATGATTTGCCAAATATAAAAAAACTTATTAATACAGGAGCTTTAGGACTTATGAATACCAAAACTGCAGGATCTTATTCAGATGCTTCTGCTTATTTAACAATAGGTACAGGTACTAGGGCAATATCAAGTAACACTGGTTCTCTTTCTTTTAATACAAACGAAAATTATGGTTACGAGAGTGCTTCTGATTTATATACCCTGTTTACAGGTAATAAACCTCAAAACTATAATATTGTAAACATAGGTATTCAAGATTTAATAACAGCTTCATCAAAATTAAATTACAAAGTTACTCCCGGTTTATTAGGTAATCTTTTAGAAAAAAATGGTATACCAGTATATGTAATTGGAAATTCTGATGTTAAAACTCCGGATGGTATCTCTTATAATCGCTTTAGCGCTTTAATAGGTATAAATAAATCTGGTACTGCAAAAGGTGATATTAGTGATAATCTTTTGGTCTCAGATAAAAATAGCCCTTATTTCCTAAAAGCTGATTACAATAAATTGTATGACAAATTTCTGGAATACAGTAAAAATGGCGGCTTTATAATAATTGATCCTGGTGATATTTTTAGAGCAGATGAATTTTCAGTCTATACATCTGTTGATATGGCAAATAAATATAAACAAATCGCTTTAAAAAATGCTGATGAATTTATTGGCAAAATCATTAATAGCATAGATATTAATAAAGACCTTTTAATAATAGCTGTTCCATTTCCTTCTAATAATGATATTAATACAAACAATTTGATAACACCATTAATAATTACCGGCGATGGGTTCACAAAAGGTATCGCTACATCTTCAACAACAAAAAGAGAAGGTATAATTGCAAATACCGATATAGCTCCAACAGTTTTGTCATATTTTAATATTAAACAACCCGTAGAAATGTTAGGGCATAACATAATAAGTATACCAAAACAAAATACATTAAATTATCTGGAAAATATAAATAAAATGATAGTATCTGTTCACAACGCACGTACTCCAGTTTTAAAAAGTTATGTAATTTTCCTTATAATTATCTTAATTTTATATCTTCTTTTACTTTTTTTAAAAAAAGATCACCTAAAATATATGGTACCCATAATACTGGCTATTATGACTGTTCCTTTTACTTTGCTCTTATTGCCATTGTTAGGGCCTTTAAGTATATACATGAATATTATTGCTGTTATTCTAATAACATTCATTATAGTTTTAAGTTTAATGCTGCTTTTAAAAAATGATATTGATAGATTTATGGCAATTAGTCTTATTTCTGCTTTTGCCTTAATTTTTGATTTGCTTACAAATTCACATTTAATGAAAAATTCTATACTTGGATATGATGTAATTGAAGGAGCTAGATATTATGGTATAGGTAATGAATACATGGGAGTACTTATAGGTTCATCAATAATGGGATTAATGACACTTATAGAAAAATACAAGACTAAGACAGTAAAAATTTTTAGTATCCTCACTTTCATTTTTATTTTCTTTTTAATGGTTTTACCACAGTATGGAGCAAAAGTTGGAGGATTTATTACTGGATTTATGGCATTTGGAACAATAATACTATTGCTTTTAGGTTTAAAAATAAATAAAAAAACATTTTCTTTTATGTTTATTATAATGATAATTTCATTGTTTTCAATGTTTGTAATATCTATGTTCCTTGGAACTACAACACATATGGCACAAACAGCATTAATAGTTAAATACGAAGGAATAAATGCTTTAATTGAAATATTTACAAGAAAGCTTCAGATGGAATTTAAACTTATGCGTTATACCATTTGGTCATGGGTACTTATTATATCAATATTAATGCTATTTATACTATCTTACAAACCTACAGGAATACTAAAAAATATCTTTAAAAACTATACTTATATTTATTATGGTTTTTTTGGCAGTGTTGTTGGTATGTTGTTTGCTCTTGCTTTTAATGACGCGGGAATAGTTGCAGCAGCTACCACCTGTATATATGCAATACCTCCTATTTTAATACTTTTACAAAAGCCAAACTAAAATTTACCATTTAACATTGGAAAAATACTTTGTTTTTATGTTATAATAAAACTTGTGACTATAGACTAAGGAGATGAAAACATGGTTTTAACTTCTATTGAGATTTTAGGTTTTTCCTTTGTTGGTGGGTTATTAGGTTCCTTATTAGGAATCGGCGGTGGTATAATTGTTATTCCTGCTCTTACATTATTACTTGGAATAGATATTAAATACGCTATAGGTGCTAGTATAGTGTCAGTAATTGCTACATCAAGTGGTGCTGCGGTAGCATATGTAAGAGATAATATAACAAATTTAAGAATTGCAATGTTTCTAGAAATAGCAACAACTACTGGAGCTATAACAGGAGCATATATCGCTGGTCTTATAAGTGCAAAATACTTATATATAATTTTTGGTATTTTATTATTATATTCTGCTATGGCAATGCTTAAAAAAAGACATGAAGAACTCCCTCAAAATGTCGTTTCCCATCCTGCTGCAAAGAAGCTCCGTCTTGAAAGCTCATATTTTGATAAAGCAATGAATAAGGAAGTAAAATATAAGGTTGCTGGTGTTTATAGTGGTTTTAGCACAATGTATATTGCCGGAGTAATATCAGGATTATTAGGTATAGGAAGCGGTATTTTTAAAGTTATGTCTATGGATTTACTTATGAAACTTCCAATGAAAGTTTCAACAGCCACCAGTAATTTTATGATAGGTGTTACTGCTGCTGCAAGTGCTGGCGTTTATCTGATGCGTGGATATGTAAACCCTGAAATTGCTGGACCTGTAGCATTAGGAGTCTTATTAGGTGCTACCTTGGGAACAAGGATTATGCAAAAAATGAAAAATACGACTATTAGAATGATTTTTATACCAGTACTGGCTTATGTATCTATTGAAATGCTTATTAAGGGATTGGGGGCATAAAAATGGATGAAAATAAAGAAGTCCTTATGGAAGAAAAAATAAAAAAAGAAATAAAAGAAATGGATGTAATTATAAGTAAAGCATTAAATATCGGCGTTATTACCAGTGCTTTAATTATTTTTATCGGATTTATGTTTTTGATTATCACAAATAAAAGTGGATATCCAAAGGGAACTTACCCTATTTCACCAATAGAAATTTTTAAAGGTGCTTTTATGCTAAAACCTTATGCTATAATTTTAGCGGGATTACTACTTTTAATAATAACTCCTGTATTCCGTGTCGCTGTTTCAATAATAACATATTTTCGGGAAAAAGATTATATGTATACTATCATAACTATAATTGTCTTTATTATACTTATGATAAGTTTCTTTCTTGGTAAAGTTGAATAAAATAATAACGGCTTTTATTAAGCCGTTATTATTTTATAAAATCATCTTCAAAAATTTCATCTACAATAAGGTTTTCTTCATCAGGTTCCTCTGATTTTTCCTCTATTACTGTTACATCTTCAGGGTCATATTCCTTAAATATTTCAATTCCATCAGCGTTTTTCATTTTTACTTTAAGTTTTCTTCTTATTACATCAACTTCTGCAACTTTCATTTCTTTTTCTTCTGCCATTATAATACTGCCTACCTTTGGTAACTCCGACCTTATGCTTTCATAAACATCTTGCTCATACTTAAGACAGCACATAAGCCTTCCACATATACCAGAAATCTTAGTAGGATTCAGTGAAAGATTCTGATCTTTAGCCATTTTAATAGATACAGGTTCAAAATCTCCTAAAAATGTAGAACAGCAAAGAGGTCTTCCACAAGGACCAAGTCCACCTATAATTTTAGATTCATCACGTACCCCAATCTGTCTTAATTCTATACGCGTTTTAAATATTGTAGCAAGATCTTTCACAAGTTCTCTAAAATCAACTCTTCCATCTGCTGTAAAATAAAATATAATTTTATTATTATCAAAAGTATATTCTACATCAATTAGATTCATTTCTAAGCCATGCTCTTTAATTTTATCTAAACATATATTAAAAGCCTCTGCTTCATTTTCCTTATTATTATTATAATGTTCAATATCTTCTTTTGTTGCAATTCTTAAAACTTTCTTTAAAGGTGCTACTATTTCATTTTCTGAAACTTGCTTTTTCCCTACAACTACTTCACCAAACTCTATGCCTCTGACTGTTTCAAGAATTACATAATCACCAATTTGAATCGGAAGTTCATCTGGATCAAAATAATATATTTTACCTGCTTTTTTAAAGCGAACTCCTACAACTGTAACCAAATTATTAACCTCCTATTATATTTAAAAGTAAATTCTCAATTGCTAATTGGTAGTTTACATTTGCCATAAGATTTAAATTAAACTCCTCTATTTCACTAATTATATTATTTAGTTTTAAATTAGTCAATTTAAATGCTATTTCCTGTATATTATGTTTTTTGTCTATATTTTTAATTAAACCAAATTCATTTGTTTGCTTAAAAATATAAATATCTCTAAAATATGAAATCATAATTTTTATTATATCATCTATGTTTTCTTTATTTTTTTCAAAATAATCATATTTATAAATAACATTAAGCTCTTGTTTACCTATGTTAGCATTTATAAAGTTTATAATTTCATCTCGTAATTCTAAGTAAGCTTCATCAGTAAGTTTTTTTGCCATATCAAAATTGCCATCAGCTAAATGAGTTAATATTTGAGCTTTATCTTCCTCTATGTTAAGTTCTGAAATCAAGAATTCTTTTATATTTTTATCTTTTTCTTTATTAAAAAATATTGTTGTACATCTTGAAACAATAGTTGAAAGGAGTTCTTCTTTTTTTGAACTTATAATGATAAAAACCCCGTAAAAAGGAGTTTCTTCTAAAACTTTCAAAAGTGCATTTTGTGCTGCAGAAGTCATTTTTTCAGCATCATCTATAATAAAAATTTTTTTCCCTTTTTCATAAGGCTTTATAAGCATATTATTTACAATTTCTCTTATAGTATCTACCTTTATAGACGAATCATCTGCTTCTATAAAAAAAACATCTGGATGATTCTTAGAAATCATTTTTACACAAGAACTACATGAAAAACATGGTTTTTCAACCGCCGATCTACAATTTAGCATCATAGCAAAATACTCTGCCATAAATCTTTTTCCAGTACCTTTCTCTCCAGCAAATAAATATGCATTCGCAACCCTGTCTTCTGCTATAATCCTTTGGAATATATTCAAAACTTCCTCATGTCCATATATTTTATACAATATAATCACCTTAAAAATATATATCTATTAAAAGACCTCTAATATCCTCAATCATCTTTAAGAGCTGGATATTTTTATCATTATCCTTTAAGAACTCTTCAGTTAATTTTTCTAATTTCTCATTTATTTTTTCTGTAATAGAATATATTTTCTTTCTTCCTCTTATATCCACTTGCTCTTTTTTTGTATGATTAAACATCCCATTCGTTGCTTCTTTGAGAAAATTTTTTACAAGTTTTTTATATTTTAGCAAATCTTCTAATGTAAGTGTATCTTTTAGCTTATTTGCAGCATTATCAATCTGCAAGAGCATGTCATTTAATTTATCTTCTTGAAAATTATCTAATTCTTTTTGAAAAGCTTCGACAAATTTTAATTTGGTTTTATCATATTTTTTATACTCACTATTTAAATTTTGTGTAACTTTATCAGATTTTATCTCATTTATTCTCATAAACAACACCCTATATCCTGAAAAATTTTTCTACATCAAGCACAAAAACTGTCGCTCCGCCTATTGAAACTTCTACAGCCTGAGGTAAAAATATATCCGTAGCTCCACCCATAGGTGTAGGAGATGTTATTATCCTATCTCTTGTTTTACACTTTTTTTCTATAATACCTATAACATCATCTAATTTTCCATCTTCAACACCTATCATAAGAGTCGTATTGCCAGATCTTAAAAAGCCCCCAGTAGAAGCTACTCTGGTAAAGCTAAATCCTCCCTCAGTTAAGCCATCCATAAGCCTTCTTACATCTTCGTCCTGAACAATTGCCAATACTAATTTCATAATAACTTCCTCCCTTTATAATATTATTTGAATAGCTTTGACAATATCCTGATGAACTTTTTCCCTATCCTGCATGCCATTAATTATAATAAACCTTTCCAGCTGACTTTCTATTATTTTTTTATATCCTTCATATACTTTCCTCTGAAAAACTATTCCTTCGTTTTCCAATCTGTCTGTTTCACGTTTTGTAATTCTTTTTGCTGATTCTTCAGGAGTAATATCTATATATATAGTTTTATCTGGTATTAACTTCTTTGTAGCAATATCATTTATAGCCTTAACAGTTTCAATGCCCAAACCTCTTGCATAACCCTGATAAACATAAGAACTATCAACAAATCTATCCATTATAACAATTTTACCTGCTGAAAGCTCGGGCAATATTCTTTCATCAACAAGCTGTGCTCTTGAGGAAGCATATAAAAATGCTTCTGTAATATCTGCAATATTATTTTTTTTATTTAGAAGAATATCTCTTATTTTTTCTCCAACCGAAGTACCTCCTGGTTCTCTTAACAATAAAATATTATAACCTTTGAAAATAAGATACTCCTCTAATTTTTTAATTTGTGTAGTCTTCCCACAACCATCTATTCCTTCAAAAGTAATAAGCTTACCAATCATTTTTCACACACCATTATGTTATTATTTTTTAGACCTAAAACTTTAATACCTTTATTATATAATAACTTTATATAATTTACCATATCTTTTTTTATGCATTCCCCAGGACAAATCAAAGGAATCCCTGGAGGATAAGGAATTAAAAAATCTGCAGATATTAAATTAATAGCCTCGTCAATTGGCAAAACCTTTCTTTTTCTCCTTACAGCATCAAAAGGTGTTAAAAGAATCTGTGGAGAATCTGGGTATACAAACTTAAACTGTTCTTTTAGTGGAGGTTTTTTTATTGCAGTAAGTGCCTTAATACCTTTAATAAGATAATCAATATGGTTTTTATCATCTGCCAAGGTTACCATAGCAAGAATATTATTTAAATCAGCCATTTCTATTTGTATTTTAAATTCTTTTCTTAAAAAATCTTCTGCTTCTGGCCCTGTTAAGCCTAATTGTTTTACACTAATGGTCAGTTTAGTTTTATCAAAATCTGTTATACCGTATTTATTTTTTATTTCTTCTCCAAGGCAGTTTATTCCTTCAATATTATTCAATTTATTTCTTGCATAATCCGATAATTTAACTGCTTCTTCTAGCTTTCTTTTACCATCCTTCTCTAAATAATCTCTTGCAAGATCCAAAGATGCCATAAGTATATATGATGGCGAAGTTGATTGAAAAAGAGTCAAAGCATATTTCAGCCGATTAACATCTACTCTCATAGAATTTAAATGCAATATTGAACTTTGTGTAAAAGAAGGCAAAGTTTTATGTATGCTCTGTATAACTATATCTGCTTTAGCTTCTATTGAAGAAACAGGCAATTTTTTTGAAAATACAAAATGAGCACCATGAGCTTCATCAACAATCAATATTTTGTTATATTTATGAACAATATCCGATATATTAACTATATCACTACAAAACCCATAATAATTTGGATAAGTAATTATAACTGCTTTAATAGTATTATCCTTTTTAAGATATTGTTCAATAATATAAGGATCAATACCCATTGGAATCATATTTTCATAATCAACTTCTGGATATATATAAACTGGCTCTGCTCCAGTAAGCACTAAACCATTATAAACTGATTTATGAGAGTTTCTTGTCATAAGTATCTTGTCACCAGGATTTAATACTGCAAACATAGCTGCGTATATTCCTGAAGTTGTTCCATTAACTAAAAAAAATGACTCCTTAACGCCAAAAGCTTTTGCAGCAAGCCTTTGTGCCTCAAGTATAGGTCCTTTTGGTTCATGCAAATTATCTAAATCTGGTATTTCTGTAAGATCAAACTTTGCCAAATTATTTAAATAAAACTTTTCTAAAACTCTTCCCTGTTTATGTCCTGGCATATGAAAAGGCATTATATCATTGTTTACATAATCTAATAAAGCTTCATATAAAGGTGCTGACATGGAATACCTCCAGTTAAATAATTATTATATATAATAATTATAACATAAAATATGAGAACCAGATTTAAATCTGGTTCTCATATTTTATGTTATTCATATAATCCTTCCATATATCTATCAATTTACTTCTGTAAAAATTATAATCTTCATCTATAGGTAACAAATTTATAAGCTTGTTCTGACAATCCGTACATAAAAATTTCCCAAGTACATATATTCCTTGATCAGATTGTTTTTCGCAAACATAACACATTCCTTTTTTTGATACCCCTTCCATATGCCACACCATCTTTCCTATTTTTAGATATAATTATCCCCATTAACGAAAAATATATTCATTTGTAGCCTATTTATTATTATTATATTTTTATAACACACAAAAAAAGCAAGTCTTAGTTAAAATGAACCAAGTCTTGCATGTATCTTAATATTTTTTTATTTCTTCATATCTAAAACAACTTACTATATGGTCATTAACTATACCAACAGCCTGCATAAAAGAATATATTATAGTCGATCCTATAAAAACAAATCCTCTGTTTTTAAGATCCTTATATATTTTATCGGAAAGCTTTGTATGAGAAGGAATTTGCTCAACATTTTCCCACTTATTATGTATTGGTTTACCATCTACAAAGTTCCAGATATAATTATTAAAAGTCCCGAATTCACTCTTTATATCCAGAAACTTTTTTGCATTATGTACAGAAGCTTGAATCTTCTTTTTGTTTCTTATTAAGCCTTTATTATTCAATAATTCACTTACCTTTTTTTCATCATACTTTGCAACTTCCTCAGGATTGAAATTATCATAAGCTTTTCTATAATTTTCCCTTTTCTTAAGTATAGTAATCCAACTAAGACCTGCTTGTGCAGATTCTAAAATCAAAAATTCAAAGAGTTTCCTGTCATCATAGACAGGTACTCCCCATTCTTTATCGTGGTATTCTTCATACAATGAATCAATTTTGCACCATGGACATTTATACATATTTCCTCCTTATAAAATAAGTGCTGCAGCACCTATTACACCCACACTACTTCCTAGTTCAGACTTTACAACTTCACATATATTAGCATTTGACTTTAAAGCCCTTTTTCTAATTGTTTCCATCATTTTATCATAAAACATATCCCACTGATTTGATAATCCTCCACCAATTGCAATCCTGCCCGGACTATAAAATGCCATTATGTTAGAAATTCCTATACCTAAATAAAAAGCTTCATTATTTACTAATTCCTCCGCAAATTTATCTTTTAAACTAGCTGCTTCAAAGATATGTTCTGCTTTTATGTCATTATTAACTGATAAATCAATTATTTTAGTTTTTACTCCATTATTAATACCTTCTTTGGCAAATTTCGCAATAGCTGTTCCAGAAGCATAAGCTTCAAAACAACCATAATTCCCACAATTGCACCTGGGTCCTTCAAAATTTATTGTATGATGTCCTATTTCTGCTGCATTTGAATTTGCTCCATTGTAAAGTTTACCATCTATTATAACTCCTCCCCCAATACCTGTACTTACAGTTATATAGACAAAATTATCTGTTTTTCTTCCTGCCCCAAATAAATGTTCAGCAATTGCAGCTGCATTAGCATCATTTTCTAACTTTACTTTTAAATTAAAATAATCAGATAAAATGTCAACAATATTGATATTATTCCACCCTGGTAAATTAGGTGGATCAATAATAATACCCTTTTTTGCATCAATCGGACCTGGAGAACCTATACCAATACCTTTAAGATCAGATATATTAAGCTTTGCTTTTTCCAGTACCATTAATACACTTTTATATATTCTTTCTATTACAGTTGTTGGCCCTTGCTCTGCCATGGTAGGTATTTTAATAATATTTAATAGTTCACCCTTCTCATTTATAATACCCGTACTGATTTTTGTACCACCTAAATCAATACCACATATAAAATCCCCCATTTATTATCATCCTTTCTTACTTATTATTGTAAATAGAATTATCTGTTATATTGTTAATATTTTTATTTAATACAACATTTTCTGTTTTAACATCACTTTTATACAATAAAAAAACACCAAAAATTATGATAATTATACTTACAATCTTTAAAGTATTAATAGGCTTGACTTCAATACCAAAAAGTCCAATTTGATCTGCTATTGTTGCAGTTATTATCTGCCCTAGAATAATTAACACAAAAACTTGCAATGAACCAATCTGGGGGATCGACAGACTTACAAAAGCAATTATAATAATTCCTAAAATGCCGGAAAGTGCATACCATTTAAATCCTTGTATAAGAGTAGGTCCTAAACCTATAGCAGGTGATTTATAAAGAATAAGTATTAAAGGTGGAATTGCCTGGACTATTGAAAGCCATGCTATCATTCCTGCAACACCTATTGCTTTGCCACCAACACTGTTAACAATACCTTGAAATGAAACTAGCACACCGGCAAATAAAGCCATTAGAATTGAAAATATGTACATTTATTTTCTCCTTCCTGTATTATTTTATATAAATGCAATTTTAAATATAGTATTGCTCAAAATTTATATAAAGTCAATACTATCAAAAATGATTGTAAGAACTTTTATCTTTCTAAAAAAATTTTATCATGATATAATATGAGTCATAAAAAAAATGCCTTAAAAGGCATTATAGATTATTCATTAACTAAAAATTCTTTATATTGTTCATCTGTTAACAATTCATCAATCTGACTTTTATTTTTGATTTCAACAGCAACTAGCCAATTTTCATATGGTTCTTCATTTACTATCACTGGATTTTCCGAAACAATTTTATTTACATTTAAAATCTTACCATCCACAGGCATATAAATATCAGATGCAGCTTTAGCTGATTCAACAACGCCAAGAACATCTCCCGCTATAAAATCATCACCTATTGCTGGTAAATCAATAAATTCTATATCACCAACAGAATCCTGAGCATAATCAGTTATACCTATATAACCTGTGTCACCATCTAATCTTAGCCAAACGTGATCTTTAGAATAATAAATGCCTTTTTCTATCCTCATAAAGCAACCTCCTAAATTTTTAATATTATTTCATGAAATAATTTTATCCTCTGTTTCTATTAATTCTGCCCAGCCTTCATAATCTAAAAGTGGTATCATACTCTCATTCTCACTTAATCCTCTTGCATTAAAATCCTCTTTTAGTGCAAATAATCTAACATCTTTATTAACTATATCTTTTATTTTGTTGTCTATGGCAAATATAACACCATCCTGAATAAGCATTACTTTATCATCCGGTAAAGCTAGTTTTAGTAAAAATTCTGAAATCTTATCTTTTGGACTTTTTTTAATTATTATTAAAGCCATATTTCACCCTCCTAAAAAAATATTACTTTATCAAAATCGTGGACAAAGTCAGGAACATTTGTTTCCTCTATAATCTTTAAATTCCAATGAGGATCGACATCTTCATCATTTATATTATATTTTTTAATATCTTCTTTTATAGCATAAACATCAGTACCATACTTTTCTATATATTTAAATGTTATGGATAAAGGCAAACATCCTATTAATTCAGGATTACATTGTTTTTTAACAGCTAACGATGCATCATTAATAAAAAGTACACTTGGTTTTATTTCTTCTCCATACATACCAAAAGCACTGCGTAAAGCCTCATTTATCCATATACTGCCTACAGGTGAATTGTATACTGCAAACAAAACTTTTTTCATAAATCTCCCCTCCTATGGCAATAAATTAATATATTTGTCAGATTTGTATATTAGTGATGCCATTTCTGGTACCCCAGAAAAATCAGAATTGTCTATTTTCATATCTGCAGTAATTCCTCTATATTGTGCACAAAGACCGCATATATGAATTTCAACTCCTTTTTCAGCCAGTTCTTTAAATTTTTCTGGAATATTTCTATCTGTTCTCATAGGTCTAACAAGTTTGTTAGCTGCTAAAACAGCATCTGCAAATAAAAATATTGAAACTTTATGTCCTTTTTTAAGTAAAGCTTCAGCAAGGTGTATTGACGTATCCATATCCTCATTTGTATAAGGCGGAACATTTAATTGTATTCCAATATGCATATGAAATCCTCCTTTAAAATTTTATAAAAAGTAGAAAGGGTACAAGACCCTTTGAACTACTTCCTTTCAAATATATACCATACCATAAACCAGTTTCCTAAAACTGCAAATATGGTAAACAATATAGAGCTTATTGCCAAATGCGGAAGTCCGGATAAAATATGCCCTATATTACAACCACCAGCAACTCCAGCCCCAATACCCATTAAAATTCCACCTAATGCAACTTGAGCAAAAGTTTTTGGATCTTTTGGGGCTCTAAATCTAAATTCTTTTGCTAAAATAGCAGCTATAAAAGCACCTATTATTATGCCGGCTATCTCCATACCCATCCAATTATACGGCAGTGGCTTTGTTACATCTAGATTTGCAGTCGTGGTTCTGAATAAATTAACCCAACCTCCTGTAATTCCTAAAGCATAAGTTTTTTGTGATATATAACCGATTATTCCAACAAGTCCAAGAGCTATACCACCTGTTATCCAGTTTAATCCAGAAACTTTTCTTTCTGTTGTCTTCCAGGTTACTATTATTATAAATAAAATTATGGCAAACAATAATGCTATTATCCATGGATTTATATTGAACCAGTTTGCAATAGTTAAATTAACTGCACCATCTTTTGCTGCATAATAATTACCCGGGTTATTTGTGGTAGTAATAGGTTGACCAAGCCACTTATTTACAAAGGTTAAAGGGCCACCCCTTACTGCAGAAGCAGAAAATCCAAAAAATATTGCTGCTACAAAAGATGTAATATATCCTTCTCCTATTCTATAAGTTATCCCACTAGCACATCCGCCCGCCAAAACCATGCCAATACCGAACATAAAACCTCCAATTATTTGTGCAAGTGGTATTAAAGCAATAGGATGTAATGTGATCCATCCCATCTGTGCAGCAAGTTGGAATCCGATAGTTTCTACAAGTATTGCAAGCAAAGCTAATTTCATAATATAATTATCTTTAATCATTTTTACATCTCTTATTGCAGAGTTAAAGCAAATTCTTCCTCTTTGCAATACAATTCCAAATAGTATTCCAACTAATAAGCCTTGCAAAATATCACTCATAATTCTTCCTCCCTTTCATTTTATACTTTCTTAATGAGAATTCTCCACTCACTTGCGCCTATTTCCTCTATAGTAATGACTTCTCCTCCTACATCTTTTATACCTGTCGGTATTCTTTCTTTTGACAGAGCATAATCAACCAAAACTTCTAAAGTTTCACCAGGATTCATTTCTTTTAACTTTCTTCTTGTATCTACATCAGGTACAGGACAAACTTCACCTCTCTCATCTAAACTATATGTCGGCTTAATATCATTTGACATTTTAATTCCTCCTTATACTTATTTTTTGTTAATTTTTTAACTTTCTAATTATATTATACTATAAAACTTTCTATTATTATCATTCTCTTTTCTTATATAATATAATTTTTACTTATAACAAACTTTATAGTATAATTAAATTAAACGTTATAAACTGATATATCCTTAACAAATTAAAGGGGTGATTTCATGCATATAAATAACTTGATAGCTTTTTATAAAACAGTTTATTACAAAAGTATTTCATATGCTGCAAAAGAATTATACCTTTCACAGCCAGCTATAAGCCAGCAGATAAAAGCTTTAGAAAAAGATTTAGATACAATACTTCTAAAAAGAAGCAACAGAGGTGTAGAACCAACTGCAGCTGGTGAACTCGTTTACCAATATGCAGAAAATATTCTGAATATATATGAAAACATGATAAAAGATTTAGAATGCTTTAAAGATGACTGTTTTAACAGACTTTCTATTACATCCTGTCCAACTATCGGACAATATGCACTCCCATGCACTCTACATGAATTTAAAAAAAATCATAAAAATTTATTAGTTCATACAGAACATGATTTCACACAGAAAGTTATTTATAATGTAAAAGAAGGAAGTACTGATATTGGATTTATTGAAGGATGTTATTCTGATGAATATATTAATTGTATACCTTTAGGAAAATATAAAATGCATTTTGTTGCAAGTAGTAACTTCCCAGAAAAAAATTTATCTAAAAATAAATTACTACATTATAACTTCTTCATAATACATAAGAATTGTAGTTTGAGAAAAATAATAGAAGAAACACTTCTAAACTACAGTATAGATATTAAAAAATTAAAAATAGAAATGGAATCCCCATCAATTGAATCAATAAAATCCTCTGTTGCCGCAGGCCATGGGCTTTCTATACTACCTTATATTTCTATAAAAAAAGAGTTATATACAAAAACCTTGTCTATAATAAATGTAGAAAACATTGATTTTACTTATAATTACTCACTCATCTATAATAAAAGGTTGAAAAAAACACCAAAGTATGATTTTATCGAATTTATAAAAAATAATGGCAAAGAATTTTTTTGCTGAATATATGGTGATAAAAATGATTTATGAAATTATGTGTATGGGCGAAATATGTCCTCTTCCACTTATAAAAGCAAAACATAAGCTTGAAGAAGCTTCCAAAGGTGATTTAATAAAAATAATTGTAGACCATAGATGCACACTGGAAAGCATTGATAATTATTTTTCTAAACATGATTATATTATAGAAATTAAAGAAGTAATTCAAGGTGTATGGGAAATTTATATAAAAAAATAACTCCCTCATATTTAGGAAGTCTAAAGGGGCTTTTATATAAAATTGTACCGGCAGCGACCTACTCTCCCGCGAAAGCAGTACCATCGGCGCT
>JBNAVY010000037.1:0-19655 GCA_049700195.1 Thermoanaerobacteraceae bacterium
TTATATGAGTATTTTGCAAAAATAAAGTGCACCTCCAAATATTGTTTAATATCGGAGTGCACTTTATTTTGGCTCTTTTATCTTTTTGAGAATTGTGGTGCTTTTCTTGCCTTTTTAAGACCATATTTCTTTCTTTCTTTCATTCTTGGATCTCTAGTTAGAAAACCTGCTTTTTTAAGTACTGGTCTTAATTCACTATCAGCTTTAATAAGCGCTCTTGCAATTCCAAGTCTTATTGCTCCTGCTTGACCTGTTAAACCTCCACCCGCCACTTTTACATAAATATCAAATTTATTTATTGTTTCTGTTAATATTAAAGGCTGTTTAACTGTATATTTTAATGTATCCATAGCAAAATATTCATCCATAGTTCTATTGTTTATAATTATGTCGCCTTTGCCTGGCATAATTCTAACTCTTGCAATAGCATCTTTTCTTCTTCCTGTACCAAAAAATTGAACTGTCGACATTTATAATCCTCCTTCCTTATATATCTAGCTTTTCAGGTTTTTGAGCCTGATGTTCATGTTCTGAACCTTTGTATACTTTTAATTTCTTTATCATATGTCTTCCAAGTTTGTTTTTGGGAAGCATTCCTTTAACAGCATGATAAAAAACTAATTCAGGTTTATTCTGCAACAATTTTTTGTATTGAATTTCTTTTAAACCTCCAGGATATCCAGTATGATATTTATAATACTTATCTTCTAATTTATTCCCTGTTAAAACAACTTTGTCAGCATTTATGACAATTACATAGTCACCTGTATCTACACTCGGTGAATATGTTGGTTTGTTTTTACCTGTTAGAATTTTAGCAACTTGGCTTGCTAATCTGCCAAGAACTTTTCCTTCAGCATCTATTATATACCATTTTTTTTCGATTTCATTTGGTTTTGGCATATATGTTTTCATTAAAAATAACCTCCTCAATTATGTTAAATTGCAAATAAACGGGGCACAATTTCACATAATACTATTTTAATTCACATATTTTTTTGTGTCAATAGTAAATTTTAAGTAAATATAGCCCTTGTGGTGGTGCTGTAATTCCAGCTTTAGTTCTATCTTTAGATTCTAAAATATTTAATATTTCTTCAGCATTTATTTTACCAAGCCCAACATATACTAATGTACCCGTTATTATTCTGACCATATTATACAAAAAACCATCAGCTTCAATTTCAAGTATAATTTCATCTTCCTGCTTTTGTATTAAAATTTCATATATCGTTCTTATATTATTTTTTATCTTACTGCCAGACGATTTAAATGATGAAAAGTCATGAGTTCCTATTAAATATTTAGAAGCATATATCATTTTTTCTATTTCTAATTCTTTGGAAATATGCCATGAATAGTTTCTTTTTATTGGCATAGGAAATCTTCGATTATATATTATATATTTATATCTTTTCTTTTTGGCACTGTATCGCGAATGAAATTCTTGATTAGCTTCAAATGCATCAACAATAACTATATCTTTAGGCAGTATATTGTTTATAGCAAAAGGTAATCTTGCTACTGGTATTTGAGTATTCGTATAAAAATTCGCAACTTGAAATAAAGCATGAACCCCTGCATCTGTTCGGCTTGAACCTATTAAATTTATATTTTCACCTGTAACTTTATATAAGGCATTTGTTATAACATCTTGTATACCTAATGAATTATTCTGCTTTTGCCACCCATGATAATTAGTTCCATCATATTCTATTGTTAGAACTATGTTTTTCATTTTTACCACTTCCAGAACCTATTCCATACTAAAACTGCAACCATAAATATAGTTATTACAAGTGCTATATAATCACGATTTTCTATATGAAGTTGTTTCATTCTTGTTCTGTTTTCTCCACCTTTATAACATCTGGATTCCATTGCTATTGCTAATTCATCTGCTCTTCTAAAAGCGCTTATAAATAGTGGAACTAATAATGGAATCAGGTTTTTGGCTCTCTTGATTAAATTTCCACTTTCAAAATCTGCTCCTCTTGCCATTTGTGCTTTCATAATTTTATCAGTTTCTTCAATTAAGGTTGGTATAAATCTTAGTGCTATTGTCATCATCATTGCAAGTTCGTGAGCTGGTATTCCAATCTTTTTAAAAGGATTTAACAAGTGCTCTATACCATCAGTAAGTGATATGGGCGATGTTGTTAATGTAAGTAAAGATGTCCCTATTATAAGAAATATTAATCTTAAAGCCATAAATCCAGCAAGCCTTAATCCAGATGTTGTAACTTTTAAAGGACCTAACATAAAAATAGTTATTCCTCCCGGTGTAAAAAACATATTTAACCCTACTGTCAGTAACAAAATTATAATTATGGGTTTTAAACCTTTTAATACATAACTGAAAGGTACTTTTGATATCTGCACAACAATATAAATATATGCTAAAATAAATATATATCCTGTAAATCTTGTTATTATAAATAATGAAGCTATAAAAATAAATGTTATTATTATCTTAATTCTGGGATCCAAATTGTGCACTGCTGAATTCCCTGGAATATACTGGCCTATAGATATATTTTTAAACATTGTGCACCCCCCTAAGATAACGGGCAATGTATTCTTTTGCTTCTTCAACTGTTAAAACGTCTTCTGGTATTTCAATTCCTTTATTTTTAAGTTGTCGTGCAAGATAGGTTATTTGTGGTATCCCTAAGCCAATACTTTCTAATAAATCTACCTGTCTAAAAATTTCTCTTGGTGCTCCGGAAACAGCAATTTCACCGTTATTCATAACTATAATTTTATCTGCATATTTTGCAATATCTTCCATGCTATGAGATACAAGAATTGTTATCATAGTATATTTTTCATGTATCTTTTTTATTCTCATTAGTATTTCGTCTCTTCCTCTTGGGTCTAATCCCGCAGTCGGTTCATCAAGTATTAACACTTTAGGTCTCATTGATAAAACTCCAGCAATAGCTATTCTTCTGCGTTGACCCCCAGAAACCTCAAATGGAGATTTATCTTCTAAATCTCTGCTTAAACCTACAATATCCATTGCTTCATATACTCTTTCTTTTATATCTTCCTGGTCTAAATTCAGGTTTGTTGGACCAAAAGCTATATCTTTAAAAATTGTCTCTTCAAAAAGCTGATATTCTGGATACTGAAAAACTAATCCTACTTCTTTTCTAATATCTCTTAAATTAATATTTTTATCAGTAATTTTTTTACCATTTATATATATATCCCCTGAAGTAGGTTTTAGAAGGCCATTAAGCTGCTGAATTAGTGTTGATTTACCAGAACCTGTATGACCTATTATGCCTACAAATTCTTTATCATTAATAGAAAAGTTTATGTTTTTTAATGCATGAGTTTCAAAAGGTGTCCCCTCATTATAAATATATGAAACATTTTCTACTTTTATTGACATATATACCTCACCATTTCATCAACAGTTAAAATATCAGTTGGTATTAAAAATCCTTCTTGATTTAACATATAAGCTAATTCAGTTACTTGAGGTACATCAAGACCCATATTTTTTAGCTTTTCAACTTCCTTAAAAACTTCTTTTGGTGTACCATCTAATACTACTTCACCCTCATCCATTACTATTACTCTATCTGCATTAACTGCTTCACTCATAAAATGGGTAATAAGTATAATAGTTATACCTTCTTCTTTGTTTAGTTTAGTTATGGTATCTATTACATCTTTTCTACCTAATGGATCAAGCATTGCTGTTGGCTCATCTAAAATAATACATTCTGGTTTCATTGCAATTACACCTGCTATTGCAATTCTTTGTTTTTGTCCACCCGAAAGCATATGTGGAGCTAAATCTTTATATTTTATCATTCCTACTGATTCAAGTGCAAAATCAACTCTTTTGCGAATTTCATCTGGATCTACGCCAAGATTTTCTGGACCAAATGCGACATCCTCTTCTACTATTGCAGCAACTATCTGATTATCAGGATTTTGAAAAATAAGTCCTGCTGTTTGTCTTATATCCCATAAATGGTCTTTATCTTTAGTATCCATCCCTTTTATATATACCTTACCTTTTGTTGGCTGTAAAAGTGCATTAAATTGTTTTGCTAAAGTGGATTTTCCAGAACCATTATGTCCTATAATTGCAATAAATTGGCCTTTTTTAAACTCAAGATTTATATTTTTTAAAATATAATTTTCTTTTTTTTCTTCAGTAAAATATCTAAATGAAAGTTCTTCAGTCTTAATTATATTTTCCAATACAGCCACCTTCTTAACCATAACTTATGAAAATAGGGATTAAGTTCCAGCCGCTAAACTTAACCCCTTTCCTTTTTTATACTAATTCGATAAGTACCAATGGTGCAGCGTCTCCTCTGCGAGGTCCAAGTTTTAAAATTCTTGTATAACCACCCTGACGGTCTTTATATTTTGGTGCTATATCGTCAAATAGTTGCTTTACAACAGTTTCATCCAGAATATAATCAAGAGCCTGTCTTCTTGCGTGAAGATCTCCTCTTTTACCAAGTGTTATCATTTTTTCAGCTACACTTCTTAACTCTTTAGCCCTTGTTTCAGTTGTCTGAATTTTACCATATTTTAAAAAGTCAGTAACAAGACTTCTAAGCATCGCTTTCCTTTGATCGGAAGGACGTCCTAATTTCCTGTAGCCCATTATTCAACCCTCCTCATTCTTCATTCTTTTTAAGACTCAAACCTAAAGATTTTAATTTTTGAACTACCTCTTCAAGAGATTTTTTGCCTAAATTTCGTACTTTCATCATTTCTTCTTCTGTCTTTTGTGTAAGATCTTCTACAGTGTTAATATTAGCTCTTTTTAAACAATTATAAGACCTTACAGACAAATCTAATTCTTCTATTGTCATATCAAGAGGTTTTTCAATCTTTTTCTCGGGTTTTTCTACAAAGATATCTGCAGTCTGATATTCACCTGTAAATGTCATAAACTTTTTAAAATATTTTATAAGCATATCTGATGCTAAGCTTATTGCTTCTTTTGGAGTTACAGTTCCATTAGTCCATACTTCCATTGTAAGTTTGTCATAGTCTGTAACATGTCCAACTCTTGTGTTTTCCACATTATAGCTTACTTTTTTTACAGGGGTAAATATTGAATCTACAGGTATAACCCCAATCGCTTGATTTGGCTCTTTATTTTTATCTGAAGGAACATAGCCCTTCCCTTTTACAAATGTTATTTCCATATGCAGTTTTCCATTTTCACTTAATGTCGCTATATGGTGTTCTGGATTCATTATTTCAATATCTCCACCACCAGAAATATCTCCTGCAGTTACCTCTCTTTTACCCTCTGCATCAATTCTTGCAACCACTGGTTCATCTGTATAAATTGTTGCAGCCACCTCTTTAAGATTTAATATTATTTCAAGTACATCTTCCTTAACTCCTGGAACAACAGAAAATTCATGCAGAACCCCATCAATTTTTACTGCTTTAGGTGCTGCCCCAGGTAAAGAGGATAGTAACACACGTCTTAATGAATTTCCGAGTGTTATCCCATAACCTCTTTCAAGAGGTTCAACAACAAATTTACCATATTTACCGTCTTCGGATTGCTCTACAATTTCTATTTTAGGTTCTATCATCTCTAACATTATAAACCCTCCTTTTTACCTTTTTATGAGGGTAACCGATATTATCTAGAATAAAGCTCAACGATTAAATGTTCTTCTATTGGCAGGTCTATATGTTCTCTTCTTGGCATAGAAACAACTTTACCCTCGTAAGACTCCTTATTAAGCTCAAGCCAATCAGGAACACTTGAAGTTGCTTCTAAACTATCTTTTATAAAATCTAATGAACGGCTTTTTTCTTTAACAGCTACAACATCACCTGGTTTTACAAGGAATGAAGGTATATCTACTTTTTTCCCATTAACTTTAATATGTCCATGTCTTACAAATTGTCTGGCTTGTGCTCTTGAAGACGCAAATCCAAGTCTAAATACAACATTATCTAAGCGTCTTTCTAAAAGTTGGAGTAGATTTTCACCAGTTATGCCTTTCATTCTTTCAGCTTCTTCATAATAATTTGCAAACTGTCTCTCAAGCACTCCATAATATCTTCTGACTTTTTGCTTTTCTCTTAACTGCATTCCATAATTTGTTAATTTTTTTCTGTTTTGTCCATGTTGTCCAGGAGCATATGATCTTCTGGCAAAGGGACATTTATCTGTATAACATTTATCACCTTTTAAGAACAGTTTCATTCCTTCTCTTCTACATAATTTACAAACTGATTCTGTATATCTTGCCATATTTGCACCTCCTTATACTCTTCTTCTTTTTGGCGGTCTGCAACCATTGTGCGGAATTGGGGTTTCATCTTTTATAAGGCTGACTTCAAGTCCGGCAGCTTGAAGAGCTCTTATTGCAGCTTCTCTTCCTGCACCTGGACCTTTAACAAATACATCTACAGTCTTTAATCCATGATCCATAGCTGCTTTAGCAGCTGTTTCTGCTGCCATTTGTGCTGCAAAAGGTGTTGATTTTCTTGAACCTTTAAATCCTAATGTTCCAGCACTGGACCAGGAAATTGCATTTCCGGCTGTATCAGTTATTGTTACAATTGTATTGTTAAACGTAGAATGTATATGTGCCGCTCCACGTTCAATATGCTTACGTTCACGTCTTCTTGTAACTTTTTTAACTTTTTTTGCCATTTATTTCCCTCCTTGATTACTTCTTCTTCTTTGCAACAGTTTTTTTAGGACCTTTACGCGTTCTAGCATTTGTTCTTGTTCTTTGACCTCTGACAGGTAATCCTTTCCTATGTCTTAAACCCCTGTAGCAGCCAATATCCATTAATCTTTTTATATTTAGTGAAACTTCTCTGCGAAGGTCACCTTCTACTTTATATCCTTTTTCAATTATCTCTCTTAGCCTTGCTACTTCGTCTTCAGTAAGGTCTTTAACTCTTGTATCAGGATTTACTCCAGCTTTTGAAAGAATTTCATTTGAACGAGAACGACCTATACCATAGATATAGGTAAGTCCTATTTCAACCCTTTTTTCTCTGGGTAAATCTATACCAGCAATTCTTGCCATATTGACACCTCCTAACCCTGTTTCTGTTTATGTTTGGGATTTTCACAAATTACCATTACTTTACCTTTTCTTTTTATAACCTTACATTTTTCACAAATAGGTTTTACTGATGGTCTGACTTTCATTTCTTTGCCTCCTTATCACTTTCCACGCCATATTATCCTTCCTCTAGAAAGATCATAGGGTGATAACTCTAAAGTAACTCTGTCTCCAGGGAGTATTCTTATAAAATTCATTCTTAATTTACCAGAAATATGTGCTAATACTTTATGCCCATTATCTAATTCAACTTGAAACATTGCATTTGGTAAAGCTTCTATTACTTTACCTTCTACTTCGATAACATCGTCTTTGGCCAAGGATATCAATCCCTCCTTAATGACTTAAGATCTAAACTGTTCTAAAGCATTTTTTAAATCTTCATTAGTTATTCTTTCATTATTAATTATTTTATTTCTTACATCTTCGGCAATCTTATTAATTTTTTGAAGATGTTTAATTTTTTTCTTTTTTGGTTTTTCTATTTTTCGCAAATCCCCATCTGCAATCATAACATGAGAATCGTCAGAATTTGCTACAACTACAAATACTCGCCCTTGATCACGACCCGCTTTGCTTCGCACAATCTGACCAATTGACATGTCATTCATGAATTTCACCTCTTATAAAATGGTCAGTATTTCCGGCTCGCTTTCTGTTATAACAATTGTATTTTCATAATGGGCTGAAAGGCTTCCATCAATAGTCACAACTGTCCAATTGTTATCTAAAGTTTTAACATGGTACTTACCTGCATTAACCATAGGCTCTATTGCAAAACACATTCCTTTTTTTATTCTAGGCCCTCTTCCTGGAGGCCCATAATTAGGTATCTGAGGATCTTCATGCATTTTACGTCCAATTCCATGTCCTACATATTCACGAACAACCGAAAATCCATTTTTTTCTACATAAACTTGTATTGCATTAGATATATCGGAAAGCCTTTTACCATCTAAAGCATATTTTATACCTTCAAAAAAACTTTCTTTCGTAACATCAATAAGTCTTTGTGCTTCATTGCTGATTTTGCCAACTCCAAAAGTCCTTGCTGCATCACCATTATATCCTTTATAAACAGCACCAGTATCTATACTTATAATATCGCCTTCTTCAATCCGCCTTAAACCTGGTATTCCGTGCACAACTTCTTCATTAACTGAAGCACATATTGTTGCTGGAAAACCATATAGACCTTTAAAAGCAGGGATACAACCACTTTTTATAATATGTTCTTCGGCTATTTTGTCAAGTTCAGATGTTGTAATACCCGGTTTTATAGCTTCTTGAATTAGCATTAATGCTTCAGCTGTAACCCTACCAGCTACTCTCATAAGTTCGATTTCGCTTTTGGATTTTATATATATCATGGTTTGTATTCTCCTATTTTATCTAATATATCTTCAAAGACTTTTGAAACGGATTTATTCCCGTCAATATTTAATAATATACCTTTATTATTATAATAATTTATCAGCGGTTTTGTTTCATTTTCATATACCTCAAGCCGCTTTAAAACAGATTCAATGTTATCATCCGCACGCTGTATAAGTTGGGCTCCGCACTTATCACACTTGTTGTCTTCCTTAGGTGGTGAATTTTTTATATGATATGTTGCACCACAATTCGGACAAACTCTTCTTCCTGTTATTCTTTCAATTAAAATATCTCTATCTACTACAATATTAATCACATAATTAATTGAACTATTTTGATCTAATAAAAACTTATCAAGTTCCTCAGCTTGAGAAATATTTCTAGGATAACCATCTAAGAGAAATCCATTTATGCAGTCATTTTTTAATAGTCTATCCTGAACTATTTTATTAGTTATTTCATCTGGAACCAGTAATCCTTTATCCGTATATTCTCTGGCTAGTTTCCCTAAAGGAGTATTTTCTTTTATATTCTGCCTAAAAATATCTCCTGTCGATATATGTGTTATTTTTAATTCCTCGGATATCTTAGCTGCCTGAGTTCCTTTGCCTGCACCCGGGGGACCAAGTAAAATAATTTTCACATTAATTACCCCCTTTAAAATTTATTTTAAAAATCCTTGATAATTTCTCATTATAAGCTGACCTTCAATTTGCTTCATTGTATCCAACGCAACGCCGACCGCAATCAATAAAGCAGTTCCTCCAAAATATAACTGCAGCCCAGTAATTCCCATCAATATTACAGGCATTGTTGCTATAAATGCTAAAAATAGTGCTCCAACAAAAGTTATTCTATTCATAACACGTGTAATATAATCTGTTGTTGGTTTGCCTGGCCTTATTCCAGGAATAAACCCTCCATATTTTTTCATGTTGTCTGATACATCTACAGGGTTGAATATTATTGCTGTATAGAAGTATGTGAAGCCTATTATGAGTAATGCATCAAAAAGATTATACATAACTCCATTTGTGCTTAACCACTTCTGAATGAAATTATAAAACCCTGTTTTGGGGAAAAATGCAGCTAACTGCTGTGGAAATTGTAATAATGACATCGCAAATATAATAGGTATAACACCTGCCATATTTACTTTAATTGGTATATGTGTGCTTTGCCCACCATAAACCTTCCTGCCGACAACCCTTTTGGCATATTGAACTGGAATTCTCCTTTGACCTTCCATTGTCAATATAATCAATACAATCATAATAAGCTCCGCTAGTATAAATGCAATTGCTCCAAATATATTTGCTGTACCGGCTTTTACATATTCTACTGTTAAAAAACCCATATTTGGTATTCTTGATATTATACCTGCAAAAATTATTAAAGAGCTTCCATTTCCTATGCCATTTTCAGTAATTCTTTCACCAAGCCACATCAAAAATGATGTGCCCGCTGTTAAAGATAATACTATAATTGACATATTTATAAAATTAGGATTTATAACTGCTGATCTTAATCCAATTGTCATACCTATAGCCTGTATCAATGCAAGTACAACAGTTAAGTACCTTGTATACTGCGCAATTTTCTTTCTCCCTTCTTCACCTTCTTTAGCCATTTGCTCTAAAGCAGGTATTGCAATTGTCAAAAGCTGCATAATAATTGACGCATTAATATATGGGATAATACTCATTGCAAAAATCGTAAAATTACGAAAAGCGCCGCCAGAAACTATATCAAAAAAACCAAATAGCTGACCTTGCCCAAGTATATTTTTTATTTGGTTAGGATCAATTCCTGGAACAGGTATATGAGATCCAAATCTGAATACAATCAGCATTGCAACTGTAAAGATGATTTTTTTTCTTATATCAGCGACTTTCCATGCATTGACAAGGGTTTGCAACATATCATATCACCTCTGCCTTTCCCCCAATGGCTTCTATTTTTTCAAGTGCACTTTTACTAAATTTATGAGCTTTTATTATAAATTTTTTATTTAAATCACCATTACCAAGAATCTTTACTCCATCTTTAACTTTGTTAATAATACCTTTTTCAACTAAAACTTCTGGTGTGATTTCACTGCCTTCCTCAAAAATATCCAATGCTGACAAGTTAACTATAGCATATTCTTTTCTGAATATATTTGTAAATCCTCTCTTTGGCAGTCTTCTTGTTAATGGCATTTGACCTCCTTCAAATCCTGGTCTTACTCCGCCACCACTTCTTGCATTCTGTCCTTTGCTACCTCTTCCTGATGTTTTACCATGCCCTGAACCTATACCGCGCCCTACTCTTTTTCTGTCTTTTCTTGCACCTTCAGCAGGTTTTAAATCGTGCAGCCTCATTATTACACCTCCTTATTCGCTGATTTCTTCTACTTTGACAAGATGATTTATTTTTTTTATCATACCTCTTATTTGAGGTGTATCTTCATATACTACAGTATTACCAATTTTTCTTAACCCTAACGCAATTGCTGTATTTTTTTGTTTTTCCAGCCTTCCAATAAGACTTTTAGACAATGTAATTTTCAGCTTATTCATATTCATCCTCCTATCCAAGCAGCTGCTCAACAGGAATTCCACGTAATTTAGCAACTTCTTCAACAGTTTTTAATTTCTTAAGTCCTTCTATTGTAGCATAAACCATATTAGTTGAATTTGATGAACCAAGAGATTTGGTTAATACATCTTTTATACCTGCAGATTCAAGTACTGCACGTACAGGACCTCCAGCTATAACTCCTGTACCTTCTTTAGCTGGTTTTATTAAGACTTTTCCTGCACCAAATTCTCCAACGACTTCATGGGGTACTGTAGTTCCCACAATAGGAACTTTTATTAAGTGTTTTTTTGCATCTTCTATGCCTTTTCTTATTGCATCAGGTATTTCTGCAGCTTTCCCTGTTCCAACACCAACATAGCCTTTTTCTGTATCTCCAACAACGACCGTTGCACTAAATCTGAAATTCCTACCGCCTTTTACAACTTTTGCAACACGATTAAGACTTACTACTCTTTCTTTTAAATCTAGATTGCTCCAATCAATACGAGCCATTCAGTTCCCTCCTTTTTTAAAAATTTAAGCCGCCTTCTCTTGCTGAGTCAGCCAGTTCTTTAATTGTACCATGATAAATGTATCCTCCACGATCAAATACAACATCTTTAATGCCATTTTCAAGGGCTCTTTTTGCAATTAATTGTCCAACTAACTTTGCTGAATTCTTATTTGCACCTTTTGCAGTACTTCTAAGCTCTGGATCTAAAGTTGACGCTTGTATGAGTGTTTTACCTTTAACATCATCAATAAGCTGTGCATAAATATGACTTATGCTTTTATAAACATTAAGTCTTGGCCTTTCAGATGTTCCAAAAACGCGTTTTCTCACACGTATATGACGCCTTTTGCGTGATATATTTCTATTAGCTTTATTAATCATATTTTCACCCCTTACTTCTTGCCAGTTTTACCTTCTTTTAATCTTACAACTTCACCAGCATATCTTATACCCTTACCATGGTATGCATCTGGTACCCTTACTTTACGAATATCTGCGGCTATCTGACCTACTCTTTGCTTATCATAGCCTTTAACAATAATCTTATTTGTACCTTCAACAGCAATTTCTATACCTGGCTCTTCTTCTATTTCAACAGGATGAGAATAGCCAACAGTTAATACAACTTTTTTACCTTGTTTAGCAACACGATATCCTATACCTACGATTTCCAGAGTCTTTGCAAATCCTTCACTTACGCCTTTGACCATATTTGATAATATTGCCCTTGTTGTACCGTGAAGAGCTCTTTCAAACTTATCATCACTATTTCTTGTTACAAGTATTTGATTATCTTCTACTTTTATATTAATTAATGGTGAAAACTTTCTTTCCATTACACCTTTTGTTCCTTTTACAACGACTAAGTTATCTGGATTAACTTTTACTTCTACGCCTTTTGGTATTTCAATCGGTAATCTTCCAATTCTGGACAATCGCTACACCTCCTATTATAAATTACCAGATATAGCAAAGCACTTCTCCGCCAACTCCTGCTTTTCTAGCGTCTTTGTCAGTAAGTATGCCATTTGGAGTTGAAATTATCGCAATACCTAAACCACCAAGAACTTTAGGTAATTCATCGTGCCTTGCATATACTCTTAAACCTGGTTTGCTTATTCTTTTTAATCCGGAAATTATTCTTTCTTTATTTGAACCGTACTTTAATGTTAGTTTTAATATTCCTTGTTTCCCATCGTCTATTTCCTCAACTGATTTTATAAAACCTTCCCTCAACATTATCATAGCAATAGATCTTTTCATGTTTGAGGCAGGAATTTCTACAATTTCATGTTTTGCAATATTTGCATTTCTAATGCGTGTAAGCATATCTGCAATAGGATCTGTCGTTACCATGTATATACCTCCCCTCTTTTACCAACTTGCTTTTTTAACGCCGGGTATTTCGCCTTTGTGGGCATATTCCCTAAAACATATACGACACATGCCAAACTTATTTAAATAAGCATGTGGTCTGCCGCAAATTTTACATCTATTATACGCTCTTGTGCTATATTTGGGGGTTTTCTTCTGCTTTAATATCAAAGCCTTTCTTGCCATTAAAATTCCCTCCTTTACTTTGCAAACGGCATGCCAAGCATTTGCAGAAGCTCTTTAGCCTCTTCATCTGTTTTAGCTGTTGTAACAAAAATAATATCCATTCCTCTTATTTTATCAATCTTATCATAATCTATTTCCGGAAAAATAAGTTGCTCTTTTATACCTAAAGTATAATTTCCTCTTCCATCAAAAGATTTTGAAGGTACTCCTCTGAAATCTCTGACTCTTGGCAATGCAACATTAAATAATTTGTCGAGAAATTCATACATTCTTTCACTACGTAAGGTCACTTTTGTTCCAATTGCCATACCTTCACGTATCTTAAAATTAGCTATTGATTTTTTTGCTCTTGTAATAACAGGTTTCTGACCTGTGATAATTGTAAGATCATTTACCGCTGCTTCAAGGGCTTTGGGATTTTCCTTTGCTTCACCTACGCCTATGTTTATAACAACTTTTTCTATCTTAGGAACTTGCATAATATTTTTATAAGCAAATTTAGACATAAGTGCAGGTATAACTTCTTTGTCGTATTTTTCCTTAAGCCTTGCCATGATAAGCCTCCTTCCTTGTTTTATATTGTCTCATTACATCTTTTGCAATATCTTATTTTTTCTCCACTGTCTAATATACGAACTCCATAACGTACACCTCTTCCACAGTTATTGCAATAAAGCATTGCTTTTGAACTGTATATAGGTGCTTCTTGGTGCAATATTCCGCCGGGACGCTGTGGATTATTTGATTTTTTATGTTTTGTAACAACATTTACTCCTTCAACTAAAATTTTATTTTCTTTTGGAAAAGCATTTAAAACTTTTCCTTTTTTCCCTTTATCCTTGCCTGAAATAATAACTACAGTATCACCTTTTTTTACATGTAATTTATTTTGAGCCATAATTACACCTCCTTAAAGCACTTCGGGAGCTAAAGAGACAATTTTCATAAAATCTTTTTCCCTTAATTCCCTTGCAACAGGTCCAAAAATACGAGTACCTCTTGGTTGTTTGTCATCTTTTATTATTACAGCTGCATTATCATCAAATCTAATATAGCTGCCATCTTTTCTTGCTACACCTTTTCTAGTTCTTACTATTACAGCTTTTACAATATCTCCTTTTTTTACAACACCTCCGGGTGTTGCACTTTTGACTGAAGCAACTATTACATCACCAATATTTGAAAACTTTCTGAAGGAACCACCTTCTAAGTGAATACACATAATTTCTTTAGCACCAGTATTATCTGCTACTTTTAACCTTGTTTGAGGTTGTATCATTTATTTTACCTCCTTTCAAGTCATTCAGCTTTTTTAATTATTTCTACGAGCCTCCATCTTTTTTCCTTGCTTAAAGGACGAGTCTCCATTATTTTTACTACATCACCAATATTACAAACATTATTTTCATCATGTGCTTTATATTTTTTTGTTTTTCTGATTGTTTTGCCATAAAGCGGATGTCTCTTTCTGTTTTCAACTGCAACAACAATAGTCTTTTGCATTTTATTACTAACAACAGTTCCCACTCTTACTTTTCTAAGTCCTCTTTCCAATTGAAATCCTCCTTTCCTTAAGCATTCAACTTGCCAAGTTCACGTTCTCGCATTATAGTTTTAATTCGAGCTATTGACTTTCTAACATCTCTTATTCTCATTGGATTATCAAGCTGGCCGGTAGCAAGTTGAAATCTAAGGTTAAAAAGTTCGCCTTTTAAATCAGAAAGTTTCTGTATTAATTCTTCATTTGTAAGATCCCTAATCTCTTTAGCCTTCATTCTCTTCACCACCCAATTCTTCACGTTTTAAGAACTTAGTCTTAATAGGCAGTTTATGTTTTGCAAGCCTTAATGCTTCTCTTGCCACCTCTTCAGAAACGCCAGCAATTTCAAAAAGAACCCTGCCTGGTTTTACGACTGCTACCCAATATTCAGGTGAGCCTTTTCCAGAACCCATTCGTGTCTCTGCAGGTTTTTTCGTAATTGGTTTGTCGGGGAATATTTTAATCCAAACTTTACCGCCTCTTTTAATATATCTCGTCATGGCAACCCTTGCAGCCTCAATCTGAGTTGCAGTTATCCAACCCTGCTCAAGTGCCTGCAAACCATATTCACCATAGCTTATTGTATTTCCTCTTGTTGCATTTCCTTTCATTCTGCCCTTTTGTTGTTTTCTGTACTTTACTCTTTTTGGCATTAACATGGTTTACTTACCTCCTTCCACACTTACCTGCTTTTTAGGCTGTGGTAATATCTCTCCTTTGTTTATCCACACTTTTACTCCGATTTTACCGTAGGTTGTATTAGCCTCAGCAAATCCATAATCAATATCTGCTCTTAAGGTTTGAAGGGGTACAACTCCTTCATGGTATCTTTCAGTACGCGCTATTTCCGCTCCCGCCAGTCTTCCCGAACACGATACTTTAATTCCTTTTGCACCAAATTTCATAGCACGTGTTATAGCTTGTTTCATCGCTCTTCTAAAGGATATCCTCTTTTCCAACTGTGATGCAATGTTTTCAGCTACTAACTGTGCATTAACTTCAGGTGTTTTTACTTCAACAATATTTAAAATTACTGTTTTATTTGTCATCTTTTCAAGTTCTTCTCTTAATTTATCTATACCAGCACCAGACTTACCAATAACCATACCTGGTTTTGCTGTATAAATATCTATCTTAATTCTGTTTGAAGCTCTTTCAATTATTATTTTGGGAACTCCAGCTGAATATAAGGCTTTTTTTATATATTCTCTAATTTTAATATCTTCTATTAGCAAATTAGAAAAGTCCTTATCATTTGCATACCATTTAGCTTCCCAATCTTGTGAAACTCCTACTCTTAGTCCATAAGGATGTACTTTTTGACCCACTTATATCCCTCCTTTATTCCTTTTCTTTTACAACAATAGTTATATGACTTGTTTTTTTCTTTATTATATTAGATCTGCCCATAGCACGTGGTAAAAGTCTCTTAAGAGTTGGGCCCTGATCTGCAACTGCTTTTGAAACGTATAAGCTGTCTCTATTCATATTGTGATTATTTTCTGCATTTGCAACAGCTGATTTTAAAACTTTTGATATTGCAACAGCTGACCTATTTGGTGTAAATTTTAATATTGCAAGCGCCTCATCTACATTTTTCCCACGTATTGTGTCTAGCACAATTCTCACTTTTCGCGGTGATATTCTAATATGTTTGGCAATCGCTCTTGCTTCCACACTATCTCCTCCTTTGCCTACTTAACTTTGGAAGTTTTTTCTGTATCTGCATGGCCACGGAACGTACGTGTAGGAGCAAACTCACCCAACTTATGACCGACCATGTCTTCAGTAATGTAAATAGGAACATGTTTCCTCCCATCATGTACTGCTATGGTATGTCCAACCATATCCGGGAATATTGTTGAGCTCCTTGACCATGTCTTTATTACTTTTTTCTCGTTTTTCTTATTCATTTCTTTTATTCTTTCTAAAAGCCTGCTTTCCACATAGGGACCTTTTTTTAAAGACCTGCTCAAAATATTAGCCTCCTTTCTTGTTACGCTTTACGACTTTTTACAATGTATTTGTTAGAAGCTTTATTTTTCTTGCGTGTTTTATATCCTAAAGCCGGTTTACCCCAGGGTGTTAATGGACCAGGATGTCCTATAGGAGCTTTGCCTTCACCGCCACCATGAGGATGATCTACTGGATTCATTACAGAACCTCTTACTGTTGGTCTTATACCAAGCCACCTTGTTCGGCCCGCTTTGCCTATTTTGATGTTTTCATGGTCAAGATTTGATACCTGACCAATTGTTGCTCTGCAATTAGCACTTACTATTCTTACTTCACCTGATGGCATTCTGATCTGAACAGTATTCCCTTCTTTAGCCATCAATTGTGCAGATGATCCTGCAGCTCTTACTAATTGAGCACCTTTACCAGGCATTAATTCAATATTATGAATTACTGTACCTAAAGGTATATTTTTCAGCGGCAGCGTATTCCCAGTTTTAATATCTACATCTTCGCCAGACTCAATAAAATCACCAGGTTTTAATCCATATGGTGCTATTATATAACGCTTTTCACCATCAAGATAGTGTATAAGTGCTATATAAGCTGTTCTGTTAGGATCATATTCAATAGCTGCTACTTTCCCTGGTACTTTGTCTTTATTTCTTTTAAAATCAATAATTCTATATTTTCTTTTATGTCCGCCGCCACGATGTCTTACTGTAATTCTGCCATAAACATTCCTTCCGCCAGTTTTATTTAATGAAACTACTAAGGATTTTTCAGGCTTATCTTTTGTTACTTCCTCAAATGTAGAAACCGTCATTTGACGTCTACCTGGGGAAGTTGGTTTATACTTTTTAATACCCATTGTTTCCCCTCCTTATCGAAACATTATGCTTGCATACCTTCAAAGAATTCGATTCCTTTACTATTTGGTTTCAATTTGACAATAGCTTTTTTAAAACTATTTGTTCTTCCTTCGTTTTTCCCTACTCTTTTAAGTTTACCCATATAATTCATAGTAAAAACTTTTTCAACTTTTACTCCGAAAATTTCTTCAACAGCATTTTTAATCTGTATTTTATTTGCATCTTTGCGAACTATAAAGGTGTATTTTCTGTCCGCCATTAAACTCATACTTTTTTCAGTTATTACAGGTTTTAAAATTATATCTCTTGCGTCCATTAAGCATACACCTCCTCAACAATACTAACTGCATCTTTTGTGATTATAAACTTATCATATTTTAATATGTCATAAGTATTTAAAGAATTTGCATATAAAGTCTTTACACCTTTTATATTCCTAGCTGATAACTCTATATTTTTTTCACCTTCAGGAATAACTATAAGTGCATTTTTAACATTAAGATTTTTTAAAAGTTCAGCAACTTTTTTTGTTTTCGGCTCATCTGATTTAAACTCATCTAAAACTATTATTTCATTATCCTTTACTTTTGACGAAAGGGCAGATTTCAATGCCAGTCTTTTTACTTTTTTGGGTATTTCATAGCTATAATCTCTAGGTTTTGGTCCAAAAACAACTCCACCTTTTATCCATTGTGGAGCCCTTATACTTCCTTGACGAGCTCTGCCTGTGCCTTTTTGTCTCCAAGGCTTTATACCGCCTCCACGAACTTCACCACGTCTTTTTGTCGAATGTGTACCCTGTCTCTGACTTGCTAAATAACTTAATACCGCATCATGCATAACAGGAACATTTATATTAACACCAAAAATCTCATCATTTAATTCAATTTCGCCAACTTGTTCACCATTATAGTTTAAAACTGCTACCTTAGGCATCGATTTTCCTCCTTTCACTAATTATTTTTAACCGAGTCCTTTATAATAAGCAGTGATCCTTTAGGTCCTGGAACTGAACCTTTAATTAAAATCATATTCATTTCTGGATCAACTCTCATAATTTCAAGGTTTTGTACTGTAACTTTCTCATGGCCCATATGACCAGGCATTATTTTCCCTTTGAAAGTTCTTCCCGGATCTGTTGTTGCCCCCATAGAACCAACTCTTCTATGATATTTGGAACCGTGTGCCATAGGTCCTCTGTTAGCATTATATCTTTTTATAATTCCTGCAAATCCCTTACCTTTTGAAATACCAGTAACATCAACTTTTTCCCCAGCTTTGAATATATCAGCCTTTATTTCAGTACCTACTTCATAACCACTGATATCCTCAAGCCTTAATTCTTTAAGATATTTCTTAAAAGGAAGATCTGATTTTTTAAAATGTCCTTTTAGTGGTTTTATGACTCTTCTTTCTTTAATATCACCAAAGCCAACCTGTATAGCATTATAACCGTCATTTCCCAATGTTTTTTTCTGTACAACTATACAAGGACCTGCTTCTACAACTGTTACAGGAATAAATTCACCTTTCTCATTAAAGATCTGAGTCATACCATGTTTTTTACCTAATATACCTTTTTTCATTTAATCAACCTCCTGAAACCAGCGGACGCTTTAGCGTCTTAATTTCTTATAATTTTATTTCAATATCAACACCAGCAGGTAAATCAAGCCTCATAAGAGCATCTACTGTTTTTGGTGTTGGACTTAATATATCTATAAGCCTTTTATGTGTTCTCATTTCAAATTGTTCTCTTGAATCTTTATATTTATGAGGAGCTCTTAAGATTGTTATAACATCTTTTTCTGTTGGAAGAGGAATCGGTCCTGATACCTCTGCTCCCGTCCTTTTTGCGGTTTCAACTATTTTTTCTGCTGATTGATCTAATACTACATGATCAAATGCTTTTAAACGAATACGAATTTTCTGTTTGGGCATTTAATTTCCCTCCTTTTTTACACACAATTCCTAATTATTTATATACACATATCCGTGCGTTTTTTAATTCTAAAAACACAACCCAACTTTTATATTTTATACTATCCTTAGCCTTATTACAAGTCTTGACATATCAATATTTTTGTGCTAATAGGATAATCTATTAGCACAATTTTAAATTAAAAATTAGGCTTCAATAGCTGAAACAACACCAGCACCTACTGTATGTCCGCCTTCCCTTA
>JBNAVY010000038.1:0-19646 GCA_049700195.1 Thermoanaerobacteraceae bacterium
TATAAATGCTATAATAATTATAATACAAATATACGTATATGTAAAAATATTGTGGGGTGTTAATGTGAGATTTGAATTTCATCTACCTACACAGATTATCTTTGGCGAAAGTGGATTTGAAAATTTGATTCAAATTAAAAATTATGGGAATAGGGTTTTAATAATAACAGGGGGAAATAGTTCTAAAGAAAATAAATATTTGGACAAAGCAATAGAAATATTAGAAAGTAACCAAATTTTTAATTTTACATATGAAAACGTTATTAAAGAGCCAGAATGCAAGACTGTTGATGATGCTATAAGTATTTGTAAAAAAAATAAGTGCAATGTAATTATTGCACTTGGTGGAGGTAGTGTTATTGATACTGCTAAAGCAGTTTCAGTGGGTGGTGTTGAAAACTCAGATATTTGGGATTTCTTGAGACCAGATTCCAGAAGAAGAGCTATAAGAAGTTCCTTACCACTAATAACAATACCTACTACAATAGGAGCTTACTCATCTTTAAATAATATCGCATATATAAAAAACAGTGAAATAGGATATAAGACTTTTTTGAAAAGTAAATATATTTTTCCTAAAATTACTATTTTAAATCCTGATTTGATGAAAAGTTTATCAAATTCACAGTTAATACAAGGTGCATTTGAAATTTTCTGTGAAAATCTTGAATGCATTTTTATGTCAGAAAATAACATAACACTTTTATATGCCAGTGAATCATTAAAATTATTATATTACAATTTAAAGAATGCCTTTGATAAAAGAGATATAAGTAGATACATTGAAAATTTAACATACGCATCTTTTCTTACAGGGCTGGCAACTGTTGCTGCGGGAACTAGCTTATTAAATACTCTTGCTTCAACAATAAGCACTAAATTTAATATACCTCAAATTCATGCACTTTATAAAATTTTACCATCATATATTATTTATAATCAGGATGCTAATAATAGAATAGAATATAATGGTTTTACAAATATTTCTAAAATGGTAGAATCATTAAGAAACTTTTTCGAAGACAAGTTAGAAACAGATAAATTCAAAGATATTGTATTAACTCCTCTTGATATTGATAAATTATCAGAAGAGTGTTCTATGATGTTTTATGAAAAAGATGATAAAACAAGAGAAGAAATAAAATTAAAATGTAAATCAATTTATGAAAATATTTAAATATGAAAATAATATTATAAAAAAATTCTAACTGTATATATTAGAATTTTTTTTTGCTTTATTTCATAAAATTTTAAAGAAGGGAGGAAGCAGGATGAAAAGCGAAATTATAAAGGAAGGGATTTTAAATATTGTTGATTTTCCTAAAGATGTACTGTTAAATCTCCCTAGAATTACTTTGATTGGAAGAATACAAGTTAGTATTGAAAATCATAAAGGAATAATTGAATATGTACCTGAAAGAATTAGAATAAATACATCAATTGGTATTATTAGGATAAAAGGTAAGAAAATGATAATAAATTCAATTATGACAGAAGTAATAGTAATTAACGGTGAAATTGAGGTTGTAGAAATCCTAGTATAGGGGGGTTGTGTTTGTTTGCAATAAAGTTATGGAATTTTTTAAAAGGATATGCTATTATTAAAGTTGAAGGTCTTGGAATTGAAAAATTTTTAAACTTAATAATAACAAATAATATATATGTTTGGGAAGTTATTAGAATAAGTAATACATCTATTTTAGCTAAAATTAGCTTACGGGGTTTTAAAGAAATTCAACCATATGTTAAAATAACAAAATGTAGAGTAAATATTTTGGCAAAGAAAGGTTTACCTTTTTTGATTTTAAATCTAAAAAAGCGTAAAATGCTTGTGTTGAGTGCATTAGTATGTCTTATTTTAATATATATTTTTTCAACATTTATATGGACAATTGAAATAAGAGGTATAGAAAATAACAATCTTATTGCCAAACAATTAACAGAGTTAGGATTAAAGCCTGGAATATCTAAATATAATTTAGATATTCATAAAATTGAGTCGCAATTTTTGCTAAATAATAATGATATATCTTGGATAGGTATAAATATTAAGGGAACTAAAGCTTTTGTAAAAATCGTTGAAAAGACTAAAACAAAAAATCTTGTAGAAGAAGATTTGCCATGTAATATAATAGCTAAGAAAGACGGTTTAATTCAAAAAATAACTGTTTTATATGGAGTAGCAGTTAAAAAACCTGGTGATACTGTAAAAGCAGGTGATTTAATTATTTCTGGAATTATAGAAAAACCAAATTTAGAAACAAGGTTTGTAAAGGCAAAAGGTGAAGTAATTGCAAGGACATGGTATGAATCTTATGCTGATATACCTTTAGAAAAAAAAGAATTTGTTAGGACTGGTAATTATCTTGTTGTTTATAATATTTCTATTGGGAATAATAATATTTCTATTTCATCTAAAAAAAATAGTTTTAAACATTATGATAAAATTTCTAAATCTATTACAAACAAATATTTACCTTTTGCAATATATAAAGATTTTTATTATGAAACAAAACAGCAAATTATAAAATTAACTGAAAATGAGGCTAAAAATTCAGCTTTGCAATTAGCAATGGAGAATATAAATAATTTTATGAGTAAGGAGGCTGAAATAATTAATAAAAAAGAAAATGTAATTATTTTAGATGGTAAAATAGCAAGAGCAAATATAATTTTAGAGGTTTTGGAGAATATAGGTATTGAAGAAAAAATTAATTATAACGAGGAGGTAAACATTGACCAAAGAAATAATAATTAACATAGAAAACATTGAACAGGCTGCTAATTTATTTGGAAAATTTGATGAAAATATAAAGCTTATTGAAGATGGCCTGGATGTAAATATTGTAATCAGGGATAATAATATAAAAATTTCTGGAGAAGAAGAAAATGTACAATCTGCGGGTAAACTTTTTACAAAGCTTTTAAATATGATAGAAGAAGGTGAAGTAATTACAAATCAAGATGTTTTGTATTCTATTAGATTAATTGATTCGGGTGAAGAAAAAAAATTGCAAAATATTTTATCAGATATTGTATGTATAACATCTCGAGGCAAACAAATTCGTTGTAAAACATATGGACAGACAAAATATGTCAATGCAATTAGAAATAATCAAATAGTTTTTGGTATAGGTCCAGCAGGCACAGGCAAGACTTATCTTGCTATGGCCATGGCTGTTTCTGCTATGAAAAATAGAGAAGTGGGAAGAATAATTTTAACAAGGCCTGCTGTTGAAGCTGGCGAAAAATTGGGTTTTTTACCTGGAGATTTGCAAGAAAAAGTAGATCCATATCTGCGACCATTATATGATGCACTTTATGATATTATGGGAGCTGAAACATTTCAAAAATATTTGGAGAAGGGATTAATAGAAGTAGCACCACTTGCTTATATGCGTGGAAGAACATTGGATGATTCTTTTATAATTCTGGATGAAGCACAAAATACGACTCCTGAACAGATGAAAATGTTTTTAACTAGATTGGGCTTTGGATCAAAAGCAATAATAACTGGCGACATCACTCAGATTGATCTTCCAAAAGGTCGAAAATCTGGATTAAAAGAAGTAATTGAAATTTTAAATGGAATTGAAGGAATTGAATTTGTTCTTTTAAAAGAGCAAGATGTAATACGTCATCCTCTTGTTGGGAAGATTATAAAAGCTTATGAAATTTATGAAAAGAACAAAGAAGAAAGAGAATATGAAAGTGAATAGGTAAATAGGAGGAATTTTTATGAAAATATTGGACAAACCTCTTAAAAAGCTAGTAAATGAAAAAACGATTATTGTTTTTTTTGTTATTTTTTATTTTGTTGCTTCATATTCTCTTGTATATACTAGCATTACACCTCAAAAATTTGATTTAAAGGCGGGAGATGTTGCAACACAAGACATTAAGGCACCAAAAGATGTTGTTGATTCTATTGCTACTCAAAAAAAAATTAACGAAGTTGTCAATTCGGTAAATCCTAAATATGATTATAATGAAAATATTGCACAGGAATCTTATATAAAGCTTGCAGATTTTTTTAATAAATTGAGGGAAGTAAGGAAATCTTCAGATAATGAACAAGCCAAGTTGAATACTTTTAAAAATATTACGCCTATTAAATTAGATGATAACGATATTGTGACATTACTCAAAATAGATGATAATACCTTAATTACAATGGAATCTCAAATTTTATCAACAGAGAAAGCTATAATGGCACGTCAGATTACCGATGATGCACTTTCAACAGTATTAAATGATGCAAAAAATATTATTGATACTTCTGAAACCAGTCCTAATATTAAGCCTATAGCTTTAAAAATTATTTCTTCAGTAATTGTACCAAATATGATATATAATGCGCAGGAGACAAATATTGCAAGAAAAGAAGCAGAAGATAAAGTTCAACCTGTTATATATAAAAAAGGTCAGAATATTGTTGTAGGTGGAGAAGTAGTAACACAACAACAGATAGAAGTATTAAAAAGCCTAGGTCTATTAAAGAGCAGTAGCAAGATAGACTTTGCTTTAATTGCAGGACTTTTTATTTTACTGCTATTAATGCTTATTTTATCTGTATATTATATAATAAAATTAGATAAAAAGATCACTACTAAAAAAATATATATAGAATTATTATGTTTGGCAGGTATTTTCTATTTAATACTTGTTGTTGCATTTAGAAATATTAATCCGCTCTTAATACCATCTGCAACTCTGCCAATGCTTATTGCTATTTTAATTGATCCCTATGTTGCTATAATGACAAATGTAATTTATTCTATAATTGGAAGTTTGATGATTAATTTTAATCAAACTTTTATAGTTATGGCACTTTTAGGTGGAACTGTAGGAGTTATTAAAATTGCAAACGCAAAACAAAGAATAGATTTTGTAAAAACCGGGATATATTTAAGTGGTGTAAATCTGGTTACTATTATAGGTATTGGTTTTATAAACAGTAACGATATAGTTACTGTTCTTGAAAGCAGTCTTTGGGGAGTAGTCAATGGTGCATTCAGTACAATTCTTGTAATTGGTACACTGCCTTTTTGGGAAGCTGCTTTTGATATATTAACACCTCTAAAGCTTTTAGAATTAGCTAATCATGATAATCCATTATTGAAAAAGCTTCTTATTGATGCACCTGGGACATATCATCATAGCATAATAGTAGCAAATCTTGCTGAAGCTGCTTCTGATGCTATTGGAGCAAATAGTCTTTTAGTCAGAGTGGGTGCATATTATCATGATATCGGGAAAATTAAACGGCCATATTTTTTTAAAGAAAATCAATTTTCTGAAGAAAATCTTCATGATAAAATATCTCCCGATTTAAGTACTTTGGTAATAACTTCACATGTCAAAGATGGGGTTGAATTAGCTAAAAAATATAAACTTCCTGAAGCAATTATTGATTTAATAAAACAACACCATGGTACTTCACTTGTTAAATATTTTTATAACAAGGCACTTAAAAGCGAAGATGGAATTTGTGAAGAAGATGCTTTTAGATATCCAGGGCCTAAACCACAGACAAAAGAAGCTGGTATATTAATGCTTGCAGATTCTATAGAGGCTTCTGTCAGGTCTATTTCTCAACCAACAGATGAAAATATTGAAACAATGGTTAATAAGATAATTGATGATAGGTTATCTGACGGACAATTGGAAGATTGTGATCTTACTTTAAAAGATATAAAGGCTATGAGAGAATCATTTTTATCTTCTCTTAACGGTATGTATCATCACAGGATTGAGTATCCTGAGATAGATGTTTCAAAAGGAGCTGAGTTTTCTAAATGAATATTTTAATTGATGATAGACAAAATAAAATAGATTCTACACATTTGAGGGAAATTGTCGAAGAAGTTATAAAAACCGTTTTAGAAGTTGAAGGTGTAGTAGATAATGTGGAAGTTAGTGTTTCATTTGTGGATAATGAAGAAATTCATAAATTAAATAAATATTATAGGGGTGTAGATAGAGAAACAGATGTTTTATCTTTTCCTTTAGTAGAGTTTGAGGAAATATATCAAGAACTTGAAATAAGTGATGCCAATGAGACAATAGAACAAGTTGAACCAATAGGGGATATTGTTATATCACTTGAAAAAGCACTGGAACAGTCTATTGAATATGGACATTCTTTTGAAAGAGAAGTAGCTTATTTAACTGCACATAGTATGTTTCATCTATTAGGATATGACCATGAAACAGAAGAAGAAAAAAAAGTTATGAGAGAAAAGGAAGAAATTGTAATGAATAAATTAAATATTGGACGGTGAAAGGATGAAGTCAAAGAATTTAATTGACAGTTTTAATTATGCTATAGATGGAATTTTTTATGCTTTTAAAACTCAAAGAAACATGAAAATACATTTTGCTTTAGCTATTATTGTTCTGGTGTTTTCCTTATTTTTTAATTTATCAAAATTAGAGTTTATAGAGGTTGTTTTTGCTATTGCATTTGTTCTTATTGCAGAAATGGTTAATACAGCAATAGAAACTACTGTTGATATGATGACAGATAAATTCCATCCTTTAGCTAAAATTGCTAAAAATGTTGCTGCAGGTGCAGTTTTAATTTCGGCAGTAAATGCATTGATTATTGCATATTTGATTTTTTTTGATCGCATAAACCCTTTTACTAAAATCATACTTGTAAAAATACGAGAATCTCCTATTCATGTAACTTTTATAAGTTTAATTGTTGTCATATTATTGACGATAATATTTAAAGTACATTTTAAAGAAGGAACACCTATGAAAGGTGGCATGCCAAGTGCTCATAGTGCAGTAGCTTTTTGTCTTGCTACTGCTGTAACCTTCATGTCATCTAATACTTTAATTGGTACAATAAGTTTTTTTCTTGCATTTATGGTTGGACAAAGTAGAATTGAAGGGAAAATTCATAACTTTTTACAAGTACTTATAGGTGCACTTCTTGGAATAATAATTACTATAATTTTCTTCCAGATAGTAAAGTATTAGAATAACAATTTAATATTTTTGAGGTGATAACATGAGTTTTAAATCCGGTTTTGTGGCATTAATAGGAAGAACTAATGTAGGAAAATCTACACTTTTAAATGCAATAATTAAAGAAAAAATTGCAATAACTTCAGACAAACCACAAACAACAAGAAATACCATACAAGGTATATTAACAACAGAAGAATATCAGATAATTTTTATAGACACACCGGGTATACATAAGCCCAAATCAAAACTAAGTGAATACATGATCGAATCAGTAAAAAGAACTTTAAGAGATGTTGACGTTGTAGTTTATATGATTGAACCAGATACTCAAATAGGAAAAGGAGATCAATACATTATTGATTACTTAAAGGAAATTAAAACACCTATTATTCTGGTAATAAATAAAATAGACAAAGTACCATACGAAAAAGTAAATGAAACAATCAATATTTTTAAAGAGTGCTGTAATTTTAAAAATATAATCCCTGTATCAGCACTATTAAATAGAAATATAGACCTATTGAAAGATACAATAATTTCTATTCTTCCAGAAGGGCCTAAATATTATTTTGATGATTATTTTACTGATCAGCCTGAAAAGGTAATAACTTCTGAAATAATCAGAGAAAAAATGCTTATATATTTGGATGAAGAAGTGCCTCATGGAGTCTATGTTGAGGTAAATTCTATGAAAGAAAGAGAAGGTCAAAATATTCTTGATATTGAAGCGATTATATATTGTGAAAAAGAATCTCATAAAGCTATAATAATTGGTAAAGGTGGACAGATGCTTAAAAAAATAGGACAAAGTGCAAGATTAGAATTAGAAAGTTTGTTTGGGCAAAAAATATATTTAGATCTTTGGGTAAAGACCAAAAAAGGCTGGAGGGATAATGCAAGTATTTTAAGAAGTCTTGGTTATACAGTTGACAAGGGGCGTTAATAAATGGTAAAGTATTAATAAGGATAAAAGGAGGAATAACTATGAATATAGCAAAGATGATTGATCATACTTTATTAAAAGCTAATGCAAAAACAGAAGATATTGAAAAACTTTGTAATGAAGCAAAAAAATATGAATTTGCTTCTGTATGTATAAATCCAGCTTTTGTTGAACTTTCGTATAAACTTTTAAAAGATACAAATGTTAAAGTTTGTACGGTTATTGGATTTCCTTTAGGTGCAAATACTATCGAAACAAAAGTGTTTGAAACTCATGATGCAATAAAAAAAGGTGCTACAGAAGTTGATATGGTTATAAATGTAGGTATGATGAAAAGTGGCAACTATGATTATGTAAAAAAAGAGATTGAAGAAGTAACTAAAGCAGCTAAATCTTATGGAGATATAATTGTAAAAGTAATATTAGAAACATGTTATTTAACAAATGAAGAAAAAGTAAAAGCATGTGAAATGACTGTTGAGGCAGGTGCTGATTTTGTAAAAACATCTACAGGATTTGGAGATGGTGGTGCTACAGTTGAAGATGTTAAACTTATGAGAAAAGTTGTAGGTGAAAATTTTGGTGTAAAAGCATCTGGAGGAGTCAGAACTGTTGAAGATGCAAAAGCAATGATTGAAGCTGGTGCTAATAGAATAGGTGCAAGTGCTGGCGTAAAAATTGTTGAAGGATGGAGATAATATGAATATGCTTCATCTAATGTGGAACCTTTTCAAGAAAACAGGCAATATAGAATATTTCATAGCTTATAAAGAAATTGAACGCTTTTACAGCCATAATTTATCGAATAAAAGTATGAAAAGATTAAGTTGAGTGAATTTTATGGGTTTATTAAAAACAGAAGCTATTGTTTTAAGAAGTAATATTATAGGAGAAACTGATAAAATTGCAATATTATTGACTAAAGATTATGGTAAAATACAAGCAGTGGCAAAAGGTGCAAGACGTTCTAAAAGTAGGCTGATTAATTCAACAAGACCATTTAGTATAGGTAATTATGTTTTGTTTGAAGGTAAAAATTATTATTATATTGACCAGTGGGAATTGATAAATTTATATCAGAATTTTGAAAAGGATCTGATGAAGCTTTCATATGCAGCATACTTTACAAATGTTTTAGATAAGATTTTGGAGTATAATGAAAAAAATCCGAGTATATTTAATTTGTTAAAATCCACATTAAACAATTTAGATAATCTTTATATTGATGAAAATATTTTATACAGCTCATACAATTTAAAATTATTACTTGTGTTAGGATATTTTCCGGAAATGAACAATTGTACTGTATGTGGAATACAAAAAAAACTGAGATATTTTTCATCTTTATCGGGTGGTTTAGTATGTGATGAATGTTTAAAATCAGTAAAAGATGCTATATATGTTAATGATAATACTATTAAGGCGATAAAATATTTGACAAAGGTAAAATTTAAAAATTTAGAGAATATACAAATTTCAAAAAATACACTTTATGAACTGGATAAAATAATTGCTGACTATATTAGAATTCATCTTGATATTGATTTAAAGTACAAACATTTTTTGGATAATATAAAAAAATTAAAGGAGGTATAAATAATGGATGAGGAATTAGAAAAAATTGATCTTATCATTGAGCGAACAGGTGTTACTTATAAAGAAGCTAAAGATGCTTTAGAGAAAAGCAATGGAAGTGTAGTTGATGCTTTGATATTTTTAGAAGAAAACAAGAAAAGCTGGACAGAAAGCTTTACTGTAGCAGGCTCAGAAGTTGTTGAAAAAATAAAAGACATAATACGAAAAGGTAATGTTACTAAAATAAGAATTAAAAAAGATGACAACATATTATTAGAGATCCCTGTTACTGCAGGTGCAGTTTCTGCTTTAGTTGTTCCACAGTTAACTCTTGCAGGTGCAGCTTTAGCTCTTGTTGCAAATTGTACAATTGAGGTGGAAAAACAAGACAAAAGTGTTACAGTATTTAAAGAAGAAAAGAAAAAAGACTAAAAAACTATTGACATAATATAAACAGTTTGTTATTCTAAAATAAGCTGTGCTAAACCTTTCTCCTCTCGCAGGATGAAGGGTTTTTATATATATTTGAGTAATAAAGGAGTGGTATTTATGGCTACAAAAGTAACAATGGAAAAAATAGTTGCTCTTGCTAAAAATAGAGGATATGTTTTTCCTGGTTCGGAGATATATGGCGGATTAGCAAATACTTGGGATTATGGTCCTCTTGGTGTGGAATTTAAAAATAATATAAAAAAGGTTTGGTGGCAGAAATTCATAAATGAAAGCCCATATAATGTTGGCGTAGATTGTGCCATATTAATGAATCCTGAAGTTTGGGTAGCATCTGGCCATGTTGGAGGATTCAGTGATCCTCTGATGGATTGCAAGGAATGTAAATCAAGGTTTAGAGCAGATAAACTTATAGAGGATTATTTAAAAACAAAAGGACAGGACATTCAAGTTGATGGTTGGACAAATGACCAAATGATGAATTTTATTAAAGAAAATAATGTACCATGTCCTAAATGTGGTGCTCATAATTTTACAGAAATAAGAAAATTTAATCTTATGTTTAAAACATATCAGGGGGTAACTGAAGATTCTAAAGCAGAAATATATTTAAGGCCTGAAACTGCTCAAGGTATTTTTGTAAATTTTAAAAATGTTCAAAGAACAACAAGAAAAAAGATACCTTTTGGGATAGGACAAATAGGAAAGTCATTTAGAAATGAAATTACACCTGGAAATTTTATATTCCGTACAAGAGAGTTTGAGCAAATGGAATTAGAGTTTTTTGTAAAGCCTGGTGAAGATTTAGAATGGTTTACTTACTGGAGACAAAATATTTATGAATGGTTGTTAAATTTAGGTTTAAAGAAAGAGAATCTAAGACTAAGAGATCACAGTAAAGAAGAACTGTCACATTATAGCACTGCAACTACAGATATAGAATACAATTTTCCATTTGGATGGGGAGAATTATGGGGGATTGCTGACAGGACAGATTTTGACTTAAAAATGCATATGGAACATTCAGGGGTAGATTTAACATATTTAGATCCTATAACCAATGAAAAGTACATACCATATTGTATTGAACCATCAGTAGGAGTAGATAGATTAGCTTTAGCAATATTAGTTGATTCGTATAACGAAGAAGAAGTTGCAGAAGGCGATATACGTGTTGTACTTAAACTACACCCAGTACTTGCCCCCGTTAAAGCTGCTATTTTACCTTTATCTAAAAAACTAAGTTCTGAAGCCTATAAGCTTTATGATGTTCTTAGAAGAAGATTTGTAGTTGATTTTGATGATACTGGAAGCATAGGTAAAAGATATAGGAGACAGGATGAAATCGGAACTCCATACTGCATAACGTATGATTTTGATTCACAGAATGATAATTCTGTAACTATAAGGGATAGAGATAGTATGGAACAAATAAGGCTAAATATAAATGAAATCGAAAAGTACCTTGAAGAAAAATTAGATTTTTAGATTAAATCAGGTAATACCTGATTTAATCTATTGTAAATTAAAAATTTATGTTATAATATGTGGGAAAATATATTTTAAAATAATTTTTATTCAATACTAATATATGTTATAATTAATATAGTGATGTGATAAAGTACAGAAAACGTTTATGACCATAGCATTTATATTTAATTACTAAAGGGGTGGTGGATATACAACTAACAAACCGCCAGCATATAATTATTGATATTGTAAAGAAGAATCAGCCAATAACAAGTGAACAGATTGCGGAAAAATTAAATTTAACACGTGCTACATTAAGGCCTGATTTAGCAATATTAACGATGTCAGGTATATTAGAGGCAAAACCTAAGGTTGGATATTTTTATACTGGTAAATCCGCAATGAGCATTTTAGAAGATTACATAAAAAGTATAAAAGTTGGTGACATTAAATCTTTACCTGTTGTAATACAAGAAAGTACTTCAGTGTATGATGCCATAGTAACTCTTTTCCTTGAAGATGTAGGTACTATTTTTGTTCAAGATGGAGGGTTTCTGACTGGAGCTATTTCAAGGAAAGACTTTTTGAAGATAGCTATTGGTAACACTGATATTTATAAAGTCCCGGTGGGAATAATTATGACCCGTATGCCCAATATTGTAACAACAACAGATGATGAATCAGTATATACTGCAGCATCAAAAATAATTGAACATGAAGTTGATAGTTTACCTGTTGTTGAAACTATAGCAGATATTACCGGCAAGGAAGGTTATAAAATTACTGGTAGAATATCAAAGACTAACATAACAAGGCTATTTGTGAGATTAGGGGATGGTTAGGGTGAAAACATATGGATGATGGAGTATCAATATATTTGGTTTCTGATTCAAGCCTTGATACAGTAGAAAATATTGCTAGTATTGCTGCTGCACAATTTGGGACTTTTATAGAAAAAATCAAAAAATATCCTTATGTAGGAGATAAAAGACAAATTGAAGAAATAGTAATTGATGCTTCAAATGATACTAATAGTATAATAATACACACTATGATTGTTGCAGAATTAAAAAACTATCTTTTAAGTAAATCTAAGCAATTTGGCATAAAAGTTGTAGATATTATGAGACCAGTTTTAGATGCTATAGAAGATAGTACGGGAATAACACCTAAAACTGAGGTAATTAAAAAATTAGACGAAGATTATTTTAAAAAAATAGATGTTATTGAATTTGCAGTAAAATATGATGATGGTAAGGATGCTACGGGAATTTTAATGGCTGATGTTGTTGTAATTGGAGTATCAAGAACTTCAAAAACTCCTTTATGTATGTATTTAGCACATAAATATTTAAAGGCAGCTAATATGCCACTTGTTCCTGAAGTTGATCCGCCAAAAGAATTATTTACCATAAATCCAAAAAGGATTTTTGGTTTAACAATAAATCCAGAAATTCTTGTTGCAATAAGAAAAGAAAGGCTAAAATCTCTTGGCCTTGATTCTAATGCAATATATGCTACAGAGCAAAGAGTTCAGAAAGAAATAGAGTATGCGGAGGAGGTGATGAAAAAGATAGGATGTACGATTATTAACGTTACTAATAAAGCTGTTGAAGAAACGGCAAATATAATATTAAGTGTTTTAAAGGAGGAAAATTTAAATGAGTAAAAAGTATGTATATCTTTTTAGTGAAGGAGATGCCTCTATGAGGAATCTTCTTGGTGGTAAAGGTGCAAATTTAGCTGAAATGACAAGATTAGGATTACCTGTTCCACAGGGCTTTACAGTAACAACAGAGGCATGTACCAGATATTATGAAGATGGACAGGTTATTGCACCAGAAATAATCGAAGAAATATATAAATATATGGAAGAATTAGAAAGAATAACTGGCAAAAAATTTGGAGATCCTTCAAATCCTTTACTTGTATCTGTAAGGTCTGGTGCCAGAGTATCAATGCCAGGTATGATGGATACAATATTGAATCTTGGTTTAAATGATGATACAGTTATAGGAATAGCAAAGGCAACTAATAATGAGAGATTTGCTTATGACAGTTATAGAAGATTTATTAATATGTTTTCTGATGTAGTTATGGGAATAGAAAAAAATAAATTTGAAGCTATTCTTGATGCTGTAAAAGAAGAAAATGGGGCAAAATTTGATACTGATTTAAATGCAGATAATTTAAAAGAAGTTGTTAAGAGATTTAAAGAACTTTATAAAAAAGAATTGGGCGTTGATTTTCCACAAGACCCTAAAGTTCAGCTTTTAGAAGCAGTAAAAGCAGTATTCAGATCATGGGATAATCCTAGAGCCATTGTTTATAGAAGACTTAATGATATTTCTGGGAATTGGGGAACGGCAGTAAATGTTCAATCAATGGTGTTTGGCAATATGGGAAATGATTCTGGAACAGGGGTTGCATTCACAAGGAATCCAGCAACAGGTGAAAAAGCATTATTTGGAGAATACCTTATTAATGCTCAAGGAGAAGACGTTGTTGCAGGTATTAGGACACCACAACCTATTGCTACATTAAAAGATGCTATGCCTGAGGTATATAAACAATTTGTAGATATTGCAAATAAATTAGAAAATCATTACAGAGATATGCAAGATATTGAGTTTACAATTGAAAAAGGTAAGCTCTATATGTTACAGACAAGAAATGGTAAAAGAACAGCACAAGCCGCTTTAAAAGTAGCAGTAGATCTTGTAGCAGAAGGTTTAATAGATGAAAAAACTGCTGTTATGAGAATTGAACCAAAACAATTAGATCAGCTATTGCATCCTACATTTGAAGCTAGTGCATTAAAAGCAGCTAAAGCTGTAGCAAAGGGTTTACCGGCATCACCTGGTGCTGCTGCAGGTAAAGTTTACTTTACAGCTGAAGATGCTGTAAAAGCTGTTAAGTCAAATGGTGAAAAAGTTGTTTTGGTTAGAATGGAAACATCACCAGAAGATATTGAAGGTATGTCAGTAGCACAGGGTATCCTAACAGGTCGTGGAGGAATGACCTCTCATGCAGCAGTTGTAGCAAGAGGTATGGGTACATGTTGTGTAGCAGGCTGCAGTGATGCTAAAATTGATGAAAATGCCAAAGTTATGAAAATTGGCGATATTGTAGTAAAAGAAGGAGATTACATATCTATAGATGGTAGTACAGGTAATGTTTATTTGGGAGAAATTAAAACTGTAACACCAGAATTAACTGGCGATTTTGGGAAATTGATGTCATGGGCAGACAAATTTAGAAAGTTAAAAGTCAAGGCAAATGCTGATATACCAAGAGATGCTAAGGTAGCAGTTAATTATGGAGCAGAAGGAATAGGTCTTTGTAGAACTGAGCATATGTTCTTTGATGAAGAAAGAATACCTGCGATGAGAGAAATGATTATTTCAAAAACAGAAGAACAAAGACGAAAAGCACTTGAAAAACTGCTTCCAATGCAAAGGTCAGATTTCGAAGGATTGTTTGAAGTAATGGGAGGATTCCCTGTTACAATTCGTCTTTTAGATCCACCTTTACATGAATTCTTACCTCATGAAGATGAAGAAATAAGAGAATTAGCAAAAGAAATGGGTATTACATTTGAAGAATTAAAAACAACAGTTGAAAATCTTAAAGAATTTAATCCTATGCTAGGTCACAGAGGCTGCCGTTTAGCTGTAACTTATCCTGAAATTGCTGAAATGCAAACTAGAGCTATTATTGAAGCAGCTATAAATGTAAAGAAAAAAACGGGACACGATGTAAAACCTCAGATAATGGTTCCATTAGTTGGTGAGTTGAAAGAATTTAAATATATTAAAGACATTATTGTAAGAATTGCTGATGAAGTGCTAAAGGAAAATAATGCAGATATAAAATATTTAGTTGGTACAATGATTGAGGTACCAAGAGCAGCCTTGACTGCTGATGAAATAGCAAAAGAGGCCGAATTCTTCTCATTTGGAACAAATGATCTTACACAAATGACATTTGGTTTTTCACGAGATGATGCTGGGCGTTTCTTAGAAGCATATTATGAAAAGAAAATATATGAGTCCGATCCTTTTGCAAAACTGGATCAAATAGGAGTAGGTAAATTAGTTGATATGGCTTCAAAAAATGGAAGGCAGACTAGACCAGACCTTGAACTTGGTATATGTGGAGAACATGGTGGAGATCCATCTTCTATTGAATTTTGCCATAGAGTTGGTCTTGACTATGTATCCTGTTCACCATTTAGAGTTCCAATTGCAAGACTTGCTGCAGCTCAGGCAGCTATTATAAATGAAAAATAAAATATATATATTAAAAGCGGTGATTTTTATCACTGCTTTTAATATATATAAATTAATTTTATTTATTTTCTAAACATGTTATAATATAAAATAAAATTGGTAATTTTAATATTAGGGGGTTATAAAAATGAACAGACAAGAGGCTATTGAATTAGTTAGAAAACATGTATCTGATGAGGCTTTAATATATCATATGATCGCAACGGGTGCTATAATGGAAGGTTTAGCCGAAAGATTTGGCGAAGACAAAGAAAAATGGGCTATTACAGGAATTCTGCACGATATAGATTATCAGGAAACAAAAGATGATCCTCAAAGACATAGTATAGTAGGAGGAGATATGTTAAAAAACTATGGTTTTGATGATGATATAGTACATGCCGTCATTGTTCACAATGATATTCATGGTATTGAAAGAAAAACACTTCTTGATAAAGCTTTATATGCTGTAGATCCACTTTCTGGGCTTATAACTGCAACTGCATATGTAATGCCAACTAAAAAATTAGAAGAAGTTCAATTAAAATCAGTTAAAAAGAAATTTAAAGATAAAACTTTTGCTAAAGGAGCAAATAGAGAACAAATAAAAACTTGTGAAGAATTCGGAATACCTCTAGATGATTTTCTTGAGCTTGCAATTGTTCAAATGAAAAAAATTGCTCCCGAAATCGGATTGTGAGGAATGTTAATGAATATTAAAGATAAATTATTAGATTTTATGAGACAAGAAACTTATAAACCATCTAAAATTGAAGAAATAATGAGATTATTGGAAATTGATTATGGCCAAAAAATAATTTTAGAAAATACTTTAAAAAATATGGAAAAAGAAGGACTTGTTTTTAAAACTAAAAATGAAAAATATGATCTACCTGAAAAACTTAATATTTTCATAGGCAAAATAGATTATCACCCAAAAGGATATGGTTTTCTGATTCCTGATAATAGTGAAATAAAAGATGTGTTTATACCTGCAGAAGGTATGAATAGTGCTATGAATAATGATATTGTCATGGTAAGGATAACTAAAAAATCTGACATTAAAAAGCAAGAAGGCGAAGTAGTAAAAATATTAAAAAGGGCAAACCAAACAATAGTTGGTACATATGAAAAAAATAAAAATTTTGGTTTTGTAGTACCTGATGATAAAAAAATATATTATGATATATTTATACCTAAGGCTGATGACAAAAATGCTAAAAGCGGTATGAAAGTAGTAGTTAGAATTGTAAAATGGCCTGAAGGAAGAAGAAATCCTGAAGGAGAAATAATTGAAATACTTGGCTATAAGGGTGAACCAGGTATTGATGTAATGTCTGTAATCAGAGAATATGATATACCCGAAGAGTTTCCAGAAAGCGTTATAGAAGAAGCAGATTCTATATCAGAGATTATAGAAGAGTCAGAGAAAAAAAGAAGAAGAGATTTGTCAGACTTTAATTTTGTCACAATAGATGGAGAAGATGCTAAAGATTTAGATGATGCCGTTTGTGTACAAAAACTTGAAAAAGAATATTATCATTTATTTGTAAGTATTGCTGATGTCAGTCATTATGTTAAAGAAGGTTCAAAGTTAGATAAAGAAGCATTAAAAAGAGGTTGTAGCGTATATTTTATAGATAGAGTTATACCGATGTTACCTCCTCGATTATCTAATGGTATTTGCAGTTTAAATCCAAATGAAGAAAGATTGACTTTAACTGTGAGTATGAAAATAAACTCAAAAGGGGAAGTTGTTGATCATGAAATATTTGAAAGTATTATAAAAAGTAAGGAAAGAATGACATACACAAATGTATATAAATTATTGGAACAAAGTGATGATGATTTAAATAAAAGATATGGTCATTTAATACAAGATTTTAAAAACATGAAGGAGCTAGCATTTATTTTACTTGAAAGAAGAAAAAAAAGAGGTAGTGTAGATTTTGATTTTCCTGAAGCAAAAGTAATAGTTGATGAAAAAGGGAAGGCAATAGATATAATACAGGTAGAAAGAAATATTGCTCATAGAATAATAGAAGAATTTATGCTTGTAGCTAATGAAACTGTTGCTGAACATATGCATTGGATAAATGTACCTTTTGTATATAGAGTTCATGAACATCCAGATATGGAAAAACTTTTAGCTTTTAACAAGTTTATTCACAATCTTGGTTATCACATTAAAGGTATAGGAGGAGATGAAATACACCCTAAATCCTTACAGGAACTTATAAAACAGGTAAGAGGTAAAAAAGAACAAAGGATAATTGAAACTCTGTTGCTTAGATCATTAAAAAGGGCTAGATATAGTAATGAAGAGCTGGGACACTATGCTCTTGCAACTCAATATTATACACATTTTACTTCACCTATTAGAAGATATCCTGATCTTATAATACATCGAATAATTAAAGAATATATAAATGGCCATTTGTCTTTAAAAAGACAAACACATTATAATAAAATATTAAATGATGTAGCTTTAAAATCATCTGAAAGAGAAAGAGCAGCAGAAGCTGCTGAAAGAGAAATAGAAGATTTGAAAAAAGTTGAGTATATGTCAGATAAAATTGGCAAAGTATATAAAGGGATAATTTCTAATATAACAAATTACGGAATGTTTATTGAACTTGATAATACAGTCGAAGGTTTAATAGATTTATCTTCTTTGGAAGATGATTATTATCATTTTGATTACGAAAATTATATATTGACAGGGGAAAAAACTAAAAAAGTATATTCTATAGGTAATGAAGTTTTCGTAAAAGTTGCTAATGTAAATATTGATAAACGTGAAATAGATTTTGAAATAGCTCACCCCGATGAAGTACCATTGACATAGCTATTTATTGTGCTATAATAAAATTATAGCATTGCCCTATTTGCTTAAAACAAGTAGGGCAATTTTCTAAAAGAGGTGTTAATCATGGCAGTAGATGAAATTAAAATATTAGCACAAAATAAAAAAGCGGGCCATGAATACTTTATTGAAGAAAAATATGAAGCGGGTATAGTATTATCTGGCACAGAGGTAAAGTCTGTAAGAATGGGTAAAGTTAACTTAAAAGACAGTTTTGCCAGGGTTGAAAATAATGAAGTATATGTATATAATATGCATATAAGCCCATATGAAAAAGGAAATATCTTTAATAAAGACCCTTTGAGGACAAGAAAGCTTCTTTTAAACAAATATGAAATTAATAAATTAATTGGTTATGTAACACAAAAAGGATATACTCTTATACCCATAAAAGTATATTTAAAACACGGACTTGTAAAAGTAGAACTTGCTGTTGCTAAGGGTAAAAAACTTTTTGACAAGCGTGAAGATATAGCTTCTAAAGACGCAAAAAGAGAAGTTGAAAGACATTTCAAAGAAAAGCAGTATTACTAACATGGGGGTGTACTGGTTTCGACGGGGGCAGTTGAGGTAAAAGTAGCGAGTCGAGGTTCCATCAGCTCGTAAAACGATGGGAATAAATATAAACGCAAACGATAATTTAGCATACGCTGCCTAATTTAAGGTAGCCGTTCAACTTGAAATTCCCACATTTCAAGATTGGGCGTCGATTTAGTGGGGAACTGGTTTACCAAAGCTTTGAGGTAAATCGGAATTTATGAAGCTACTGAAGTGATTATCCTGTCGCTGGGAGAATCATGGAGGGAATATCAAAACAGCGGATGCACTCGGAGAAGCTTTTACTGTGACGCCTTCGGACCGGGGTTCGATTCCCCGCACCTCCACCAAAATTGAATAATAAATTAATATGATATATAAAAGCCTTCAGTAATTAAGGCTTTTTTTGTTTCTAGATTAATATTTTATAAAACAAGTTATAAGAATATATAATCAATTATATATAAAATAATCAATTGTTTAAGCTGTATAACCTCACAACAATAGGTATCATGAGAGGATGCTGAATAAAATAATTATTCAGATCCTTCAC
>JBNAVY010000039.1:0-17433 GCA_049700195.1 Thermoanaerobacteraceae bacterium
TTATAACTCCTATGCCATCTTCAAGTGATATATCAAATAAAAATTTTGTTACCCCAATTATTATATTTGGCCAGAGTTTTACAAAAGGATATTTAACTTCTGAAACAACCAAAAGAAATGGTATTGTAACAAATACAGATATAATGCCTACAATACTTAAATATTTTAATATTAATATTCCTTCATATGTGACAGGGCATCCTTTATATAATTCAGGGCAAAAGGGAAGTTTAAATGAATTAGTTAAAGAAAATCAAAAACTTGTTTATAATTATACATATAGGACTCCGTTTTTAAAGACATATGCTACATTGCAAATTATAATATATATTTTAGCCTTGGTAATGTTTTTGTTTTTTAAAAAAGCTTCTGTTTATCTTAAACCTCTGCTATTTTTTATAACAGCAATACCTCTGGCATTTTTGATGTTGCCAATTTTTAACTATACAAATGTTTCTAACAGTATAGTTGAAGTTTTCTTTTTAATTGCTGTTTTAATTATAGGGATTTATGAATTAAGTCCTCATAGCAATAATTTTTATCCCATAATTAGTTTTGTTACTGTTTTGGCTTTATCTATAGATTTGGTGACAGGACAAAATCTTCTCAAAAATTCATTTTTAAGCTATGATGCAATAGGAGGAGCAAGATTTTATGGTATAGGTAATGAGTATATGGGAGTTATGATTGGGGCTACGTTATGTTTTACATCTGCAATATATCAATTACTAAAAAATAAAAAAACAGCTTTTTTCATGGTTAGTATAACCTATGCTTTAGTATTTTATTTAATGGCTGCTCCTAATATTGGTACTAAAGTAGGAGGCGGAATTACAGCTTTTGGTGGTTTTGTGGCTGCTTTGTTAATGTATTCTAATAAGAAAGTTAATATAAAGAATTTAATTCTTATTGGAGTTGGAATTATTTTGATGCTTACTGGCCTTTTCTATTTGGATTCTTTAAGACCACCATCCTTGCAGACCCATATAGGTCAAACTTTTAATCTGGTTAAAAGCCAGGGTGTTGAACCTCTTATACAAATTTTTAGTAGAAAACTTATGATGAATTATAAGTTAATAACATATTCTATTTGGAGCCGAGTATTTATAACAGTTGTTGGAGTATTGTCAGTATTTTATATAAACCCAAAAGGTATTTTAAATAATATTTTAAAACAAAATAAATATATTCGTATATGTTTTATTTCTACACTTATTTCTTGTATTCTGGCACTTGCTTTTAATGATTCGGGAATTATAGCTGCAACTACAATGACAGTTTTTATTGGGCCTATGCTTATACATTATATTATTGAAGAAAGTGTTTAAAGGGTGATTTTATGGATAAAATAAAAATACTTCATGTTGTGCGAAAAGCGGAAGGAGGTATGAAAAAGCATATTTTGTCTCTTTTAGGAGGACTGGATAAAAATAAATATGAAATTTTTCTTGCTTGTAGTTTTGATACAGAAACACTTGATACACTTAAAAAACTTGGAATCAAAACATTTGATATTAACATTTCAGACGGTATAAATATAAATAAAGATTTTAATTCGTTTTTAAAGCTAAGAAATATAATTAAAAATATAAAACCAGATATTGTTCATATGCATGGTGTTAAAGCAGCATTAATAGGTAGAGTTGCTTGTTTTAATTTAAAATGCAAAACAGTTGTAACATACCATAATTTTCCAGAGTATGATTCAATGAATAAATATAAAAAAGAAATATTTTTGTTTGCTACAAAATTGTTAAATAAAAATACATCATATTTTATTTTTGTTTCTGATAAGTTAAAAGAATATGTATTAAAACGAGAGAAGATATCAATTAATAAGATAGAGACTGTTTATAATTGTATTGAAGATAAAGGAGAGGAAAATGATAAAAATTTTAATTTAAAGGGTAAACTGAAATTACCGGAGGATTCTTTTGTAGTTGGGTGTGTTTCAAGGTTAATATATTCTAAAGGGGTTCAGGATTTAATAAATGTTGCATCAGAAATAAAAAATACTGACATTTATTTTGTTATAGCAGGTGATGGACCTATGAAAAACGAACTTGAGTCAATGGTTCAGAATGCAAATATTTCAAGTCGTTTCTTCTTTCTAGGGTTTATAAAAGATATAGATTCTTTTTTACATAATATTGATATATTTGTTTTGCCATCTCATCAAGAAGGTTTTGGTATATCTGTTCTTGAAGCATTGAATGAAGGAGTTCCTGTTATTGCTTCAAGAGTCGGCGGTATACCAGAAATAATTAAAGATGGGGTAAACGGTATTTTATTTGAAAAACAGAATTCAGATGAATTAAAAAATGCAATTTTAGCATTATATTCAAATATTGAATTAAGAAAAAAATTATCAAATGAAGGTAGAAAAATTATTTCTGAAAAATTTAACTGTAAAGAAATGATACATAAAATAGATAATATCTATTTAAAATTGGTAGGTTGATATAATGAGAGTTAGTAGACTAAAGGAAAAACAAAAAATTAACAACAAAAAAAGAATTATAAAATATATATTGATTGTTTATTTTATTTTAGTTATAATAAGTTTATTTGCAGTAGATTATTCTTTTAATGAAATAGAAAAAGGCATACATAAAGAGAATCTCTTGTCAATAACTAAAAATAATAAAAAATTAGATGTAGTGATTTTTGGAGAGAAATTCATATTTGACATTGAATATTTATTTGATAAGCTTAACTGTTTTGGTTTTTAATTTTGAATTGGGATTTAGAGGAGGCTAAAAATGTCTAATGAACGTATGAAACATATAAGAAATTTTTGTATAATTGCTCATATTGATCACGGTAAATCAACTCTTGCAGATAGATTAATTGAAAAAACCGGGGTTTTAACAGAAAGGCAAATGGACAAACAAGTTTTGGACAGTATGGATCTTGAAAGAGAAAGAGGAATCACAATAAAATTAAAACCAGTGCGAATGGTTTATAAAAAGGGAAATGAAGAATATGAATTAAATCTTATTGATACTCCTGGTCATGTAGATTTTACTTATGAAGTATCAAGAAGTATTGCTGCATGTGAAGGGGCTTTATTAGTTGTAGATGCTACACAAGGAATTGAGGCACAGACTCTTGCTAATGTTTATATGGCTTTGGAACATGATCTTGAAATTGTGCCAGTTATAAACAAGATTGATCTACCTTCTGCAGACCCGGATTTAGTAAAGAAGGAAATAGAGGATGTGATAGGAATTTATGCTGAAGATTCGTTATTGGTTTCTGCTAAAGAAGGTATAGGTATAGATGAAGTCTTTGATGCCATAATTGACAGGATACCATCACCAGTTGGTGACGAAGATAAACCGCTAAAGGCCCTTATATTTGATTCTTTTTATGACAATTATAAGGGTGCTATTAGTTTTGTAAGAATTATAGATGGATATGTAAAGCCAGGAATGAAGATAAAAATGTTTTCTACAGGGAAAATTTTTGAAGTTACTGATGTTGGAAGTTTTAAACCAGAATTAATTTCTTTAAAAGAATTAAAAGCTGGTGAAGTCGGCTATATAGCTGCAAGTATAAAAAATGTTAAAGACACAAGGGTTGGAGATACAATTACAGATGCAGAAAATCCTACGGATTCTCCAATTCCCGGATACAAAAAAGTTGTACCTATGGTATTTTCAGGAATTTACCCAGCAGATGGTCAAGACTATGAAAATTTAAGGGATGCTCTTGAAAAACTCCAATTAAATGATGCTTCCTTAGTGTATGAACCTGATACTTCTGTTGCACTTGGGTTTGGCTTTAGATGCGGATTTTTAGGTTTATTGCATATGGAAATTATTCAGGAAAGACTAGAACGTGAATATGATTTAAACCTTGTAACAACAGCTCCAAGCGTTATATACAAAGTATACAAAACCAACTCAGAAGTTATTGAACTTGATAATCCAACAAATCTTCCGTCTCCTGCAGAAATAGATCATATAGAAGAACCAATAGTAAATGCCACAATAATGTCTCCTACTGAATATGTTGGTTCAATTATGGAATTGTGCCAGGACAGACGCGGGATTTTTTTGGGGATGGAGTATATGGAACAGACAAGGGTTGTTATGAGATATGAAATACCTCTAAATGAAATTATATTTGATTTTTTTGATTCATTAAAATCAAGGACAAAAGGTTATGCATCATTTGATTATGAACTTAAAGGATATAAGGAATCTAATCTTGTAAAGTTAGATATACTTATAAATGGTGAAGTAGTTGATGCTCTTTCAATGATTGTTCATAAAGATAAAGCATATGAGAGAGGTAGAAAGATGGCGGAAAAATTAAAGGACAATATACCAAGGCATTTGTTTGAAATTCCAATACAAGTTGCAATTGGTTCAAAGATAATAGCAAGAGAAACTGTAAAAGCTCTAAGAAAAAACGTTCTTGCAAAATGTTATGGTGGAGATATTACAAGAAAGAAAAAACTTCTAGAAAAACAAAAAGAAGGAAAGAAAAGGATGAGGCAAATTGGTAATGTTGAAATTCCACAAGAAGCATTTATGTCAGTTTTGAAACTGGATGAAGATAAATGAAAGATATAGGAATATATATTCACATACCCTTTTGTAAAAGTAAATGCTTTTATTGTGACTTTAACTCATATAAAGGCCTTGAACATCTTTATGAAGATTATAAAAATGCAATAATAAGTGAAATATCTTATAATACTATATATGATAAAGAAATTTCATCAATTTACATTGGTGGTGGAACTCCAAACGTAATACCAGAAGATTATATTTCGCAGATAATGCATATATTACGGGAAAATTTCAATATAAAAAATAGTTGTGAGATAACCATAGAATTAAATCCGGGTTTAATAACAGAAAATAAATTAGCAATATATAAAAAAAATGGTATAAATCGTTTAAGTATAGGCTTGCAAGCATTTCAAAACAGATTATTGTCTAAAATTGGACGAATCCACACCGTTGAAGAATTTTATGATAATTATGAAATGGCTAGTAAATATTTTAAAAATATAAATATTGATTTAATGTATGCTTTACCTGGACAAAGTATAAAGGATTGGGAAGAGACTTTAAATAATATTATCGATATAAAACCAAAGCATATATCATGTTATGGGCTTATTTTAGAGGAAGGTACTACTTTTTATGAACTATATAAAAATAATAAAATAGAATTATTAAATGAAGATATAGAAATGGAAATGTATCATAATGCTATTAAATATTTAGCTAAAAATGGATATATTCATTATGAAATTTCAAATTTTGCTTTACAAGGATATGAGTGTAAACATAATATCCTGTATTGGAAAGATAGAGAATATATTGGATTTGGGGCAGGTGCACATTCTTATATAGATAACAAAAGATATAACAATATAAATAATGTTTCAAAATATATTGATAGCATTAATCAAAAAGGTAAAGCTATAGAAAATGAGTATATTCTTACAAAAGAAGATTCAATGGCTGAATATATGTTTTTGGGTTTAAGAATGTTGGAGGGTATTTGTGATGAGGACTTTAAAAGCAGGTTTTCCACTAGTCTGTTTGATAAATATAAAGATACGATTCGCAAATATACAGATTATGGGCTTATAGAAATATTTGATGGCAATTGCATAAGATTAACATATAAAGGTATAGATTTGTCAAATATAATTTTTCAAGAATTTTTGCCTTAAGAGTATTGACAAAATTTTATAAGAGTGGTATTTTAAAATCATAAATTAGCACTCGGTAAATTAGAGTGCTAATAAGATGATATGGGGTGGTGAAAATGCCGTTAGATGATAGGAAGAAAAAAATATTATATGCTATAATTAATGACTATATAATGACGGCAGAACCTATTGGCTCACGTACAATAGCAAAAAAATATAATATTGGTTTGAGTTCAGCAACTATAAGAAATGAAATGGCTGATCTGGAAGAAATGGGATATCTTGAGCAGCCGCATACATCTGCTGGTAGGATACCTTCTGATAAAGGTTACAGATTTTATGTTAATACTATTTTAGAAAATTATATTTACGATAGTTTAACTGAAAATTCAATATTTCACGAGCAAGTAATTGCAGAATTTGATGAAATAGTAAAAAAATATGCAAAGATACTTTCAAAAATTACTCATCATACTACAGTTGCTAAACTGCCAAAAGTCAATACAGATAAAATAAAAAGAATTCAGATTATGCCGGTTGATACAAATAAAATGATTTTTATAGTTTTTACAGATACCGGTATAATAAAAAATTATTTATTAAATTTCTGCCAAAATATAAATGGCAACCTTTTTGAGTTTTTAAATAATCTATTGAATGACAGAGTTTCAGGGAAAACGGAAAAAGAAATTCTTGAATTTTTAACAAAAGACTTTAGACCAATTTTAAATGATGTCGATTTTATCGCTGATGAGCTTATAAAAACAATTATATCTAGTTTAAAGCAAATACAGGAAACTGAGATATATGCAGATGGTACAGCTAATATATTGGATTTTCCTGAATATAAAGATTTAATAAAAGCAAAAAATTTTTTTGAACTCCTTGACAAAAAAGATTTGCTTAATACAGTTTTAGAGCCTGAATTTGATTTCATAGATGTAGTAATAGGAAGCGAAAATAAGTTTGACGAAATGAAAGATTTGAGCATTATTAAAACTACCTATAAAATAAATGATAAGGTAGTAGGAACAATTGGCATATTAGGTCCTACCAGAATGAATTACTTAAAATTGATAAATGAGATAAATATTATGACAAAAGAGTTATCTAATTTACTTTCAAATATATATAAAGAATAATCTGAGGTGATGCAAGTGTCAAAAAGTAAGAAGAAAAACGAAAATGAGACAACTGAAAAAGAAATAAAAGATACTGTTAGTCAAGATGATTTAACCAAAAAAAATGAAAAAAATATTGAAAGTAAAGATAATTTAGAAACAAACAAAAATATAGTTGAGGAAGATGTGAATGATTTGAAAAAAAAGTTAGAAGAAAAAGAAAAACAGGCAGCTGAATATTTAGAAATGGCTCAAAGGCTAAAAGCTGAGTTTGAAAATTATAGGAAACGCACCGAAAAAGAAAAAAGTGAAATGATTGATTATGGTCAAGAAAAAGTGATACTAGAATTACTTCCAGTAATAGATAATTTTGAAAGAGCGTTGATGAGTGAAGGAGATCTTACTTCTTATAAGGAAGGCGTTGAATTAATTTACAAACAGTTTAAAAAAATATTGGATAATCTGGGTGTTGAAGAGATAAAAGCTGAAGGTGAAATTTTTGATCCATATAAACATCATGCTGTTATGCAAGATGAAGTAGAGGATAAAAAAGAAAATGAGATTATCGAGGTATTCCAAAAAGGATATACCTTAAAAGATAAAGTAATAAGACCAAGCATGGTTAAAGTAGCTAAATAAATAGGAGGATGAAAATTATGGGAAAAATAATTGGTATTGATTTAGGAACAACATATTCATGCGTAGCAGTTATGGAAGGCGGTCAGCCTGTTGTTATTCCAAATGCTGAAGGTGCACGTACAACACCATCAGTTGTTGCTTTTACAAAAGAAGGAGAAAGGTTAGTTGGTCAGGTAGCAAAGAGACAAGCAATTACAAATCCTGATAGAACTATTATGTCTATAAAACGACACATGGGATCAGATTATAAAGTTAAAATTGATAACAAAGAGTATACCCCGCAAGAGATATCAGCAATGATTTTACAAAAATTAAAATCTGATGCTGAAGCATATCTTGGAGAAAAAGTTACTCAGGCAGTAATTACGGTACCAGCATATTTTAATGACAGTCAAAGACAGGCAACAAAAGATGCCGGTAAAATAGCTGGACTGGAAGTTTTGAGAATTATAAATGAGCCTACAGCAGCATCATTAGCTTATGGTTTGGATAAAGACAGTAATCATAAAATAATGGTTTATGACCTTGGCGGTGGTACATTTGATGTATCAATACTTGAGATAGGTGATGGGGTTTTTGAAGTTTTAGCAACAAGTGGTAACAATCATCTTGGAGGAGATGATTTTGATCAAAAAATAATAGATTGGCTTGCAGAGAATTTTAAAAATGAATATGGAATTGATTTAAGAAATGATAAAATGGCAATGCAAAGACTAAAAGATGCAGCTGAAAAAGCTAAAATAGAACTTTCTACAGCAACTTCCTCAAATATAAATTTGCCATTTATAACCGCAGATGCTACAGGTCCAAAACATATAGATGTTAATTTAACCAGAGCAAAATTTGAGGAATTAATTTCTGAACTTGTTCAATTAACTGTAGGTCCTGTTAATCAAGCTCTTAGTGACGCAGGATTAAAACCATCCGATGTAGACAAAGTAATTTTAGTAGGTGGTTCTACTAGAGTACCAATGGTGCAGGAAACTGTCAAGAGGATTATGGGGAAAGATCCTTATAAAGGTATAAACCCTGATGAGTGTGTTGCATTAGGAGCAGCTATACAAGCCGGGGTACTTGGCGGAGAAGTAAAAGATGTTTTACTTTTGGATGTTACACCTCTTTCATTAGGTATTGAAACACTAGGTGGTGTTTTTACTAAACTAATAGAGAGAAATACAACAATTCCAACAAAGAAAAGTCAGATATTTTCAACTGCTGCAGATGGTCAGACTTCTGTTGAAATACATGTTTTGCAGGGAGAAAGACCTATGGCTAAAGATAATAAGACACTTGGAAGGTTTACATTATCTGGGATTCCACCAGCTCCAAGGGGAGTACCTCAAATTGAAGTTACTTTTGATATAGATGCAAATGGTATTGTTCATGTTTCGGCAAAAGATTTAGGGACAGGTAAATCACAAAACATAACAATTACTTCTACAAGTAATTTAACAGAAGAAGAAATCGAAAAAATGGTTAAAGAGGCTAAACAGCATGAAGAAGAAGACAGAAGAAAGAAAGAGGAAATTGAGGTAAGAAATAATGCTGATTCTTTAATATACCAAGCTGAAAAGACTATGAAAGATCTTGGTGATAAAATGACACAGCAAGAAAAGGATGAAGTGAATAAAGAAATAGAGAATGTCAGAAAAACTCTTGAAGGTTCTGATCTAGAAGAAATTAAAGCAGCTTCTGAAAAATTATCTCAAGCTTTTTATAGCATATCATCCAGAATATATCAGCAGGCTGGAGGAGATAATCCTAATACTGCTAATGATAATGGTGGTACTGAAGGTGGACAACAGGACAATGTTTATGATGCAGATTATAAAGTCGAGGATGACAAGTAATATAGAACCAGGATTAGCCTGGTTCTCATTTACGTAATGAAAGGTAGGTGAAATTGTGGCTAAAGATTTATATGAAATATTAGGATTAAATAAAAATGCTACAGATGATGAGATAAAAAAAGCTTATAGAACTCTTGCAAAAAAATATCATCCTGATATGAACCAAGGGAATAAAGAGGCTGAACAGAAATTTAAAGAAATAAATGAAGCTTATCAAATTTTATCGGATCCACAAAAACGAGCACAATATGATCAATTTGGCAGTTCAGCATTTGAACAAGGTGGATTTGGTCAAGGGGGTTTTAGCCAAGGAGGATTTGACTTTAGTGGTTTTGGAGGTTTTGGTGATATATTTGGTGACATTTTTGGCGACATTTTTGGTGCTAGTACCAGAAGAAACAATGGGCCTCAGAAAGGAAATGATTTAAGGTATGATCTGAATATAACTTTTGAAGAGGCTGCTTTTGGTGTTGAAAAAGAAATAGAGATTGAAAGATTTGAAGAATGTGATTTGTGCCATGGTACAGGAGCTAAACCAGGAACAAAGCCTGAAACATGTCCTATGTGTCATGGTACAGGTGAGGTAAGAGTTACACAGAATACTCCTTTTGGTAGGATAGTGAATGTAAAGACTTGTCCTAAATGTCACGGTGAGGGTAAAATTATAAATGATCCATGTCCTAAGTGTGGAGGTACAGGTAAAATAAGAAAGACTAAAAAGCTGATTGTAAATATACCAGCAGGTATAGATGATGGGCAAATGGTATCTTTAAGAGGTGAAGGAGAACCAGGTCTACGAGGCGGGTCTAGAGGTGATTTATATATTGTAGTACATGTAAAACCTCATAAGATATTTACAAGAGATGGCTTTAATGTATATCTTAAAATGCCGATTACTTTTGCTGAAGCTGCTTTAGGTACAGAACTAAAAGTGCCTACAATTGATGGAAATGTAGTATATAAACTTCCAGAAGGCACTCAAACCGGGACCAAATTTAGATTAAGAGGAAAGGGTATACCACATATAAATGGAAGAGGGCGTGGAGATCAGATTGTAGAAGTATATATTGAAGTACCAAAGAAATTAACTGAAAGACAAAAAGAACTTCTTAGAGAATTTGAAGAGATAGAAACAAGTAGAAGTAATAAGGAAAATAAGTCGTTTTTCCAAAAGTTTAAAGATGCATTTGGTGGATGATATAAAAAGGGTGTGAAGACATGAAGTGGATTGAGATTAAGGTCAACACCACATTGGAAGCAGAAGAAGCCATAGCAAATATAATGCATGAATTAGGTGCTGGTGGAGTTGTTATTAATGATCCTAATGATATTATAACAATGGAAAATGAAGGCAACTGGGATTATATGGATCCCAATCTTTTGATTGATAGTAAAGATGTTATTATTTCAGCATATTTTCCAATAGTTTCTGACATTTTAGATAAAATAAATATAATTAAAGATAGAATATTGGAATTGAAAAATTATAATATTGATATTGGAAAGTTTGATTTTAAGATATCTGAAGTTGATGAGTCAGATTGGGAAAATAGTTGGAAGCAGTATTATAAACCAATTAAAATAGGTTCAAAAATAATAATTAAGCCATCATGGGAAAAATATGTATTTACTGAAGGAGAATTGGTAATTGAATTAGATCCGGGTATGGCTTTTGGTACAGGTACTCACGAAACAACTAAAATGAGCATTGAATTTCTAGAAATGATTATTAAACAAGATTATATTGTTTTTGATGTTGGTTGTGGGTCAGGAATTTTAAGCATTGTCAGTGCTAAATTGGGTGCTAAAGAAGTATTTGCTTCTGATGTCGATGAAGTTGCTATTAAAGTTACAAAAGAAAATATAAAATTAAATAATCTTAAAAATATACAAGTATTTAAAAGTAATTTATTAGATAACTTTGAAGGAAAAGCTGATGTTATTGTTGCAAATATAATTGCAGATGTTATTATAAAAATGTCATCAGTTATTCCTGATTATCTAAAAGAAAATGGTTATTTTATAGCCAGTGGAATAATAAAAGACAGGAAAAATGAAGTATTAAATGTGCTTAATTCTAATTTTAATATTATTGATTTAAAACAAGATGGAGAATGGATATCAATTTTAGGAAAAAGAAAGTGAATAAAGATGAGAAATTTGTTTATAAATAAAGAAAATATTGAAGATGGTTATTGTTATATAACAGGAGATGATGCTCATCACCTATTAAAGGTTTTAAGATATAAAGTAGGTGATGAAATAATAGTTTCTGATGGAGAAATTAAATATAGGGCTTTGTTTAGTGGAATAAAGGAAAGCAATATAATTTTAAAAATTTTGCAACCTATAAATTCAGAGAAAATAGAAAATGCTGATATAACTTTATTTCAAGGATTGCCTAAAGCTGATAAAATGGAATTTATCATACAGAAATGTACTGAGATTGGTGTTAATAAATTTATTCCTGTTAATACTAAGTATTCTGTTGTAAATTTAAATAATTATAATACTGAAAGAAAAATATCCAGATGGAGAAAGATTGCTGTAGAAGCTTCAAAGCAGTCAGGCAGATTTACTCTGCCTGAAGTTTTAATGCCTATAAATTTTTCAGATGTTTTAGACAAAATTTGTGACTTTGATTTATTTATAGTACCTTATGAAAAAGAAACTAACATTACTATAAAACATATTTTTAAAGATTTTACAAAAGCAAAACGTATAGGAATTTTTATAGGTCCAGAAGGCGGTTTTTCAGTTGAAGAACTTGAACAGTTGGTTAAAAATGGAGCTATATCTATTACATTAGGTCCAAATATTTTAAGAACAGAAACAGCAGCGATAGTTGTGTCAGCAATAATTATGCATGAAATAAGTTAAAACATTTTGCAGGTAAGAAACTTATCTTGCCTTTTTATTATTTCAGTATTTTATTTGATGTTATTAATAAATGCCTTATTTTTTTATAAAATTTTAATGTATAATATAATGAAAAAATAATATAAGGAGTTTTCTAAAGGTGTCAAAAGTAAATTTAACTCTAAATAATGATGATTTTTTCAAAATATATGGGCGTAAAAAGCATGTTTGTTTTTCTACTTTGGGCTGCAAGGTTAATCAATATGAATCTGAAATAATGTCTGAGCTTTTTAAAGAATCGGGATATGAAATAGTTGGTTCTGATGAAGATGCTGATGTATTTGTCATAAATACTTGTACGGTTACAGGGAGAAGTGCATCAAAATCAAGACAGGAAATACGCAAAGCAAAAATTAAGAATCCCGATGCTATAGTTGCTGCTGTTGGATGTCTGCCTCAGACATCATTAGAAGAAATATTAAATATGGATGATGCAGATATAATTATTGGTACAAACAAGAAAGGAGAAATAGTAAAAACGGTTGAACAGTTTTTAGAAAAAGGTAAAAAAGTCAATATTGTGGAAGATATAATGAAACAAAAAACTTATGAAATATTTCCTGTTTATTCACAAACTGATCGAACTCGTTCGTATATAAAGATACAAGACGGATGTAATCAATTTTGCACTTATTGTATAATTCCTTTTGCAAGAGGCCCTATAAGGAGTAGAAGCATAAACGATATAATTAATGAAGTGAAATTTTTATCTAAAAAGGGCTATAAAGAAATAGTACTTACTGGAATTCATGTTGCATCATATGGAAAAGATCTGGGCAATGTCAGTTTGATAGATGTTATAAAAGTTATACATGACATTGAAGGGATTGAAAGAATAAGGTTAAGCTCAATTGAACCTATGTATTTGACCGAAGATGTAATACGAGAGCTTTCAAATTTAGAAAAAGTATGTAGGCACTTTCATATATCTTTGCAAAGTGGGTGTGATGCAACTTTAAAAAGAATGGGCAGAAAATATAATACTTATGAATATAAAAATATTATAAATAACCTTAGAAAGTACATTAAGGATGTAGCTATTACTACTGATATTATGGTAGGTTTTCCAGGTGAAACAATAGAAGAATTTAAACAAACTTATGAATTTGCAAAAGAAATATGTTTTAGTAAAATTCACGTTTTTAGATATTCTAAAAGGATTGGTACAAAAGCTGCAAAATTTTCAAATCAAGTCACAAACAAAGAAAAAGAGCAAAGAAGCAATGAATTAATAGAGCTATCTTTATTATGTGAAAAAGAATTTATAGACAAACAAATAAATAAAACAATGAAGGTTTTGTTTGAACAACAAGTTAAAAATATGGATGGATATGTAGAAGGTTTAACAGATAATTATTTACGAGTAGCTGTAAAAGGGAATATTAGTGAATTACACAATAAAATATTGCCAGTAAAGCTTGAATACTCAAAAAATGAATTAATTATTGGAAAGATTGAAGGAATTTAATATATTTATGTAGAATAAGTTATCAGGAGGTGATTATATGGAAGATTGTATATTTTGTAAAATAGTGAACAGAGAAATTGATTCAAATATAATATATGAAGATGACTTAGTTGTTGCTTTTCCTGACATTAACCCTCAAGCTCCTGTTCATATTTTAATAGTACCAAAAGTACATTTGTCTAACCTGCTAGAAATTAATGAAGAAAATAAAAATATAGTTGGACACTCTTATATTGTTGCAAAAGAAATAGCTAAAATGTATAATATAGATAAAAAGGGATATAGGATAGTGTCAAACTGTGGCAATGATGGAGGGCAAACAGTAAATCATATACATTTTCATCTTTTAGGTGGAAGATTTATGACATGGCCTCCGGGTTAAACATTGACACTTATTGGTTTTAGGGTTATAATATAATGAGAAATCCCAATAAACAATACAGCAATATATATAGCTTATTTTGTGCAATTTGTCTGGAGGGAGGGAGAGTAGTGTCAGAAGTAAAAGTTGGAGAAAATGAATCATTAGATAATGCTTTGAGAAGATTTAAACGTCAAATTTCAAGGTCTGGAGTTCTTTCTGAAGTAAGGAAAAGAGAACATTATGAAAGTCCAAGTGTTAAACGTAAAAAGAAATCTGAGGCAGCAAGAAAAAGAAAATATAAATTTGATAGATAAGGAAGTGCACTTGTAATGACCCTTAAAGAGCGTATTTATAAAGATATGGTTGATGCTATGAAACAAAAAGATGCTTTTAGGAAAAACATATTAAATATGGTAAGAGCGTCAATTTTACAAGTAGAAAAAGACACTTTAAATGAACTTGACGATGAAGGGGTCATAAATGTAATAGCGCGTGAAATTAAACAGCGAAAAGATGTATTACCTGATTATAAAAAAAGTGGAAGACAGGATTTAGTTGATAAAATAAATCGTGAGATTGAAATAATGCAGGAATATATGCCTAAGCAACTTACAGAAGAAGAAATAAATAAAATTGTATTAGAAGTTATTGCTGAAGTAAATGCTACAGGTAAAAATGACATTGGTCGTGTTATGGCAAAAGTTATGCCATTAGTAAAAGGAAAAGCAGATGGAAATGTTGTTAAAAATATAGTAACTGAACATTTACAATAGATAAAAGGCTTGATGCCATAAGGTGTCAAGCCTTTTAATCAAAATAAGGGGGGAAAAGCTTGCAAGTATTTTTATTATTATGGATTTTTACAGTGTTCGCTGGTATTATAGCTGATATTTTTATAAATAATATTCTTTTTATAAACTTTTCAATAGGTGCTGTATTTGCAATAATTGCTTATATGCTGGGATTTCCGATAGGATTTCAGGTTATTATATTTCTTTTGATGGGAAATTCGCTTTTTGCTATTACTTATTTCTATATTAGAAAACGGTTTAAAAATATACCTCAAGTAAGCCCATATGAGAAAACATTTATAGGGAAAACCTTCAAACTAAATAAAGATTTAGACTTAGAAGGACAAGTGATGTTCAATGGCATATATTGGATAGCTGTTTCTGATGAACCTTTAAAAAAAGGAGATATAGTTGTTATAAAAGCAATAAAAGGCAATAAAATAATAATTAAAAAGAAGGAGTAATGGCATATGTTTTCATTAGTTATTTTTTCTGTAATAATTCTAGTATTTTTACTTTTTATACTTTTATCTTCAGTAAAAATTGTAACAACTGGTTATGTATATGTTGTTGAAAGAATGGGACAATTTTATAAAGTTTTAGAGCCGGGTTGGCATCTCATAATACCTTTTTTAGATTATGTAAGGGCTAAGGTGTCAACTAAACAGCAAATATTAGATATTGAACCACAGAGTGTTATAACAAAAGATAATGTAAAAATATCTATTGATAATGTTATATTTTTTAAAGTTATGAATGCCCGTGATGCTGTATACAATATAGAAAATTTTAAAGCAGGTATAACTTATTCAACCATTACCAATATGAGAAATATAGTAGGGAATATGACTCTAGATGAGGTTTTATCAGGTAGGGATAAAATTAATTCTGAATTATTAGAAGTAGTTGATGAATTAACTGACGCATATGGTATAAAAATCTTGTCTGTTGAAATAAAAAATATTATGCCACCAGAGGAAATCCAACAGGCAATGGAGAAACAAATGAGAGCAGAGAGAGATAAAAGGGCAACGATTTTACAAGCAGAAGGAGAAAAACAAAGTGCAATTGCTAAAGCTGAAGGTTTAAAGCAGGCAAAAATTTTAGAAGCTGAGGGAGAAAAGGAAGCTAATATAAGAAGAGCTGAAGGATTAAGGCAATCTCAGTTATTAGAAGCAGAAGGCAAAGCAGGAGCAATTGAAGCTATAGCTAAGGCTCAGGCAGAAGCAATAAATTTTGTTAACAGAGCGATAATTGAATCTGGAACAAATGAAAAAGTAATTGCATTAAAACAAATAGATGCTTTACAAGAAATGGCTAAAAACCCTGCTAATAAACTTATAATTCCAGATAGACTTTTAGATACTTTAGGTAGTATTGCAGCAATTTCAGATTTAATAAAAAATAAGGATGAAAAATAATTTCTATAACAATAAAATAAAAAATAACATTATAGATTTTAGAATGTCATCTTAGATTCAATAATTGAAATATATTTATTTTTGTGTAAGTGGTAATAAGATGACATTCTAATTAATTTTTTATCTTCTTCTTTTATATATATCTCTTTCAAAAATTTCTCTTATTTCATCATGATTATTTGTATATCCTAATGCAATCATTAATTTAATTCTAGCTTTTTGTCCAGGTAAATTATCTCCAAGAATGACGCCCATAGAAGTTAAATTTTTACCTCCGCCTTCATACCCATAAGTATCTAAGACTCTTCCTCTCGAACATCTGGAAACAAGAACAATTACTGTACCATTTGAAATTGCATATTTAATACCCTCAACCATTTTAGGAGTTACATTGCCTCTTCCTGTTCCTTCAATTACTATTCCTTTTTCTCCAGAGTCAACTAAAAATTTGAATAATCTGTCGTCCATTCCAGCGACAGTTTTTAAAAGACTAACACGAGGTTCTATATTTTCAGTTGGTATATAATCATGATACAAAATATCTCTGTAAAATATAGCTTCATCATTGTCTACAATTCCAAGAGGTCCAAAATCAGGACTTTTGAAAGTATCTAAACTTAAAGTGTGAGTTTTTGTAACTTCACTTGCTGCATTTATTTCATTGTTAAATACTACTAAAACTCCTTTTCCTTTTGCTTGTTCAGAAATTGCAGTACAAATAGATGAAGCTATATTACTTGGTCCATCATAGCCTAGCTCAGAGCTGTTTCTCATAGAACCGGTTACAATAACCGGCTTTTGGGTTTTTAAAGTCAAATCTAAAAAATATGCAGTTTCTTCAAGAGTATCCGTACCGTGTGTTACAACTGCACCACTTATATCTTCTCTTAAGAGTACGTTTTCAAGCATTTTTTTTAAATTAAACATAATCTGGGGTGTAACATGAGGGCCAGGATATTCTCCAAATTGGAGCATTTCTATATCAGCGTAATTTTCTATGCCAGTTACCATATGAAGAATATCTTTTCCAGATAAGGCAGGTATAGCAGCATTTAATCGTGGATCTATTTTCATTGAAATTGTGCCACCAGTAAAAATAATAGCTATTTTTTTCTTCATAAAATTACCTCCTAATTTTATTAAATTAAATAAAACAATTTTAAATTTATATTATAAATGC
>JBNAVY010000040.1:0-17177 GCA_049700195.1 Thermoanaerobacteraceae bacterium
CCTCAGCTTATAACAGCTTTAATAGGAGGTACATTAGGAATTATAATAATTGCTTTGCTTGAAAATTACTTTAAAAAAGCGAAAGTGCAAAAATAAAAAAATGAGAGAATCTTCTCTCATTTTTTATTTTTGCAGACTTTTTATATTATTAACTAGTTCTATTTTAATACATAGCAGCATTTATACTTCATCCATAATCTATAATAACTATATCAAAGACCAGCTGCCTAAATAATAGAATTTGAATATCTACCACACTTATCACCAGTCATAGCAATAACTTTGCCATTTGCTTTTATTTGTATTATCTCACATTCATTAGGACATCCTTTGCATATAAAAGTTGTAGTTTCAAACTCATCTTCTGAAACTTTAAATCCTTTAAATTTTGTTTTTTCACCTGTCCTTTTAATTTGGTCTCTGGCAAGCATTGCAATACCTATTGCTCCCATTATACCATAGTGTTCAGGAACTAATACTTCATGGTCTACTTCCTCTTCAAAAGCCTTTTTTATAGAAATATTTGCTGCAACGCCTCCCTGGAATACAAAAACTGGTTTTAATTTTCTTCCTCTTACAAGATTATTCATATAATTTCTCACTAAAGCTTTAGAAAGACCTTTTAGTATTTCAGCTTTACTAAAGCCATATTGCTGTTTTGATATCATATCAGATTCAGCAAAAACAGTACATCTACCTGCAATTCTAACATCTCGCTTTGCAGTTAATGCAATCTCACCAAAATCTTCTATTTTAATCCCAAGCCTTTCAGCCTGGTGGTCAAGAAATGAACCTGTACCAGCTGCACATACAGTATTCATTGCAAAATCAGCAATAGTACCATCATTAATAATTATTAATTTTGAATCCTGACCACCAATTTCAAAGATAGTACTGACATCAGGGAAGAAATATAGTGTTGCTGTTGCATGTGCGGTAATTTCATTTTTTACTATATCTGCACCAACAACATAACCTAAAAGCTGACGTCCACTTCCAGTAACTCCAACTCCCCCGATTTCCATATTGGGCAATTCATTGTTCAGTTTGGCAAACTCGCCTTTTACAATATCTATAGGTTGTCCTACATTTCTAACATAAGATTTAAACAATAAGTCGTTGTTTTCATTAATAGCAATAACATTTATACTTACAGATCCCACATCAACACCAATATAAATTTTTTCCACTTTTGTCTACCTCGCTATCTTTAAACGCTCTCTTTTTATTTTTATAACATCTAAAAATGCTTCTATTCTAGTAAGTAGATTAGCTGTTGCAACTTGTTCATCTATTGAAAGAGATATAATAGGATAATCATATTCTCTAATTATTTTATCTATAACACTTTGTGTGATAAGTTCAGGCAAACAACCAAAAGGTTTTAAATGTATTACACCATCAAATCCTCTTTCCATAAAATCAATTATTCCTCCAGCTGATTGTTTCGCGTGACCACCAATAACTAATTCTATATATTTTTCACCTTTTTTTAAAATTTCACGTTCTTTGCTTTTATACGAAGGAAGTGGTATCATATTATAATCAATCCACTCTGATATATAATGTGATCTTTCTACTTCTGCACCATAAGCATTTAAAACTTCCTCTATATTATTATTAATTGATGATTCCATGACAACATATATTTCCCCAACTATACCTATGCGTATCTTTTCACTTTCTGAAACCTGGCATATTTTTATACTGTTTATTTTTTTAAGTGCTTCTTTTTCTACATAATCAACATCATCAGACACTCGTATTTTTCTATACATCTGAGATATTTCGTTCCAAACTTTAGTAAATTCGCCTTTGTTACATTCATAAGCTCTTTTTCTCTCTATAATTTTTTCAATTTTATCCATTGAACTTGCCATTTTGTATACTATATTCACGATTCTAGCAACATCAATCCAAGAATTATTTCCTTTTACCTTTTTAACTTTATTTAAAAAATCTTTATAATCTCGTTTAGGTTCATCAAAAATTATAAAATCAACATCATAACCCATATTTTGCAGTATTTTTTTCTGTGCTTCTCCATAATAACCGGCTCTGCAAGGTCCATTACCCCCAGAGGTTATTATAGTATCTGCACCAAGTTCAATTGCTTCTAAATAAGAACCCATAATGACTTTAAGCGGAAAACATGCAAATTCGGGACTATATTTAACACCATAGTTTATTGTTTTAAGTGAAGGTCTTGGTGGAATTATTACCTCATGACCTAACAAACTAAATAATTTTTCATACATATAGGGTGAACCCATATAAGGAAAAGTTACCTTCATTTAAATCGCCCCTTTAGCATATTCTTCAGCTTGATTTTTAATATTGTCTTTGTATTTTTTAAGTCTAATTAAGTCTGAAAAAGCTTCAACTCTAGTAACTATATGACTCTCTCCAGTCTGTTCATCAATTCTCAATGTCATAAATGGTTTTTTATGCTTTTCAGAATCAATTGTAAGAAAAGGTTCGAGTATAGAATCTGGTCCACAGCCAAAAGCAGTGATATGTATAATTCCATCTATATCACTTCTATCCATAAATTCATAAGCTGTACCTAAAAGTATATTTGTAAACTCCCAGAACATATGCTTTTTAAATTTGCTGATACGATTCCTAATTAATTTCTCATCTATCATATCAAAAGTAACAACATTTATATTCATCTTTCTAAAAATATTTAAAATATCCATATTAATAAATTTATCATAAACATTATAAACATATCCTATTAATCCAATAGTAATATCGCCATTAATTTTCTGTGGTTCTCTTTCACTTAAAAGTTCATTCAAATTATAACCACTTTGATTCAATTTTCTAAACATAAGCCATTCTTGCTGTGCAGATTTTAGTGATCTTTTTAAATCTATTTTTTTAATACCAAATTTATTTATAAAGCTTTTATAATTATTAAAATTAGATATATCCAAATCTTTTGAAATAATATTATGTGTTAAAATTTTTCCATCAACATTATCAAACAAACCTTTTATCATATCTGGAAGCCCCATAAATTTAGGACACATAAAAATACCTTTACTTAGACTTACAAACCTTGGTACATAAATATAGTCAACATTTTTATAAAGTAAATTTAAAAAATGTCCAGTAAAAACTTTCATAGGAACACAAATTTCCGATACAGATTCTTTTACTCCTACATCTAATATTGTCTTCGAAGTATCATCAGAAGTTACAACTTCAAATCCAAGATTTTCGAAAAGAGTTTTCCAGAATGGATAATAAAAATAATACATTAATGCTTTTGGAATACCAATTTTCAATCCCTCTCCCTCCTCCTTTAAAATAATATCTCATATCTTCTTCCAATTCAATAACTTTTTGATATGCCCTTTATAAATAATTCAACACTTTCTTCTATAAATTCATTATTGCTAAATTCAATAAGTTTATCTCCATATGAAACCATCATTAAAATAAACCCAAAGTTCATAGATAAAAACATAAAAGCCAAAAGTTCAAAATCATTATTTGAAATCAACCCTTTATCATACATTATTTTAAAATAATCTGACAAGATTTTTTTAAAATTTTGAGGAATCTTCATAAGATATTCCTTTACTTCATCAAAAATCTCAGGATTTCTAAATCCTATCATTATTTTAGCTTTTTCTTCTGTAAAATTTTTAAAATACTCTTCAGCAAGCATTAATAAATCTTCTTTAAGATTCCAGGTACATTTTTTTAACACTGAATCATCTAACGGTTTTAATAATTCCCACTCTTTAAGAGCATATAAAATAATATCTTTTTTACTCCCAAAACATCTGAAAATTGTAACTTCATTTACACCTGCATTTTCAGCAATATTTTTAGTAGTTGTAGATTTATATCCTCTTTCTGATATTAATTTTAAAGTAGATAAGACTATCTTTTCTTTAACTGAATCTCCCATTATAATCCCTCTCTACATGTATGTAAGTAGTTGCTTGCATAAATATTATAACATATTACATAAAAAATAAAAAATAAAAAAAATATTAACTAGACTAAATAGCTTGAAAACTTTTTTTAATCTCTAATATCCTAAATCCTAACCTTTTTGATGCCTCTATTGCCTCTAAATCATTTACTATTTCTCCCTCTTTATATCCAATACCTGAAACCCCACGATTTATAGGTATCATTTCATGTTTTAAATAGAAAGCATTTATAGCAGTTATTGCACTTTCATGTCCATATTTGCGTCCTACTACAATAGTCCCGCCTATTTTATTTCTTAAATCTCCTTTTATACACCAAGTTCTATCTATAAAAGTTTTGACAAAAGAAGTAACATTATTAAAAAAAACTGGACTTCCTATTACAATTCCATCACTTTTTAAAAGCATTGGGATTATTTCTTTTGTCATATCATCCTGTATCGGACATACACCAGTTTTTTGACATGCCCAACATGCTAAACATGGCTTTATATTATAATCTGATAACTTTACCAAATTCCCACCTGTAACAGACATAGCTATATTAAGAAGCATATCAGTATTACTTTTCTTTCGTGGACTACCTGATATATATAAAATATTCATCAAATCACCTTTTTATAATCATTTCATTTTAATAAAATAAAACTAAATCATATTTATAGCTTTTTCTGCTGCTTCTGCTATTATTTCACTTAATGTTGGATGTGTGTGTATGGTTGCCGTAATATCTTCAACTTTTCCGTTCATTCTGATAACTTGCGTTGCTTCTGCAATCAACTCTCCTGCCCCTTTGCCAACTATCTGCATTCCATATAATTTATGTGTTTTGGGATCGGCAATTATTTGAACAAATCCTTTTTTATCTCCTACAATAAGAGCTCTAGCATCTTCAGCATAAGAATATCGCACAACTTTATAACCAAGTTCATGAGCCTTTGTTGTATCAATACCAACACTTGCAGCTTCTGGTTCAGAAAATATCGCATGTGGAATTGCATTATATGTCATGGGCACTTTTTCTCCCAGTATCGCTTTTGCCGCAATAATAGACTCTCTCGTTGCTGCATGTGCAAGCATTATTCTGCCATTTACATCCCCTGTAGCATATACGTTTATATTTTCCGTTTGCATGTATTCATTTACTGGAATTTCCCCATGATTTCCCAACTTAATATTTAGCACATCGAGATTTAATTCTTTTGTCCGTGGTCTTCTTCCAACAGCAACAAGAACTTTTTCTGCCTGAACATTTTTATCTTCACCATTTTGTTTATAATTTACTTTCAGCAGTTCTCCTTCTTTTTCAATAACAGAAACTTTCGCATCTGTATATATATTTACATTAACATTTTTCAATCCTTCTGTAACCGCCTCGCTTATTGAAACATCCTCAGTCGCAAGGACCCTTGGTAATGATTCAATAATGATTACCTTTGTATCTACTCTTGCAAACATGGAAGCTATCTCAACACCTATATATCCTCCCCCTATAATTACAATTGAATCAGGCTTAGCTTCCAGTTTAAATATATCTTCACTAAAAATAACACCAGGCAAATTAATTCCTGAAATAGGAGGTTTAACTGTTTCAGAGCCAGTTGCTATAATGAGTTTGTCAAATAATAATTTTACTTTTCCGTCATTCGTATCAACTTCTACAGAGTTTTTATATGTAATCTGGGCAAACCCATAATATATATCAAGTTTATTCATTTTAGCAATTTCTTCTGCTCTTTCAACTCTTGCTTTTAATATTCCTTCTTCCCGCTCTTTAAGAGCACCAAAATTCACACTGATATTATCATAAGATAATGTTATTCCAAACTTGCTTGAATTTTTTATTTCTGAATATCTTGTGGCAGTTTCAATATAAATTTTTGAAGGAATACATCCTTCAAACAAACATGTTCCACCAAGGCCTACTCCTTTTTCTACAAGTGCTACCTTAAATCCTTTTTTAGCTAACATATTCGCTCCTGGTGTGCCACCAGGGCCACCACCTATCACTACAACATCATACTTTAACTCTATCATAATTTATCCTTCCTTTCTCTTGTATATTTTAAATATTATACCAGTCTACATATTAAACGTCTAGAATAATTTGACATGTCCATTTCCTAAGTAATAATTCATTATTCTTCTTAGATTTTTTTATTTATTAACTCCTAATACTTCTTTAACTAATGCCATGATTGTATACTCTTTATTTTCTACTATATTATTTTTTATTTCCCCTCGATGGAACTAAAAGCGTACTATTAAGGGTCCCAATCAAAGACTTTATAAAAGTGCTTATCCATAATATGGCAAGTAAAATTGCTAATAACACTGTATACCAATATATAAACTGTATTTTTGTATACATAAATACACTAAAAGCTGACAGAGTATATGCTGACAGTGGAAATATAAATGCCCACCACGAAAGAGAAAAAGGTATTCCGCCTTCTTTAATATATTTTATAGTAATTATAAATGTTAATAGAAATGCCCATAAACCAAATCCCCAAAAAATCATAGAAATTAATTTAAAAACATCAACAGCCATTAAAATTCCAATTACTTTTGAAGCATCTGCAATACCCATTAAACTAACCGTTCCTACACCAATAGGTCCAAGTATAATCCAAAAAGTAGGAGTAGTCATAGCATTTGGCATAGCACCAGTTATAAATCTGTTTAAAATAATACTTCCTAAAATTATAAATAACATTAGTCCAATCCCATAAAACATTATATCTGTAATATTTATCAACTTCGCTAATTCTACATTTTTAGCAGCATAAGCCTTAACTAAAAGATTACCTAATAAAGGCACTACAATACTTGCAACAGGAGTTATATACCATGAGTAATTTGTAAGCTCAGGACCTATACCCTCTGTTATCATCATATTGTATGTTACAAAAACTCCAAAAATTAAGGCAAGAGCTACACCATATATCCATAAAATTGTGCTCAATGTTACAATAAATGCCATGCTAAAATATTCCTTACCTATCATAAAAAAGTTTGTTCCAAGAATTAAACCTCCTACAGGCATAGTAACAAAAAAGTTAGACATAACAGGATGCTTTAAATCCTCTATTAATTTATCAAAATGTAAAAACCATCTTCCTATCCACGGAATTATAAATATTAAAAACAAAAATATATTTAAAAAGAAAAGTGCTACAGCTGCTGGTTTTAAAAAAGACATTTTTGCGCTTAACAAATAAATCACATTAGCAAATCCACCAGTACCCATAACGGATGCATACCATGCTGGTGAAAAGTGTCTAATAATACAGTTTATACATATCTTTTTCTCCATTATAATCCTCCTTTAAATTATTATTAATTATTTTATAAATATTATTATATTCGAATAAAGTAATATATTAATCAAAAAAAATTAATGATTATTTTTCACATCAACCACCACTTTATTTATAATGTTTATTATATTTTCATCTGTTAAAGAATAATAAATTACAGTCCCTTCCCTTCTGGTTTTTACCATATTATTTGCTCTTAATACCATCAAATGCCTTGATACATGGGATTGATCTAAATTTAGTGCTGACATCATCTGGCATACACACATTTCCTTTTTGCTTAAAAGTTTAATTATCTTTATTCTCGTAGGATGCGATAATGCTTTAAAGTATTCGGCAGCTTTATTATATACGTTAGCTTCCACTTCTTTTCACCCTTTCATATAAATTATATTCGATTTTTCAAATATAGTCAAGTTAATTTTTTGTCAAGTCGTTAATAATAAAGGTCAAATTACTCTACATTTAAAAAAGCGATATCAAGGCTTTTGAGATTAGTCTTTTTCATAATAAGATCACATTTGCACAAAAAAATAAAATAAATATTATGTCCATGAACATCTCCTAAAGTCTCAAAATTCCCCTGTCCTTTTGATATGATGGTATCTGCCTTTTCAAACCACTTCATAAACTCATCTGAGACTTCTTCTAAGTCTGTACCAGGAATATCCGTTCCGTTATCAATTATAATAGCAAATTTATCTATACCTGCCATATAGGCATCCTCTTTTGTTATATCATTTAACACATATCCTCCTCTTGTGGCAAAGATTATATCTAAATATGGATTATAATTTTTAATCTCTTTTATCAAAAGCATATCCAAAATAACTTCTCCCGAATTATCACCCAGATAAAGAAGATATTTACTTTTCCCAAGGTCTTTTTTAAACTTTTCATACACATCCACAGGAAATTCTTTCTTTAAAGTAGGTTTAATGACCTTATCCATTACATCTTTTTCAACATTAGTAAAAGCGCCAAAGTCTATTATATTACCTGCAGCAGCAATTTTTACAGCAGTCAAAAGCCTGTCTTTTGAATTTTTTATAATCTCTTCAAGGTCTTCTACAAGATTTAACAGTTTTTTATTAAAATACATCCTCTCTTCCTTGTAAAAGTCAAAGTCTTCTTCTTTATTCATATAATTTTTTAAAAGTCTGTAAGAATATGCAGTTATATAAGGCGATGCTTTTGTAAGGGGAGTATTTATAATAAATCTCATAAGATCTTTTAAATAAAGTATTTTTTTCTCTTCATCCTTTATATATCTATCTGCAATCTTATACGCATGATTTAATATACATGGTATACATTGAGAATCCAACTTCAATTTTACCACCTCAATTATCTTTTACTTAAACTTTCAGCGACATTTTTTAAATACTCTTTAAAAAATTCCTCTTCATAGCGAAGTAATTTCATATCAACATTTTCTATTGTATCTGTATGCCAGTGATAATTGCCTAATCTTCCATTTTCATCTTTTGCAAGAAAGGCTATAGCGTCAAAACCCCCACTTAAGACTGGTAAAGCATCTGTCGGAAGTAATAAGTTTTTCATTTTTTGTATATTCCCTTTTGGATACTTTTCTGCCATTTTATCTGCTATATCAATTAGCATTTCTCCCGCTTTTTTATAAAATATCATTCCTTCTCCTTCTAGATAAGTGATCTTTCCAGCACCAAGATTATCTAAAATTATAAACTGCGTATCTTTAGGTAGATATCCACCATATTTTTTTATAAAATTTTTCATACCTCTTTCTCCTGTTTCTTCACTCCCAGTAAATAAAAATATAATATCTATATTTTCAGGAAATTTATCTTTATTTTTTATATAATAATCAGCTAAAGCTAAAGTCAAAGCTACACCTGTCCCATTATCATTAGCACCTTGAGTGTATTTACCTGTTATTTCACAAATAGCCATAAAAATTATATTAGCTGCAACAATTATAAACCCTAATTTAATGAAAATTTTCCCTAAAACATATAACTTAATTAAAATACTTAAAAGTCCCAAAGGTATTAATCCAAAACCTATATAGGATATATTGTAAATTACATTTAAGTAATCTACAACCTTAGGATGAAACATTATACTTCCCCTTTGAGTATCATAATGAGCTGATAAAATTATTTTTTTACGTTTTTCTGCGTCAAAACTAGTAAAAATATTTTGCGATAAAAATCTTGGCATTATACTTGTCTCAATTGAAATACCACTAACCTCTAATAAAAGAGGTATTATTGCCAATATACTAAGTAAAAATGATATAAATACGTATATATTTTTCTGAAAAATAAAAGGAATTATTATAGATATCAATAAAATTATTGCTGTTTGTAAAGGAAGAATGTATAAATTATCTCTTGTTGTCTTAAAAGATTGCTTTTTTGGAATGTATCCCATATTTTTAAGCAATTCCAAAATATGCTCCGCCGCTTTCATCTCGTTTTTTGTTCCTGAACCTCTATGTTTAAACTGGGTAATATCCTTTAAAAAATCGATACTTTTCATAACAATTCCTCCTGAAAATTACTTATTTTTATATTTATAAACATATCCATCTGCACAATATAAATATAAATTTGTACCGTCATTTGTCATCGAAAAATCAAAAATTCCACTTTTATTATAATAATTATATAGAACTTCTCCTTTCTTGTTATATAAAGTTATTTTATTTGCATTATTAAGAACATTACCATATTCTTGTGATAATACTGCAATATAATTACCATCTGGTGTAATAGCAGTTTTTACAATATACCAATTAGAAGTTACAACTTTTACTTTTTCAAAATCGTTAAAAAAAGTTAAATAATTGCTTTTTTCATCATAACTACTTAAAACAACTATTGTTTCCCCATCTTTTGAAAATTTCACATCTAATATATTCCCATTTATAGTATTTGTTGATATAATATTTTTGTTATCTTCCTTTTTTAAATATATATTACAAGCATCTTTATTTTTAGATGTAAAAAATATACTCCCATCTTCAGAAACTCCTATATAAGGCATTTTAATTTTTGCTTCCGTATTAAAAATAAGCTTGCCTTTAAAATCAAGTGCAACATAACCTGCAATTCTATCATCAGAAAAAGTTGCGGTTATTGCATTATGACCTATATCTATATTACTAATTTTACTTGATAATGTTTTTTGCTCCCATATCATATACCCCTTTTCATTAAAAAAGTCAATAAAAGACTTATAAATTTCATTTTCAGGTGTAGATACAGCATATGAAAAATATTTTCCATCTGATGAAACAGCACTTGAAGTTACTTTATGTTCTTTGTTTATATATTTATGAGAAATCACCATTCCTGAATTATTATATATTATAACTTCACTACCATTTTTATCTTCTGTTACAAGCATTATTAAATCTCCATTATTAGAAATATTTACAAACTTTATTGGTTTTTCTGTTTCAACAATCCAATATCGATTACCATTTTTAGTAGCTTTAGTTAATGTGTAATTTCGTGATATATAAATATTACCCATATTATCAGTTATGATAAAACCCCTATTTTCAATGTTATCGCTAAAAAGCCTTTTCCAGACTTGTTCAGGATATTGACCGTTTATTGGTCGTGGTATGACATCTATTTTATTATTATGATAATTATACACAGAAATAAATTTTGATGATTGTGACATAATTTTACTTCCATCTGGTGAAAATCTTAACATTGCAACAATGTCATACGCTTTAGCTGTCCAAATCATATTACCGCTTTCATCCATTACACCAACATAGTCTTTTCCCTTTGAATTTGGTATTGTCGTTCCATTTATAGCAAAATAAGTATTATTATTAACAAATGTGACATCATTTATCAAACCATAGTTTATTACTATATAATCATCTAATTTCCCGCTGTTATTATAAATTTTAGATACACCATAATTCCCAACAATAAATTTTGTCAAATCACTATTAGTATAAAATTTTTCTGTGCTCATAGGTATAAAAATTTCCTCTTTATTAAATTTTTTTATATATAATCCACCTCCATGCTGATTTGAAAACAGTACAGCATTACCCATTTTACTTAACATGGCATTTACTCTTGGCATAGTTAATGTATCTTCCCCAAAACTTAAATATATAGGCATGACCATTGCTTTAATCATATTACCAGATTGCGAATAAATAAATGTGTTATTTCCTTTATTGTTATAACTTAAATCCAAAAATAAAAATTCTGAGCTATCACTACTAAAATTTGCTAATTGAGGTATAATATTATCCAACATTTTTACTAATTTGTTTCTTTTATAAATAAATATTTCTCCATAATCTGGTTTTAGATCTTTGTAATAAACAACACTTATTACAAGGGTATTTCCATCAGGTGAAATTATGCTATCAATGTAAGTTTTTTCATATTCATTTTTCTTTTCTAGATTAAAATTAAAAAGAGAATTAAGACTTTGATCATAAATTGTTATCTTTTCTTCTCCACTTTTTACAACAATCCTATTATATGAGTGACTTATTATCCCAAAATCAGCTTTTTTACCTAAAGACTTTTCTTTAATTATATTTTCTTTATTATATGTCCTTAAAAATATTTCACCATCTTTATATGTCAATGTAGCAATTATATCATTCGTAATAAATGTTGTATCAAAAAATCTCTCACCTGTACTTCTTATACTCCATAAAGGTACATTTTCACTTTTTGATATACTTGTATCAATATAAGAAGGTTGTCTGATTGCTTCACCTGGCGTTTTTAAATTTGAACAACCAGACATAAAAATAAAAAATATCAAAATAAAAACAAGCCTTTTCAAGATAATACCCCCAACATTTCTTTAAAATAATAATATCATATTTTAAAACAAAAAGCATATTTAAAGTTTAATGTCTTTAAATATGCTTTTACATAGATTTTTACGGTTTTTTCAAATCATTGCCTGGTGCAATTTTAGGCGGAAAATTATTGTTAGTACCATTTCCATTTGATGGTGTAACTGGTTTAGTATCAGGCCCATTTGGAGACTCTGGAGGATTTGTACCATTGTTATCTGGTGGTGTTGGTATATTACTATCAGGTGGAGTATTATTTTGCCCATTATCACTTGGTAAAGGAGGAAGCAGATTGTTGCTATCATCATATTGCGTTGGCAAAACATATTTTCCATCTTCTGCTACTGCATTTTGTTCTGGTGTCCTACCAGGAGGATCTATAAACACTTCATCTTTAATTAAATTAAATGGTGTAAAAGCAGTAGCAAGTTTCCCATTTTCTGAATTAACTTTTGCACTAACATGCACAGTACAATAACTTGTTGGTTGAGTTCCTTGTGCAAAAATCTCAGTATATGTTTGATCACCCCTTGGATCTAAATGGCATAAATCTGTTGGCAGCTCTCCAGAATCTTTACATACAGTTACAGATACAATCCCTGAAGGCCTTACAAAATCTTTATATTTTAGATCTTTATGGATATTTTCCATAACTGTCTTCCATAACCTTGCAGGAAAAGATCCTCCTACAACCTTTCCAAGTCTATCATCTTTTAAAGTTATTGAATTGTTGTCATAGCCCATCCATACAGAACCTACGTAATATGGTGTAAAACCTGTAAACCAGGCATTATTATAGTTGTCAGTTGTACCTGTTTTACCTGCAACAGGCATATTTGAAAGACGTGCATTTGTGCCCGTACCATAATTAACTACATCTTGCATCATATTTTCTAAAATGTATGCATTTTGCTCACTTAAAACTACATGTCTTAATGGTTTGTTATCAATAATTACATTTCCATCAGCATCTGTTACTTTTTCAAAAGTTATTGGAGTTGTATAAATACCTCCATTGGCAATAGCACCATAAGCTGCTGCTTCTTGCATTGTTGTAACTCCTTTATATAAACCTCCAAGTGCAAGTGCTGGTAAATACATATCATTTTTTGTAATATCTAGTCCAAATTTTTTACCATAATTTGCTGATGTATTTATGCCTATCATATCTACAACCTTAACTGCAGGAATATTTCTTGAATTTTTTAAAGCATCTCTGAGAGTTACAAGTCCTTTATAGCTTGAAGATTCATAATTATGAGGAGTCCAATTGCCAAAAGTTGTTGGAACATCATCAACAACTGTTGCAGCAGTTAGTCCACTTTCCAAAGCAGGACCATAAACTGTTAAAGGCTTAATTGAAGAACCAGGCTGCCTATAAGCCTGTGTTGCTCTATTAAATCCCATTAAAATATTTGTCTCATCTCTTCCCCCTACCAATCCTTTGACTTCACCTGTATGCCAGTCAATTATAACCATTGCACTTTGAACTGCATCTTTTATCCTAGAGTTTACAGGAAAAAGCTTTGGATCTTTAAAAGCATTTTCTATAGAATTTTGGATATTTAAGTCCATAGTAGTATATATTCTCAGTCCACCATTGTAAATTTTATTTACAGATTCATCACGTGAAATGTTTAGTTTTTTTGATAATGCATCTGCAACATCGTTTATTACTTGATCAACAAAATATTTGTGATCATATGTTGTGAGATTAGTTCTTTTAAATTCTAATTTTTCAGCTATAGCTTTATCATATTGTTCTTTTGTAATATAGCCTTGATTTAGCATTTCTTTTAATACTAAATGTTGCCTATCTATTGATGCTTCTAAATTTGCATAAGGTGAATATAAAGATGGATTATTAGTAATACCAGCTATTATAGCTGCCTGAGCTAAATCCAGCTGACTTACATCTTTACCAAAGTAAGCTAAAGATGCTGCTTGAACACCATAGGCATTTACATTAGGGCCACCAAGATAAATTGTATTCAAATATGCTTCAAGAATCTGCTTTTTAGAATATTTCTGTTCTAATCGCCACGCTAAAACTGCTTCCTGAATTTTTCTGGAAAATGTCTTTTGATCTGTAAGCATAGTATTTTTTATCAGTTGCTGTGTTATAGTACTAGCTCCTTCAACAGGTTTCCCACCAGCTCTTATATCTGCTATTAATGCTCCAAGTATTCTCCTTGGATCTATGCCAAGATTATTTTTATAAAATCTCTGATCCTCAATAGCAACAAAAGCATTTTGAAGGTCTTTAGGTATTTTATCAATAGGAACCCAAAGTCTATTATCAGCTCCATGCAAAATTGCTGTTCTCTCCCATTGGCCAGTACTGTTTTTTGCATATACAATTGATGACTGTTTTTGTGATGTTAAAGCTTCTTGTGAAAGAGGAGGTGTATTTTTAATAATAGCTAAAACCTTACCTCCAATAGCTCCTACACCTGCAAAAAATAATACTAAAATAACATATATTAAAACTTTAACTATTTTTTTAGATGAGCTTTTTTTTTCACTTTTTTTGTCCTTACTCTTCTGCTTTCTTCTATCACTGCGTTTTAAATTTGAATTTTCGTCCATAGCGATCCCCCATATTTCAAATACTTACATACTTATTATATCATACTGATTATAACACAAATTGTATCATTTTTTTATGTCCAAATTGTAACAAAATATTAAAAAATCATTAATTAAATATAAATTTTTATTAATTTTCATCAAAAAAAATCAGCACAAGGCTGATTTTATTTTGCTATGTTATATATATTTACTATATCATTTTTTGTCAATTTAACAAAATTACCTCGGGTTTTATCTTTATTATTTGTACACTTTTCTGCCATTTCTTCAAATCTATCACTTGAAATACCCGCTTCTTTTAAAGTTACTGGAAGTCCAATCTCTTTAAAAAATTCTGTCATTCGTCTTATACCTTCCAATGCTACCTCTTCGAGGTTTTCATAAGGTAGGTCCACATCCCATACTTTTACAGCAAATTGTACAAAGCGATTTATATCATGTTTGTATACATATTTCATCCATGCAGGAAAAATAATTGCAAGTCCTGCTCCATGAGCAATATCATAAATAGCACTTAATTCATGCTCAATACCATGAGATGCCCAATCACCTATTCTTCCTGTACTTAATAAATCATTATGTGCAATGGTACCTGCCCACATTATCTCTGCTCTTGCATTGTAATTTGTTGGGTCTTTTAAAACGATACGGACATTATTTATAACCGTTTTTAAGGTAGCTTCACTTAATCTGTCAGTTAAATCAACATTTTTGACATTTGTAAAATATCTTTCCATTACGTGGGCCATAATGTCTGCAACACCACAGGCCGTTTGATAGTTAGGCAATGTATATGTAAGCTCCGGATTCATAATTGCAAACTTAGGCCTAATTATTTCATGGTGAAAACCTATTTTAAACCACCCGTCTTCATTTGTAATAACTGTAGAGTCGCTGGCCTCACTTCCTGTTGCAGGAATAGTTAAAATGACACCTACAGGTAAAGCCCTTTCAAGCTTCGCTTTTCCTGCAAAAAAGTCCCACACATTGCCATCATAAGGTACTCCCATTGCAATAGCCTTTGCAGTGTCAATAACGCTTCCTCCGCCAACAGCTAAAATAAAATCGATATTATTTTCTCGGCATAATTTTATTCCTTCCTGCACAAGGCTGAGCCTTGGATTAGGCTTTACACCTGATAGCTCTATAAACTCAACTCCTGTTTCTTTTAAAGAATTTATAACTTTATCATATAAGCCAGATTTTTTTATGCTTCCTCCACCATAGCAAAATAATACTTTGCTGCTATACTTTTTTACCTCTTCACCCACTTGATGTTCTGTTCCTTTACCAAAAATAATCTTTGTAGGGCTTGAAAAAACAAAGTTTTCCATAAAATCACTCCCCCAAGAGTTTTTTATCGTGTTGCCATATGTGAAATTACAAGATGTCAAAACACATTAATAAAAATGTCCTTTAGAAAATTATAACACAAAGGTAGAAAATAATGAAATGGGATTTTATATTGGCATAGTGTCAAGATAATGTAGGATTTTTTAAGGCAATCTCTGTAACTTAGTTAATTTCAGACTGAGACTGTAAGAAATTTCGTTTAAACTGCCTAAAAAACTCTATTGGTAAAAATCAGAATATATACTAAACTAAGAAGAAGATTTTAAAAATGTAACTATTGGTAAAAGAACAATTAAGAAATTACATAAAAAGGTAGTTAAAGATATGCTTTTAAGCGGACGTTTAAGCTTATTTAAGTCAAAATATAAAGATAAAGTTTTAGCAATTTTACTTAGTTATCATGTTAATAAAAAAATATTATTATATAAAATGAAAAATTTATTGTTAAAAAGCTGCTGATTAATAATCAGCAGCTAAAATTTTGTAACTTTATTTATTAGGAAGAATATCAATTTTCCCATTTTTTTGACCATAATAAGCATTAGTTCCATGTTTACGATAATAGTGTTTATCCTGCAATTCTTGCGGCGCTGGATTTATATTAGGATTAATAAATCTTGAATATGCCGCCATCTTTGCTGATTCTTCAAGAACTACAGCATTTTGTACGGCATCATATGCATCTAAACCCCAAGTAAATGAACCATGATTTTTACATAAAACTGCAGGCATAGCCATATAGTCCTTATCTTTAAAATATTTTGTAATTATTAATCCTGTATTTTTCTCATACGCTTCATCTATCTCTTCTTTTGTAAGATTCCTAACACAAGGAACTTCTCCATACATATAGTCAGCATGCGTCGTACCATAACAAGGGATTGACAATCCCGCCTGAGCCCAACTTGTTGCCCATGACGAATGAGTATGAACTACACCACCAATTTTAGTAAATGCTTTATATAATTCCAAATGAGTAGCAGTATCCGTAGAAGGATTATAATTACCTTCTACTATATTTCCTTCCAAATCAACTACTACCATATCATTTACAGTCAACTTATAATATTCAACTCCACTTGGCTTTATTACAAAAAAACCTTTTTCACGATCAAT
>JBNAVY010000041.1:0-17064 GCA_049700195.1 Thermoanaerobacteraceae bacterium
TTCTTATCTTACCAGATAGGTTCCCTTTTGTCAAGTCCTTTTTTCTGGCTCTTTAGTTGCACCTGTTTTGTTGGTGCATTAATAACTATATCACAAAATCTATACTTGTACAACCTTTATAATTTCTGTTTTAAATAATTATATATGCTTTTTTTGCTTAAATCTCTTTTAATCTCATTTATTCTTAGTTTTATAATGTTAACTTTATGTTAAATTTAGAGGCAAATTTGCCTCTAAATTTAACATTTATTTTTTATTTGTCAAAATATTACTTTGCTGTTGAGAGGCCTGCTGCGTTGCTTGTGCCTGCTGATTAAGTTTATTGTTAGATGTTACATAATTTAATCTATTATTAAGCATAGTTACATGCCTTTGCATATCCTGCTGCATTTGCATAAACATCTGTTTAGCTGCGGGATCATCAGTAGAGCTTGCAAATTGTGCATAAGTCCCTAATGCTGCTTGAGCTGCTGCAGCTGCCTTTTCAAGGTCACTTTTAACAGTCATAAAAAACCCTCCTTTTTAGTTATTTACACCATTTAGTATTTTCTAAAAGAAAGGTTTTTACTCTTAATTTTAAAAAATTAAATTATATATTGAAGAATAACTAATAATATTATACCTGGTATACCTAAAAATCCGACTATAAGTGCAGTTACAGGATTTATGGCTATATATAGTCCTATAGATTTCCCAAGTATATTTATAATAAATAATACTATACCTCCAAATATTCCATTAATTATAAGGCGTAATAAAAATTTACGAGGCACAACTAAAAGCCAGCCTAAAGCATATAAAAGAAAAAGCCCCACTAAATACGCTAAAATAATATTATATTCTATACTTATATTCATATTAAAACCCCCTAAAGAACAGCACTATTATATGTATACTTATCGGGGGGACAAATTATGATAAAAGTGAAGTAAAATTATTAAAATTTATACCTTCTTCTTTTGCTTTTTTTAATAAATAAGTATATTTTCTTTTTACACTTTCAAGCTTATATATTGCATGGTCAATCAAATCAGGATCTGTTACATTTTGAAAATATATTTCTGCATTTTTAAGTTCTTTCATGGTTTGTTTTATTTCTTCAACAAATAGATCTTTTTCATTGTTATTCTCATCAGGATAATAATCCTTTGATGCTGCAATTTCTTTTATATAATCAAATAACATTCCCATAATATACCTCCTCAACTGTATTATTCCCGAAATACAGTTGAGTATACATTATAATATTGCCTGTTTAAAAATTTCCAAAGATTCACCACTAACTTTTCCTTCTTTAACAGACTTATATATAATTTCAATAGCTTCTTTTGATGAAAGGCCTTTTCTATATGGACGATCTTCTGTCAGTGCTTGATACATATCGCATATAGCCATATGTCTATCATTTATCCCAATTTCGTCACCTTTAAGTTCCTCCGGATACCCGCTTCCATCTAATTTTTCATGATGATTAGCTCCCCATTCAATTATATCATCAATACCTTCTAATTCCTTAAGTATTTTTTTTGTATAATAAGTATGAGATTTAATAATCATAAATTCTTCATCATTTAGTTTACCTGGTTTATCAAGAATAGAATTGGGAATAGCTAATTTACCAAGATCATGAAGCAAACCTGCAATTCTCATCTTTCTTGCAGTTATCTCGTCATATCCAATAGTTTTAGCCATTTTATAAGCTAATTTTGCTATACCTTTAGAATGATTATATGTAAACCTGCTTCTGTTATCTATAATTTTTGCAAAAACTTCCGCAATAGCCTCTAATTCATCAATATCAATTTGAATCCAGTCTTTAGGCTCAATTCTTTCTAAAATGCTTTTCATGTCAAAAAATTTATAATCAAGCCAAAATTTTTCTTGTTTTGTAAGCTCTAAAAGAACACTCGCAATTATTGGATTAAATAATTTATTAATATTTTTTTTAATATGTTCAGTAATTATAAGTCTTATATTATATTCTCTTTCATTATTTATAAGTGGTATGTATTTTGTATCAAATTGATCAGATATAAAAATAATCTGCGCTCCTAAAGGAATAAAATCACCCTTTAATTTAAAATGTCCACTTCCATCATAATTTTCATGATGATACTTTATGATATCAGAAAAATATTCTCCATAAGGCAAATTTTTAACTATTTCGCTGCCACGCACACTATGCTTCCACCACTCATCAGTATTAAAATCCTCATAGATATCTCCTTTACCTATATCATGAAGTAGTGCAGAATAATAAATTTTTTTTATTTCTTCATCTTTTAATCCAAGCATATAAGATATCCTAAGTGCAATATATGCTACTCTTCTAGCATGTCCCATGTTTTTATATTCCTGTACATCAAGTGCAAGTGATAAAGCTGATAAAAGTTTATTATAACTCAAGTCCAATTTTTCTCCTCCTAACTGATATTTATTTTCTATTAAAACAAATTATATACTAGTTATATTATATACCAGTTGAGGATTTTTTCATAGACAAAATCCGACATAAAAACCTATTATTCCACCAATTATACCAAATAAAACAGTAAAGAACATGTAAATAAAAGCATCCCCATGTTTTCCCATTTTAAATAATTCAACTGTTTCAGCAGAAAATGTTGAAAATGTTGTATAAGCACCTAAAAAACCTGTGGTCAAAAATAAAATCTGATCATGATTAAAATAAATTTTGAATTTTGGACTTAATAATAAATTTAAAAAAAAGGCTCCAATAATATTTATAAAAAAAGTTTCAATAGGTATATCAATAGCCCTTTTTTCTTTTATATTTTTTGATAGCTCATATCTTAATAATGCTCCTGCAAATCCTCCAAATCCAACTAATATAATATTATTCATAATTTTCTCCTATCTTTTTAACTAATTTAAAAATTTTATCTGCGGAATAAAATCCTGCATATGACATAAATAATCCACCTGCTATTGACAGAAAAATATATAAAAATGCATTAAAAATTTTACCGTTTAATATCATGTTAATTGTTTCCATACTAAATGTTGAGAATGTAGTAAAAGCTCCAATAAATCCTGTTGTAATACCCAGTTTCACGTAAAATATAAGTCTATATTCATCAATTAAAATATTTGTAATAAAAGTCAATAAAAAAGAACCTAAAATATTTATAGCTAATGTTTCTATAGGAAATGACATAGGATTATGAGTTGTGAAATATACTGTTATTAAATATCTAACAATTGCTCCCAAAATACCACCAGTTCCTACAAAAATATATTCCATGAAAACCACTCCTTATATTTACATTTTGAACAACAAAAAACTCCTATTAAATGGATAATATAATCCACTTAATAGGAGCCATCAGCATTAGCAATTATGGTGAGCTCCATCACCTTATATCAATAATTATACAACATAAATTACTAATTTGCAATCCTAATTTACATTTCCCGCCTACCATCTAATGCCCTAGATAATGTAACAGCATCAGTATACTCCAGATCTCCTCCAACCGGGATACCATGAGCTATTCTTGTTACTTTTATATTTAGCGTTTTTAAAAGTTTAAAAATATATAAAGCCGTAGCTTCACCTTCTATGTTTGGATTTGTAGCAATAATTACTTCTTTAATATGCTCATTTTTTACTCTATTTAATAATTCTTTAATTTTTATATCATCAGGTCCTATGCCTTCCATTGGGGAGACCACTCCATGTAGTACATGGTAAAGGCCATTATATTCCCTTGTTTTCTCCATTGCAACTACATCCATAGGAGTTGCAACTACACAAATAGTAGACTTATCCCTTTTTTCATCCATACATATATTGCACATTTCAGAATCAGTTATATTATAGCATTTTTTACAATATCGTATATTTTCTTTTGCATCCATCATAGAAGTTGACAAATTCTTAACTTCCTCTAAAGGCATATTAATAATGAAAAATGCGAGTCTTTGAGCAGTTTTAGGCCCTATACCTGGAAGCTTGGAAAGCTCATCAATAAGTTTTTGAATAGACTTAGAGTAATAATTCATTATTTCACCTCAAAATAATCCTGGGATATTTAAACCTCCGGTAACCTTCCCCATCTCTTGTGCAATCATCTCCTCAGCACTTCTAAGTGCCTGATTAGTAGCTGCTAAAATAAGATCTTCTAACATTTCAACATCATCTTTATCAACAGCCTCTGGATCTATTTTTATACTTATAAGTTCCTTCCTTCCATTAGCTACTACCTTTACCATACCTCCACCTGAAGTTGCTTCCACTGTTTTATTTACCAATTCTTCCTGAATCTTTTTCATATCTTCCTGCATTTGTTGGGCTTGTTTTAGCATATTATTTATATTAAAGCCCCCCGGGAAACCACCTTTTGCCATAGATAATACCTCCTAAAAATTTATTTTTCCTTATATGAATATTTATATGAATAAGTCAAAGGTTTGTGAACACAAATTTTATACTATTTCAATATTATTTTCAAAAAAATCCTTGACTTTTTTAACTATTTCGTCTTCTGACTGTTTTGTAACAAATGTTACACCAATGCTTTTGCCACATACCTCTGAAATTACTCTGTCAATATACTCTTTATTAAATGGTTTTGCTAATTCTTCTTTCATAAAATTATATTCCTCTGGATATTCTATCACAATACTATCATTTTTTAAATAGGCCACACCTTTATCCATAAGAATATATAAAGGCCTCTTTTCTTTTTTTACAACATCCTTAGCCTTTTCCCAGATATTATTTATATCAAAATCTTTTTCATTTTTTAAAGGGGTCTGAATAATTTCCGAAATTTCTTTTTTATCTTTTTTTACATCTAATAAGGATTCTTTATAAGATGTAACTTCTTTTTCAGCTTCTTCTTTATTAATTAAATTTTCAACATAAACTCCCTTTTTAATGACTAATTCTTCTAATTTTTCTATTCGTGATATAAGCCCTGATATATCATATGAAATCTCCGGATTTAAAAAGCGTAAAACCGTAACTTCTAAAAGAGTACTGGGAGAAGGGGAATACTTTATATCTTTTTGAAGTAATATAAAACCATTTAGCAAATCTGTTAAAAACCCTTCACCAAACAAATTAGCTTTTTCTTTTATAGTTTCACTATCATTATATAATATTTCTTTCAAATTGTCTTTACCAGATTTATAAATAAGCATATCCCTTAAAATATAAATAAGAGATTTTATCAGATTCCCAATGTCCATACCATAAGAAAGTATTTTATCAAGTTGTTTTAAAGAAGAAATGGTATCTTTATTCTTTATCAGTTCTAAAAGTTTATACAAATTTTCATCATTGGTTGTACCTAACATTTCGCATACATCATCATAAGTTATTAAATTTTCATCATATAAGCTGCACTGTTCAAGAATACTTATAGCATCACGCATTGAACCATTTCCATAAAAAGCTATGGTTTTTAAACCTTTTTCTTCAATATTTATATTCGCATCTTTAGATATTTTACTCAAATACTCATAAATATCTTTTTGTGATATAAGTTTAAAATCAAACTTCTGGCACCTTGATAAAATGGTATCAGGAAGCTTTTCAGGTTCAGTAGTCGCAAGTATAAAAATGGCATGAGCAGGTGGTTCTTCCAATGTTTTTAATAAAGCATTAAATGCTCCTGTTGATAACATATGCACTTCATCAATAATGTAAACTTTATAATTAAAAGAAGAAGGTGAATAAATTATAGAATCTTTTAATTCTCTTATATCATTAACACTATTGTTTGATGCCGCATCTATTTCTATTATATCAACTGCAGAATTATTATTTACAGCCATACATACATCACAATTATTACATGGCTCACCATTAGAATTATTTGTACAGTTTACTGCTTTAGCAAAAATCTTAGCAACACTTGTTTTACCGGTACCTCGAGTTCCCGAGAATAAATATGCATGGCCTATTTTATTAAATTTAATCTGATTTTTCAATGTCTTTACAATGTGATCCTGGCCTATAACATCGGCAAAACCTTTAGGTCTATATTTTCTATATAAGGACTGGTACATAAGTTAACACCTCATATATGATTTTAACAAAAAAAAAGATATATTTCTATATCTTAAGTTATAAAAAAGTCTTTATTCTTTATTTCTTCTAATTTTTCTTTGTTATTTATATATAATGATATAAAAGCATCTACAACTTCCGGATTAAACTGAGTGCCTTTATTTTTCAAAATTTCATCAATTGCATCATCAACTGATACACCTTTTTTATATGCTCTATCTGATGTCATAGCATCGAAAGAATCTACTAAACATAAAATTGCTGCTTCTATTGATATCTCTTCACCCTTTATCCCATAAGGGTAACCTTTACCATCATATCTTTCATGATGTTTTGAAATAGCATCCATTATTTCTTTTGGAAAACCTATCGGGCTGAGTATTTTCCTCGCTATTTCAGGATGGGTTTTGATTACATTGTATTCTTCTTCTGTAAGTTTTCCACTTTTTAAAAGTATGAGATCTGAAATACCTATCTTACCAACATCATGGAGTATTCCTGCAATTCTTAGCTGTTCAATTTTATCACTTGACAAACCCATACTTTCTCCAAGCAACATTGCATATTGAGAAACTCTAATAGAATGACCTTTTGTATATAAATCCTTTGCCTCTACGGCATAAGCAATAGCTTCTATTGTCTTTACATACCATTGTTTTAGTTCTTCATACAAATTAGAATTTTCAATAGCTACTGAAACAGAACTAGCAATTGAACGCATTAAACTCATATTTTTGACTGTGCCTGATGAAACCCAAACATTTAAAGTGCCTATTGTTTCATTTCTTGAAATTATAGGTACTATTATAAGAGAATATGCCTCTTTTTCTCTAAAAACAGGTGTCATTTTATCATCATACATTAAATCATCCAGGTCTTTAATAATAATTTCCTTGGATCCAACTAAAAGATTAACATCTTCATTATCTAAAATAAGTCTTTTTAAAACAGGATAATCTTTTAATTCTCCTCCTGCCATTAAAAGATCAAAAACATTTTGATTTTTATCATGCATACGTATTACGCACAATGGCGAATGTAAAATATCTGCTATCTTATCCAGTATTTTACCCAGAACTTCTTTAGTATTTGTGCCAGAAGTCAATATTCTGCCAACATCCCCTATTGCTAATATTTCTTTGTTCTTTTCCGCAATCTGCCTTTTAGCAGTATACATTTGAGTAATATCCCTTGAAACTCCTTGCATACCTATTACATTTTCTTCATTTTTTAGACGCTTAATTCTTGTTTCTGTTATAACTAATATACCGTCCTTTCGTATAAAACGTAGCTCAGCAAAATTAACTTTACCCATTATCATATCTTTTAAAATATTTTTGCCTTCATCATCGGTTATATCTAAAATGCATCTCCCTATTAATTCTTGAGGAGTATAACCTAAAAACTTTAAAACTCTTGTATTTACAAATTCTATTTTTAAATTCTCATCGGTAACCCATAAAATATCTAAAATATTTTCAACTAAAAGTCTATATTTCTTTTCAGATGCTTCTAAATCCTGTGATAAAGCTTCTAATTGTTCATATGAAGCTTCTAATTCGGCATTAAATTCTTGCAATTCATCATTCTGTTTTAGCAAAATCTCCGTTTGGCTTTTGAATCTTTCATAGGTTTTTGCTAAATCTCTAACCATAATATTAAAATTATCCGATAATTCAGAAAACTCTTTTGAAAATTTGATATTTATTTTATAATCAAAATTACCCTGAGCTACTTTTTTTACTCCCTTGTTTAATTCTTCTAAAGGCTTTGATAACGCTCTTGATAAAATAAAAGATGAGTATATAGAAATAATAAAAATTAAAATTCCAAATATGATCTTGTTTTCAAATCCAGACATGAAATGAAGATATGATAAAATATAAACCCCAAAAGTTAAACCAAATATTGTAAAAAATAGCCTTTTGCTGTAGTTAGCAAACATCAAAATTCCCCCACGTCAACTATAAAAATATCACTAAATTAATTTTTCGACATAATTAGATAAAACTTTAATAGTATTTAATGGGAAGAATAAGATTTGTGAATAAATAAAATATTTGCATTAATTAATGCAAATATTAAATAATAAAACTTATAAATTATATTATAAAAGGCCGTACACCCAGCTTCGACCTGCTATCATAAGCGTTACAAAAGCAGTTAACTCCACTTAAGCTGCCCTGCGGCACACGAAAAATATTGCTTACCGCTGCTTCCTTCCGGATCTGACGGGGTTCACAAATTTCCGTTGCGCAGGACTCAAGTATCAACATCACTTACTTATGCCAGCCTTACAATAAACAGGCCTCAGCCTGGGACTTCGACCCTGCTATAGCGGATTGCAGGTTACAGGGCACCGCTACCTCCCCATCTAGTACGGCCATAATATACAATATTTTAATGGCGGAGAGAGAGGGATTCGAACCCTCGGTACCCTTTTGTGAGTACACACGATTTCCAGTCGTGCGCCTTAGACCAGCTCAGCCATCTCTCCACGTGTATATATGGCGGAGAGAGTGAGATTCGAACTCACGGAGCGAAAAACGCTCACTCGCTTTCGAGGCGAGCGCTTTAGACCAGCTCAGCCATCTCTCCACATATTATCTTAACTTTTTAAAAAAATCTTTAATTAAATTTTTACAATCTTCTTCTCTTATCCCAAAATATACTTCTGTTTTATTACCCAATTGAATATTATTTAAAACATCAATAACTGTCCCTGCTGCTCCTGATTTGTCACTTAGAGCACCAATATAGACTTTTTTTATTTTAGCTTCAGCAATTGCACCAGCACACATTGGACATGGTTCCATTGTAACATATATACTGCAATTATCCAATCTCCAATTATTAGTAGCCTTACACGCTTCTTTTATTGCTATTATTTCTGCATGAGCAGTCGGATCATTTAAAGTTTCTTTTTTATTAAATCCTCTTCCTATTATAGTGCCATCTTTCACAACTACTGCACCAACAGGAACTTCTCCAAGTTTTAAACTCTTTTTTGCTTCTAATATTGCAGCTTCCATAAAAGACAAATACATAAAATCACCTATAATGGTGCGCCCGAAGGGACTTGAACCCCCGGCACACGGTTTAGGAAACCGTTGCTCTATCCTGCTGAGCTACGGGCGCATAGGATATATTATATACGTTTTTTATAATTTGTCAATAACTATTATCTTGTATCCCTATCTATCATAAAATGATTTTAACAAACATTTATTTTTGTGTCAATAGCAATGGGAGCTTTAAAATACAAGTGTTTTACATATAAAACCTGGTCATATTTTAATATGACCAGGTTTTATATAATTATTTATTTTTATTTATTTTTATTTATTTCTTCCATTATTTCCAATGCTTTATTATTACAACCTAGTACATTAGTGATTTTGTGTTTAACCATTTCCTTTATTGCATCTCTTCCGTCTTTTAAATATTCTCTTGGATCAAAATGATCTGGATGTTCAGCAAGATGTTTTCTGACTGCAGCCGTCATTGCTAGCCTTAAATCCGTATCTATGTTTATTTTAACCACACCCATAGATGCAGCTTTTCTCAACATATCTTCAGGCACACCTTTTGCTCCTGGAATATTACCACCATACTTATTGCACATGTCAACAAATTCAGGTAAAACCGTTGACGCCCCATGTAATACTATAGGGAATCCTTTTGGCAGCCTTTTTGTAATTTCTTCAAGTCTATCAAAATCTAATTTAGGTTCACCTTTAAATTTATACGCTCCATGACTTGTACCTATAGCAACAGCAAGAGAATCTACACCTGTTTTTTCAACAAATTCAGCTGCTTGGTCAGGATCTGTAAAGGCCGCTTCATGCTCTTTAACTTTTACATCATCTTCTATACCAGACAATTTGCCAAGTTCTGCCTCAACAACCACCCCTCTTTCATGAGCATATTCAACTACTTTTTTAGTAAGTTCTATATTTTCATCGAATGGAAACCTTGATCCATCTATCATAACAGAAGTAAACCCACCATCTATACATGCTTTACATATTTCAAAATCTGCTCCATGATCAAGGTGAAGTGTTATTGGAAGATCGCCAGAATCTTCAATAGCAGCCTCAACAAGTTTAGTCAGATAAATATGTTTTGCATATTTTCTGGCTCCTGCTGAAACTTGAAGTATCAAAGGTGCCTGTTCTTCTTTTGCAGCATCTACTATGCCTTGTATGATCTCCATATTATTTACATTAAAAGCACCAATTGCATATTTACCTTCATAGGCTTTTTTAAACATTTCTTTCGTTGTTACTAATGGCATTTAAATTACCTCCTCTATGAATGTTTTACATAATAATTTTTACTAAAAACGACACTTTTAGTTTAATGATTTTTATCAATAAAGCATCTTTATTTTATTATAACATAAGATGCAATTTCAAAGATGCAATTATGCAATTTGTTTTAAAAATACTTCAGAATAAAAAAGATACATTTTAGTTTTTATTCTATTGATTCTAAAATCTCAGTAAACTGAGTTTTCGCATCATTTAATAAAAGTTTTGCTTTATCTAAACTCTCCATATTCATTATCATAAAGTAAAACTTTACTTTTGGCTCTGTACCTGAAGGCCTTCCATACACTGCAATTTTATCCCCAAATTCCATTTTTATAACATCAGAAGGTGGCAAATCTTCATACCCCTTTGAATAATCTATCATTTTTGTAAGATTGTGACCTGCAAGATTTTGAATTGGTTGTTCTTTTAACATTTTCATTATATTTTTAATCTTTGTTACACCAGCTTCCCCTTCAAATACTGGAGATATCTGATCTTCAAGATAATAACCATATTCTTTATAAATCTCTTCCATTGCATCAACTAAGGTCATATTTTTTCTTCTATAATATTCTGCCATTTCGCATGTCACCATTATAGGTGTCCCTGAATCTTTGTCATATATAAAATCTCCGATATTATATCCGTAACTTTCCTCAAATGAGAAAAACACATCTTTGCCATTGGCTCTAAGTCCTTCTGCTTTATTGCATATCCATTTAAAACCAGTTAATACTTCATATACATCAATATCATAACTATGTGCAATTTTCATAAAAAGTTTTGAAGATACAATTGATTCTATAACCGCTAAATTTTTTGGAATGTCATTTTTTTGGTACATATCAATTATAAACTTCAAAAGTAATGCTCCCATTTGATTGCCATCTATCCTTACATATTCACCTTTATGTTTTACTAAAACACCCATTCTGTCTGCATCAGGGTCAGAAGCAACAATTATATCTGCATCAAGCTTTTTTGCATCTTGAACTGACAATTTAAAAGCCTCATCAAATTCAGGATTTGGATAATTAACTGTTGGAAAATTGCCATCTGGTATACCTTGTTCTTTCTGAATGTAAAAATTAAATCCATCTCTTTCTAACAAAACAGGTACTATTTTTATTCCTGTACCATGTAAAGGAGTATATACGATTTTTATATCTTTTGATGAGATTTTAAAAGAATAGGATAAAGATTTTTTAAAATAACTTTCATCAATTTCTTTACCTATCATTGTAATAAGTCCCTTTGCCATTGCTTCTTCAAAAGGCATTTTTATTATTTCCCCAAAAGAACCTATGTTTTCATATTCTTTAATAATTCCTTCATCATGAGGAGGTATTATCTGTGCACCATTTGACCAATAAGCTTTATAACCATTATATTCAGGAGGGTTATGACTTGCAGTAATCATAATGCCAGCTGTTGTTTTTAAATATCTTACAGCAAATGATAATAGTGGTGTTGGTCTAAAATCATCGAACAAATATACTTTTATACCATTTGCGGCAAGTATCTTTGCTGACTCTTCAGCAAATTCTTTTGAAAAATTCCTTGTATCATAAGAAATAGCAACACTCTTTTCTCCTTTAACGTTTTTATTTATGTAATTTGCCATTGCCTGGGTTGCTTTACCTACAGTATAAAAATTCATTCTGTTAGCTCCAAGGCCTATGATACCTCTTAACCCTCCAGTTCCAAATTCTAAATCTTTATAAAAGGCATCCTGTATCTGAGATTCATCAAAACTCTTTAATTTCTCTTTATCTTCTTTAGAAATTGAAGGATCATCTAACCAAGCTTGATACCTTTGTATAGTAATTTTGTCCATATCAAACACCTCTCTTTATTTTTAAATAAAATCTGCCTTTACATTTATTATACTACAATCTATTTTAACTTATTTTAATTTTAGTGTCCATAATTATTGACAGCATATTTATTCATATCTTAATTGCTTTATAAAACAAGGAAGACAGCAAGACTATAATTCCTATTGCAACCCAAAAAAAACTAAACCCAAAATTATGTATAAGAAAAGAAGATAACAAAGGCCCAACAATCCCACTGGACTGCCAAACCATGTTAGAAATACCAGTCACAACACCAACATTATCTTTACCTATAGCAACAAGCATATTATTATTTCCTGGCGTAATTATAAATCTCATAAAGCCCATACTAAAAGCAAAAATCATAAGAATAAAATAAGAGTTTGTGAAAGAAAATGAAATAATAAATAACGCATAAAGCACAAGTGCTATTATTATTGTAAATTTTAGCCCAAGTTTTTTAATTAAAGGGCCTGAAATTGATTATGAAAACAAACCTGCTATAGCCATTGTAGAAAAAATATAACCTGAAAGAGTTTTGTTTATACCTATTTGTGTAAAATATTTATAAGCATAAAGAGTTATTGACCAATATGAAAGAAAAAACAAAAAACCTCCTATAGAAATTAACATGACTTTTTTATCTTTTAACAAAGAAATATTAAACTTTTTTTGTTCGGTAGGTTGTGTATCCAATGGATAACTTAGAAATGCTAGAATAAGACTTAATATGGCGGGAAAATAATAACCCCATCTCCAACCAATATATATTGCTATTGGAGGTAAAAAAACTCCTGCTGCAACTATTGCAAAAGGCCATGCTATACTATAATAACCTATATATAAGGACTTATTTTTTTTATAATAAAAATTCACTACTTTTAATGATGCAGGATATACAAAGCCTGCAGAAACACCCATTATAAAGCTTGCAATATATTCTTTTAAAATATTATCCGATATGCCTGATAAAAATGTAGCAAAAGCTAACACTAGCAATGATATAGAAATTATTTTGCCACAAGAATATTTATCCGCTATAAAACCTGCAGGTATTTGTATAACAATATAACCGAAAAAATATATGGCAAATACATGTGCATCTTGAATAACTGTTGGATGAAATGGAACATACACAGAAAGAATACTCCATGTTAGTCTCGTGTAATAACTTAGAAAAAAAGAAAAACTTGCTACAAAAAGTGGATAATAAAATTTAATTTTATCTGTCATAAATAATACTTCCTTTGTGTAATTAAATTTATTTATCTTTATATAAAATATCCATAATATTGTTTCAATAATTTTTAATATACTTATCTAATTTAATAAATATAATCTTAAAATTAAAAAACAAAAATAAAGTTTTATAATTTTCAAAAGTTTATTTCCAATAATTATAATGAATGTGTAATTAAAGCTATTATTATCCAAATTTATTAGTTTTAGCTTTATATAATAGCTACAGCTCTTACCATACTCCCATCCGATTTGTCTATTTTTAAAGGTAGTGCAACAAATAAAAATCTTTTTTCATTAATTAATTCTAAATTGGTTAAATTCTCAACTATGCCAATACCGTTGCCTAAAAGCATATGATGTATAGGAAAATCTATAGTTTCAACAGGTTCAGGAGATAAAGTATCAAAACCAACAACTTTTACTTTTTTTCTTATTAAAAAATTTGCTAATTCTTCAGTAAGATATGGAAACTTAGTAAAATAATCTTCTTTACCCCAGTATTTATTCATACCAGTTCTAAATATTATAATATCATTTACATTTATATCAATGTCATTTAAAAGATCAATTTTCATCCTTCTATCCACAAGGTAAGGCACATCTACTAAAATTGCATTTCCAACAAAAAAATCAACTGGTAAATTGTCAATTGTTTCTCCATCTTTTATAAAATGAGCAGGAGCATCACAATGTGTACCAATATGTACTACACAATCTAATTCGGTTACTTGATAACCGTCTGTTTCAACCTTTGCTATTTTTTTTATTTTTATATCTGGCTGCCCAGGATATTGGGGCATATTTTCTTCAATTTTATAAGATAAATCAATTACTTTCATAAAATCACCTCCTAATATTTAATTTAATTATATCATATTTAATTAATTTATAATCAATAAAATATTAATATGTTACTCAGATTTCTTCCAGGAGTTGTGATATTCTTTCCTTGAAAATAAAGCCCTGAAGAAGCTCCACCGTCAAGGTTCATAGCATTATTTGCTCCCAATTCTTTCATAACCTCTCCTAATTGAACGACAGTAGCAGTTGGTACAGTTACAAGAAGAATATCCCCTTGTGTAGTTACTCCTATTGCACTTCTTGCAAAAGATAAACTTAAGATTTTCCCTTCAGTAAAGCCTTCAGCAACAGGGTCTACACTTAACTCTCCATTTCTGACAAGGGTAGGACCTGCTCCTACTGCTTCCACTACATCAGACCAATCAACTTTATTCCCTTCTAAATCCGTATAAACAATTCTGTACTCTACTGTTTTTCCTACTTCAAATACTCTTGCTAGATACTCTTCACTGCCGGTAAGATTTATGACAAATCCATTAGCAGGAATATTAACATCTTGGTTTTCTTTAATGTCTTTAACAACACCATTTTCCACCACAACATTTATTCCATAATTAAATCCCAAGTGAGTTCCCCATTCAGGAGTAAATATGTAAACACCATTCCCATTAGGTGTATGATTAAATCCATAAGCGTACCAGTTATTAGGCCATGAGTAAGATCCGTTTGTACCACCTTCTATTTTTATCCTCAATTTCTCCATTTTAACTCTTCCATCTGCAGTAAATCCAAACACAGTCCCTATATTACCTACATGAACCACTTTTCCTGACTTAATAATTGTATTCCACGGGTCTGGAGTAGAATTATAGGCACTAAAAAAAGTACCATTAATTGCTGCAATAGCATTATTGTTTCTCGCCATATCATATAAATTTTGAGAAGTACCTATTTGATTATTTGCTAAAATAACCACTGGTTTATATGGAGAATTACTCGGTATTTTTAAACCTCTTACAGTAATACCCTTAATCTTCGTGTTAATACTCTCTATTTTTGCATCATAATCTACCGCTTTAATAACTATATTTGAATTACCATAAGAAATCAAAGCTGTTTGTGTATTTTCATCCCAATTTACCTTATTATCAACAATTTTTTCAGCTAAAAATCGAAGTGGTAAAAAAGTTGTATCATTTTTAATTATTGCAGAAACAGGCATATTTATAATATTATTATTCACAACAGCTTTTGTATCATCGATATGAAGTACAATATTTAGATCATCTTTTTTTATTTCAACTTTTTGAGTTGCATCAATCCACTTAACCTCTGCTCCCATCTTTTCAAAAACTCCTCTTGCAGGCACCATCATATATGTTTTCCCTTCATAAACATGCAAAAAACCTCTATAATAATAATTTGCAAAAACTGTTGAATGAGATAAATTCAATAAAATAACAAAAACTAATAGTGTTGTTAGTATAATCTTCTTCATTTGCTAAATACATCCTTTCTATTTTATCTTTCAATTTTATTTCGGCAAAAATAAAATAAATATAATAATCAGACATCACATTTTCATTTTTATTAACTTATTTTAACAATTTTATTTTGAATTTTAACATTTGTATTTTACCTAAAAGTTTATAGATTGTCCAAATTAATTAAGAGGTTTAAGTTTTTAAATTAAATGCCAATTCATCCTTGTTAAGTCTAGTTGTTTAATGTTTATCTAATTGCCAAATTACTTCACTAATTATATCCTCTTCGATTGTTTCTAACTCACCATCATCAAATTCAATTTCATATGCTCTCGGCAAATCCTTTGTGGTAAACACATGAACTACAGTTCCTTCACGCCCATCCTTTAACTTTACAACATCTAATTCATTTATTTTTATATTATCACCTCAATCCACATAAATTATTGTCAATCGATTTCAATTCCACTATGGTTAGATTAAATCTTTAACAACAACTACAATACCAACCAATTTAACGACGTTTCAATTCCACTATGGTTAGATTAAATCGAGTATCTAACAAGTTTTTACAATCAAATAAAACAGTTTCAATTCCACTATGGTTAGATTAAATCAACGCCTGCTTTGCTCATTTGACCTATTAAAGCCGCGTTTCAATTCCACTATGGTTAGATTAAATCTGTATCAGGGTTTAATAAAGCTTCTTCTATCTTCTCGTTTCAATTCCACTATGGTTAGATTAAATCAAGGTATGGAATATGAGTTTGATATTGTTGCAGATAGTTTCAATTCCACTATGGTTAGATTAAATCCCAACCATTTTATAACTTCCCAGATGCCCTTAAAGATGTTTCAATTCCACTATGGTTAGATTAAATCGGTTCGAGCGTAAAAAGTGAGAAGTAAAAAAAATATGTTTCAATTCCACTATGGTTAGATTAAATCTATAGAACCAAGAATTACATTTATACATAAAAAACGTTTCAATTCCACTATGGTTAGATTAAATCTTAGGAGGTGAATATAATGAAAATATGTATTGACCCGTTTCAATTCCACTATGGTTAGATTAAATCCTGGAACTAATGTCTTCCCAGAATTCTAAAAGCTCGTTTCAATTCCACTATGGTTAGATTAAATCCCCAGAAGAAATTACCTAGCATAATTATAACACAAAGTTTCAATTCCACTATGGTTAGATTAAATCGTTGTTCAAGTGCCATTGATGTATGTCCTGTACAGGTTTCAATTCCACTATGGTTAGATTAAATCCTGTATCATGAAAATATGTTATTGTCAATAAAAATTCCCCACTTATGGGAAAGATTTTTCCCCACCTA
>JBNAVY010000042.1:0-16874 GCA_049700195.1 Thermoanaerobacteraceae bacterium
ATTTTGTACATTTTTATTTTCCACTTTTCGTACATTTTGATTTTATCATTTGCAAGATGGAAATTAATCAATACACTTAAATGCAAATACACCTATGGTTATATTACTAAAACTAAAAGAATAGAGTTTAATCTCAAAAAAACACATTACAATGATGCTTTTGTTATTGCTGGAGGTAATAGTCAAGAAAGAGTAATGCCTGTTTTCTTTGAACAGATCAGAAGAAATAACAGATCTCTTGAGAAATTCTATGATGCTAAATATATAGATTCAAGAGATAAGAAAATTAAAACAGGGAAAGAACTTTTTAATGGTAAAAGGAAAAGAAACAGAAATCTTAATTTAGAAAATTTACATCAATTTAGAAAGAATAAATTTCTAAAGGAAGAAGATCTATTAGGAAACAGAGATATTTCTATCAGCCTAAAGATATTGTTCTGTATAATGGAGAGAAATATACTGTTAAGGGTATACAAAATAAAGGCAGTTATATTAAGCTTGGAGAATTAAAAAATCCTATCAAAACAGTACTCGTTAAGCCTAAATTGTTCAGAAAGGGTTTATGTGCTGTATAGGCATTCATCTCCTACCTTCACTTCTGTTTAGAGGTAGGAGTCTTCTGCCAAGCATTGATAAAATTAGGTATTGACAAATAACTTTTTTATTGATACAATAAAACAAAAAAAGAATATGAGAGAGGGTATGCATTGGCTATAAGAGTGCGTACCCTCTTTATGTTTTTAAGCACTTTTTTAGCAAAAAAATAAAAAGAAAGAGGTTGATTTTATGAAACTTGTGTTAATAATCGACAAGTATGTAGAAGATAGCATGAAAAAATTATCAATAACAAAAGAAGATATTGAAAAAAGGATGTATGAAGTATTTTCATATATCCCGGAAGACTATGATTTCATCGACACTACAATCAATAAAAACAATAAAATTTACCGAATTCAATTCGGTGTTTGTGAAATCAATGAAGACTCAATAAAAATAGAATGTTTGTTGTTAAAAGATCCGGAAGAAAAATATGAAGGACCAACAATAAGAGAATATCATGAAAAGACGAAGAAAGAAAAAGCAGTAAGATGAAATACAGCGCCTAACTGTATTTCATAAAGGAGAGTGTTTTTCATGAAATTAATACTTAGCAATGACGTAAAAAACTTTTTAAAAAATAGCATTTTAACCGAACAAGACTTAATAAATAAAATGAATGAATTATTTACTGAATATCCTAAAGTTTACACATTTATAAGCGCTGAAATTGTTAAAGATAACAAAGTTTTTGGTGTAGACTATGCAACTTCTAACAACATGAAAGACATAGAATGCATATATGTACACGAAATAAATACAGATCCAAATACAATAACTATAAGAGAATACCATGAAAGAAAAAAGAAAAAAAAAACACTAACAAAATAAGTGCAGCTCTTTATTGGCTGCACTTTTCTTTGTTTTTGTTAAAATGATAATACAAAAAATCCATGTTTTTAGGGCAGTTTGCTGTATTTTTTTTCCCACACTTTTCCCACACTTTTCCCACAAAAGTTTTAGAAAGTTGTAGAATGTTTTAGTACGTTAAAGTACAAAAAATCAGTATTCATGCGGGTTACAGGGCAATATAGGAGATAATAGTTCGTTTAAAAACGAATCAAAAGGCCGGGGGTTCGAATCCCTCCGGGCGCACCATTAAAATAGGAAAAAAGCATGTATCTTTTGATACATGCTTTTTTGCGTATGAATACTCATGGCTAAACCAGGTTTTTAAGTAAGGCTTTAGAGATGATTTTCTAAAAAAATAAACCCAAAGTGATAAAGTAAATTTGTGGTCTGCCAACTACTGTTTATGCTGGTGGATATTTATTACACATCTATTTTATATTTCATATAATTTTAATGTGATATAATTATAAAATAAGGTATTTTATTAAATTAGTTGGTAAGTGAGCTATATTATATATGGGTTAATAAACCTGAATAAAGCAGGTTTTTATTATTTTATATATTATTTGTATCATATAATTTAAATAATAATAAATTGGAGGTGCAATATGAAAAAAGGTGGAATAAAAAGAGAAAATTATATTTTTGTTTTTATAGGAGCAATTTTTGCTGCTATTGCTTTAGAGATATTTTTAGTACCAAATAATATTATTGATGGAGGTATAACAGGCATATCAATAATGTTAAGTTATACCTTAAAAATTCCTTTAGGTATATTTATATTTTTATTAAACATACCATTTCTTATTTTTGGATATAATCAGATAGGAAAAAGTTTTGTGATTTTAACTTTTTTTGGAGTTACAATACTATCATTAGCAGTTACCATATTAAATAGATTTCCAGCCTTGACAAAAGATACTTTATTGGCATCAGTTTTTGGAGGAATTATATTAGGTATAGGTGTTGGACTTGTAATAAGATATGGCGGATCAATGGATGGGACTGAAATCATTGCTGTTGTGTTTTCTGAATGGAAAGGATTTTCTGTTGGTGAGATAATATTATTTTTTAATATATTTATTTTAGGAAGTGCAGGTTTAGTATTTACATGGGATAGAGCAATGTATTCTTTAATAACATATTTTATTGCGTTTAAGGTTATTGACTTTACAATAGAAGGGTTAAATGAAGCAAAAGCAGTTATAATAGTTACAAATAAACCCATGGAAATAATTGAAACGGTAAGAGATCGTTTGGGAAGAAGCATAACTTTTTGGGAAGGTAAAGGAAGTTACAGTAAAGACTCATATGGTATTTTATATTCTGTAGTTAGTCGTTTGGAAATCGCAAAATTAAAAAGTATAGTTATAGAACATGATAAAAGTGCTTTTGTTACAATTCACGATGTTTATGATGTTTTAGGCGGTGAATTAAAGAAAAGACCTATACATTAAATTTGAATTTTTTAAGTTCAAAAGTATAATATATATAAGTTTTAGTTTAAAAAGATTGGAGTTTTTATATGAACACAGAAGTAAAAAGATTATTAGCTGTAAGATTTTTAAGAAGTTTGGGGCAGGGTATTTTAGTAGTTGATTTTTCCCTATATCTAAAAGATTTAGGATATAGTGGTGTTTTTATAGGATCCATATTTGCATTTGCGAGCCTTTTCGGAGCTTTTGGAAGTATTATAGTAGGAATTATTAGTGATAAAACGAAAAGAAAACCATTTTTAAAAGGGTATACTCTTTTGTTAATGTCTGCTTCTTTATTAATGTTCAGTTCTACAAACTTCTATATTATAATAATAGCATCAATACTGGGCAATTTTGGTTTGGGTTCTAACGGAGCTGCTGGACCCTTTTCACCAGCAGATCAAGCTTGGCTTACAGAGAAAATACTACCTGATGAAAGAGGAAATATTTTTAGCATAAATTCAGCATTAGGGTTTACTGGAATGGCAATAGGAGCATTTCTTGCTGTTACACCTACATTTTTAAAAAGTTTGCCTAATTTTTATAATTATAGAATATTATTTTTGTTTATTTTTGTAAATGCTTTTATAACTTATTTTATTATAGAAAGTGTTTCAGAAGAAGATAAAAGACAACAATCAATTAATTATAATAAAAAAGAAGAGAAAAAAGAAGAATACAATTTATTAAAATTAATATTACTAAATAGTCTAGTTGGGCTTTCAGGTGGTTTAAGAGGTCCTCTTATTGCATATTGGTTTGCCGTAAAATTTGGTATAGGAGCAGAAAAGATTGCTCCAGTAATGGCAATTACATTTTTAATAACAGGTATTTTATCTTTTTATACAAGTTTTCTTACAAAGTTTATAGGAATCATAAATGCAGTAGTAGTCGAAAGAGCGATTGGTCTTGTTTTTTTAATAGCACTTCCGCTTTCTTCAAATTATATATTTGCATTTATATTTTATTTACTCAACCAGACTTTTAGCAGAGGCTCTGCGGGTGCACGTCAAGCGCTAACTGTAAGTATTGTAGGTGACAACAAAAGAGGACTTGCTGTTGGTTTAAATGCGGCTTCAATGCAAATCCCAAGATCTATAGGTCCATATATAACTGGTATCCTTTTAAATGAAGGATATTTTGGATTGCCCTTTTTTATAGCAGCCGGATTGCAAGGGGTGTATCTTTTGTTTTATAGAAAAGTTTTTAAGAATTATAATTTTCCTACAGAATAATTGGTATATATATTATTTTTCGACAAATATCGACTAATTAATTTTATAATTGTCAAACTTATGTTAAATTGTAAAATTTTTTGACATTTTGGAAGAGAAGATGTATAATTATAAATAGAAATAAGTTGGAGGTGATAAAAAGTACTGGTATTATTAAATTTAAAAGGAGGATTTTTATGTCAAAAGATTTTTTAACCAGAAATAAGAGTTTACCTGACGAAATTTCTATTAATCCTATTTTTGCAAGAGGAGGGGAAGAATCAGTTCCAAGATTTAAACTGAGAGAAAAAGGCATGCTACCAGAGACAGCTTATCAGATTGTTCATGATGAAATTGGCCTTGATGGAAATGCTAGATTAAACCTTGCTACTTTTGTTACAACGTGGATGGAGCCAGAAGCAGACAAGTTATATATGGAAACAGTTGATAAAAATATGATTGATAAAGATGAATATCCTCAAACAGCAGCAATAGAAGAAAGATGTATTCATATACTTGCTGATTTGTGGAATTCGCCACATCCTCACAATACTATTGGGACTTCTACAACAGGTTCATCAGAAGCTTGTATGTTAGGTGGACTTGCGATGAAAAGGAGATGGCAGAAAAATAGAAAAGCACAAGGTAAACCTATAGATAAACCTAATATTGTTTTTAGTACGGCAGTTCAAGTTGTTTGGGAAAAATTTGCAAATTATTGGGACGTAGAACCGCGTTTTGTTGATATAACACCAGAAAAACCATATCTAAGCCCTGAAGGAGTATTAAAAGTTGTCGATGAAAATACTATAGGGGTTGTTCCTATCTTAGGTAATACATATACAGGTCTTAATGATCCAGTCGCTGATATAGCAAAAGCTTTGGACGAGTTTCAGGAAAAAACCGGTCTTGATATTCCTATACATGTTGATGCAGCTTCAGGAGGCTTTATTGCACCCTTTTTAAATGAAGATTTAATATGGGATTTCAGATTACCAAGAGTCCATTCTATAAATGCGTCAGGTCACAAGTATGGATTAGTTTATCCAGGTTTGGGATGGGTTGTTTGGCGTGATTCTTCAGTTTTACCAGAAGATTTGATATTTAGGGTTTCTTATCTTGGAGGAGATATGCCCACTTTTACTCTTAATTTCTCCAGACCAGGTGCTCAAGTTCTTTTGCAATATTATAATTTTCTTCGATTAGGCAGAGAAGGTTATTACAAAGTTCAGAAAGCATCACGAGATGTTGCACATTACTTATCTAAAGAAATAGAAAAAATGGGTATGTTCACACTTTTTAGTGATGGAACAGATATTCCAGTTTTATCGTGGAGGCTAAAGGAGGATTATACTGATAAATGGAATCTATATAATTTATCAGAAAAGTTAAGAGAAAGAGGATGGCAAATACCAGCATATCCACTACCTAAGTCGATGGAAGATGTAATTATAATGAGAATAGTTGTTAGAAATGGTCTATCAATAGATTTGGCACATCTACTTATAGATGATATAAAAAGATCTGTCGAATATCTTAATAATTTAGAAGGAAAAATGCCAAAAGAAAAACCTAATATACATTTTCATCATTAAAAATTATTTATTAAGGAGTGGATATAATGGTTGATAATAAGACTAAAGATAAATCCATACAAAAATCTAATTATCATATAAACTGGTGGACAATGGCTGTTTTAACTACTGTTGCCGTTGCAAGTCTAAGAAGTGATCCTGCTGCAGCTTTTTATGGATTGGGTTCAATTTTTTATTTTATTGTTCCTGCCATAGTCTTTTTAGTACCTACTGCTTTAGTTTCTGTAGAACTGGCTACGGGTTGGAAAGGCGGAATTTACGTTTGGGTTAGAGAAGGAATGGGTAATCATTGGGGATTTACATCTATATGGTTACAGTGGATTCAAAATGTTGTATGGTATCCTTCACAGCTTGCCTTTGTAGCAGCAGCATTAGCATATGTTTTCTTAAAGCCAGGTCTTGCAAATTCAGGCATATATACAGCTATTGTAATACTTGTGTCATATTGGGCTGCAACATTTATAACTTTAAAAGGCAATAATTTGTTTGCACGTGTTGGCTCATTAAGTGGTATTTTAGGGACTTTTATACCTGGTATAGTTTTGGTTATATTAGGTATAGTGTGGTTAATGAAAGGTGAGCCAAGCCAGATTGAGTTTAGCTGGTCTAAAGTTATACCACCGTTTACAGGATTTGCTTCCATTGTACTTATAGTATCAAATTTCCTGGCATATGCTGGAATGGAAATGAATGCGGTTCATGTTGATCAGATGAAAGATCCCAACAAAGAGTTCCCGAAAGCTCTTTTAGCGGCTGTTTTGTTTATACTTGCAATATTTATTCTACCTACATTAGCAATTGCTGTTGCTGTTCCATCGGACAAGCTGGGACTTACAACAGGTATAAATGCTGCATTTGAAGTGTTTTTTTCACACTGGGGTGTAAACTGGTTGACAGCAGTATTTTCACTTTTAATTGTTCTAGGAGCACTTGCTTCAGTAATAACATGGATTGCTGGTCCGAGTAAAGGCTTATTTTTGGCAGGAAAAACAGGTCTGCTTCCGCCTTTACTTCAGAAGGAAAATGCTGCAGGTATGCAAGAAGGAATACTTATTCCACAAGGTATAATAGTGACGCTTTTGGCAGCATTGTTTGTATTTATACCTAATGTAAGTGAAGCTTTCTTTATACTGATTGCAGCAGCAGTACAATTATATTTAATAATGTATATTTTAATGTTTATTTCAGCTATGAGATTAAGAAGAATCAAGCCTGAGGTTAAAAGGTCATACAGAGTTCCTGCAATGGACTTTGTTGCAACTGTCGGATTGATAGCTTCATTTCTTGCTTTTATACTTGGTTTTGTTCCACCAAGTCAATTAACAGGTATATCCCCACAGGTTTACCCTTGGATAGTACTTTTAATTACAGCTGTTTTAGGGCTTATGCCACTTTTAATATATGCTGTAAGAAAACCAAGCTGGTGTACAATCAGTGATGAAAAGTTTGCTGAGCTTATTGGGGATCATGTAACACCAGTTTCTCAACATTTGCCTAAAAAATAATAACATAAATTTAAAAATATAAAAAATGGAGGTAATTTTATGGATAAGAGTGTAGTTGCTATTTATGGGACAATGGAAGCAGCAGAAGGTGCAGTAAAAGATTTAATAGAGAAAGGTTATCCAGCTAATCAACTGTCAATTGTTGCTCAAGATTTAACAAGTGAAGAAAAAGTACATGGATTTATTACTACTGGTGATGTTGCAAAAACTGGAGCAGGTACAGGTGCTTGGGTAGGAGGTATATTCGGACTTTTAGTTGGAGCAGGATTCTTTTGGGTTCCTGCAGTAGGGCCTATTTTAGTAGTAGGTTCATTAGCATCTGTTCTTTTAGGAGGAATAGAAGGCGCTGTAGCTGGAGGTGCTGGAGGTGGCTTATTAGGTGCATTGGTAGGATGGGGAGTATCGCGAAAACACATACTCAAATATGAGGAAAAGTTAAAAGGCGGTAAATATCTTGTTATTGCTCATGGTTCAGATGATGATGTAGCTAAAGCTAAAGGTATGTTACAGGAAACAAAACCAGAGGAGTTAGAAGAGCATAAAGGAGAAGAAGAAAATAAGTAAGAAAAATTAAAAAATAAGAAATAATAATAGAAAGGTTATATAATTTTCAAGGAGTAAAATAACAAATAATTTTAATATTTTACTCCTTGTATATAGTTTTTACTTGGTACTTACAGGTGTAGGAGGCGGATTTTTGATAGTACCAGTTTTAGTTTTTATTCTTGATTTTCCTATTAAGCATGCAATAGGAACCAGTTTAGTAGTTATTGCTCTAAACTGTTTATGGGGAATAATTTCAAGGCTTATGGGAATTGGAACTATACAACTGGGAATGGCTTTATGGATTTCTATTGGTACAGTAATTGGAATAATACTTGGAGTTATTATAGCCGAAAATATAAAGTCAAAATATTTGACGAAAGTTTTTGCTCTTTTTGTAATATTGCTTTCAATATATATGTTTTTTCGTACGGCAGGTTTTATAGTATGATCCATAATTAAAATTTGGCAATTTATATTTATTTTTTTTTGATTTGATTTTTGCATGTGTTATAATAAAATATAAAATAAGCAAAGACATAATATGAGGTGATATAATGAAAGAGATTGTATTTGCTGGTGGATGTTTTTGGGGTGTTGAGGAATATATGTCTCGTATTCCTGGAGTAATTGATACAAAAGTAGGATATGCAAATGGTATAAAAGAAAATCCCACATATGAAGAGGTGTGCACAAATACAACAGGTCATGCTGAAGCTTGTTATGTAAAATTTGATGAAAATATTATTTCCTTAGAAGAACTTCTTAATAAATTTTGGAAAGTAATTGATCCGACGTCTTTAAACAGGCAAGGACCTGATATAGGATCCCAATATAGGACTGGTATATATTATATTGAAAATAGTGATTTACCTATAATTCTAAAAACAAAAGATGAGCAGCAAAAAAATTATAAAAAGCCTATTGTAACTGAAATTATGCCTTTAAAGGTTTTTTATAAAGCAGAAGAATATCATCAAAAATATTTAAAGAAAAATCCTGGTGGATACTGTCATATTAATCTAAATGCTTAAAAAACTTATTAGGAGTAGATAAATGAATTTTGAAACTATAGCTAACTTATTTTCTTTACATGGATATATTATTCTTTTTGGTGTTTTAACCATAGAATTAATTGGAGCACCTACTCCAGGTGAGACTCTTTTAACTTATTGTGGATATTTAGTATTTCAAGGTAAGCTAAATTATTTCTTAACTATTATAACTGCAACAACGGGTGTTATTTTAGGTATAACAACCTCTTATTTTTTAGGTATACTTTTAAATGAAACTTTAATCAATAAATATGGTAAGTATATACATCTTGGTCCTAAAAATCTTGAAAAAGTTCAGAAATGGTTTGATAAGTATGGTAATCACTTACTTATTTTTGCATATTTTATTCCTGGTATAAGACATATAACCGGATATTTTTCAGGTATTACAAGGATATCTTTTTTAAAATTTATTGTTAATGCTTATTCTGGAGCTCTGATATGGACAACTACATTTGTCAGTTTAGGAAGATTGTTAGGATACAATTGGAATTTAGTCCATGCATATCTTAAAGAATATTTCATATTGGGTGGCGTTATACTTGTAATATTTATTTTTATTTATTACAGATATATATTCAAAAATAAAAACACAAATGAAAAGGGCACTTAATTAAGTGCCCTTTTCATTTGTGTTTTTTAAGTTTTTATCTTCATTTATTAGTTTTATTCCTAAAAAAAATGTAACAATTAAAAAAAACATACCAAACAAAGGAAGTATATAATATCCAAAAACATGTGCTAAATACCCTCCGACTAAGGAACCTGTTGTTAATGCTAAGGCATTATTAGCACTAAATAAACCCATTGCTGCACCTTTAGGAAGATTTGATTCTGCAGCTATTGCTGTACCAGTAACTGATATTACAGGCCATGAGAGTACAGTTAATATAAAAAACATTATTACAAGAAGTTCTCCACCTGAAAATTTTATATGAGCTAAAATTGCTAACCCTGCCAAAGATATAATTCTCATTACTAGTCCCCAGAGTAAAACAGTCTGGTTATTATATTTTTCTGATAAATTACCGGATGGTGCGTATAGAAATATGCCTAAAGCTGCAGCTACAGCAAAAACTGTTGATGATATGCCAGGATTTATATAATAAACATTTTTCATTATTATTGGATAAAATGAAAATAAAAAAGCAGAACCCATTGTCATAATAAACCAAAGCGTATTAAAGAGTATTGTGCTTTTTGATGATTTTGACAAATGTTTTATGGTGTCTTTTATATGCAAAAGATGATAAGATTGGCTTATAGATGCTATAAGAGGCTGTATTTTAGGATGAACATCTGAAAGAGCAGGTCTTAATTTAAAATTTCCTGAACCAGGCATTACAGGCATTGTATGAAAAAATGCAAGAGCTAAAAAGGGCATAAGAGCACTTACTAAAAGTGCGATTTTTAGATGAGTAACACTTAAAGCACCTGCTACAGCAAGTCCTGCTACCTGACCTATGCCATATGTTCTTTGAAGAAAACCGACTCTTTCACTTAATTGGTCAAAAAGGAAACGCTCAACAATCCATAGATTTGCAAGTGTATTTGTTAGGGAAAAGCCTAATCCTGCAAAAAGACTTAATAATCCAAGTGACCATGGATAAGATATAAAAACTATCCCTAAAAGGGAAAATCCTATTACTATTAAACCTATTAAAAATAATAAACGGTTTAATTTCATAAGGTCTGCTATTTCACCCCATAGTGGGGCACTTAGTTGACCTAGGCCAAATAGTGCCATCACTATTCCAACTTGGGCTGCCCCACTATGAGATTGTGTCCAGAGTGGAAGTAAAATAGGAATTAAGCCTGATGCTACAGCACCTAAAATTGCATAAGCTCCAAACCATGGTTCAAAATTTTTTAATGTTTTTGAGAATAGATTATTCAAACCTTATCACTCCCAGAAATTTTCATGATCTGGAATATTGTAATAATTCCTATTTATTATTATACTATATTGTTATACTTAAACCAAATATGACATAAATATCATATTTATTTTTCTGCTTTTATAGTATATTTTAATATAAAGTAAAGTGGAATACCAATTATTAATCCACCAAGACCCCAGATAATCTGTTCAGAACTTGCTTTAGTTAAAAGCCATAAACTTACAACGACTGATGCTATAGGTATTACAGGCCCGAAAGGAATTCTGAAAGTACTTGGAAGGTCTTTGCGTTTTCGCAATACGAGTACTGCTAAAGATGTAGGGATATATTGTGCAAAACGAGATATAACACTTATCATAGCTAATTTTACAAAACCACCGGTAAGAACTAATGGTATTGCAAGTAAAACAGTTATTATGATAGCGATATAAGGAGTGCCATACTTACTTTTTTTCGCTATCACCATTGGCAGTATTCCACCTTCTGCTAATGCGACTCCAGATCTTGGTGTGTTAAAAGAACCAGCTACATTTATACCACCAATTGAGATAAGAGTACCAATTGTAATTAAACCAACTCCAAAGCTACCCATAAAAACTCTTGCTGAGTCAGCGACAGGAGCAGTTGTATTAGCTAAAGCTGGTCCTAAAGTTCCTATAGCAACTGCTTGTGTTAATATATAAATAACTGAAGCTAAAATCATTGTTATCATCAATGCAATTGGAACATTCTTTTTTGGGTTATCCATATCACCGGCAGCTACAGCCAAAGATTCAAATCCTGTAAATGCATAGAATACAAGAATTAGTGCAGGGCCAAGATTTGCTGCAGTATCTACTGGAGCAGCAGGAACAAAATTAGAACCTTTTATAAAGAATATACCTACTATTACAAATATTAAAAGAGGTAGCAGCTTTGCTACTGTAACTATATTATTTAGATATTTTGTTATATCTACACCAAAGTAATTTACAATTCCTAGTACTACAATAATTGATATGGCTATAATGTTTTTAAGTGTTCCAGTAGCTGCTGATGGCCAAAAAACACTTAATGCAGTTGCAAAACCAACTGCCATAGTTGCCCAGGCAATTATGCTAATAGCCCATTTCATTATTCCAACTTCAAAACCTACAAAATCTCCAAAAGCTTCTTTTGCATAAATATAAGGGCCACCTGTCTTATCAAACATACCTCCTGTTTCAGCAAAACAAAGAGCTATGCTTAAAACAAGGATAGTATCAAAAACGTAAATCCAAATACTATTTGGACCAAAAAGACCATACGCTTTACCGGGAAGTAAGAATATTCCAGAACCTATTACACCATTTATGCCAAGAAGTATGATACTCCATAGGCCTAATTTTTTTGCGTTTTCCATAGTTTTACCTCCTTATTTTTTTTTAGAGTATAAAATTAAATTTTCAAATATCTTTAACATTTGAGTATCTCCTCTAGCTGTTAGCATTTCAGGATGCCATTGAACCCCTAAAATAAAATCTTCTTTTTCAGACTCTATAGCTTCTATTATACCATCTTTAGCCATTGCGCTTATTTTAAAACCTGGTGCAACATCTTTTACAGATTGATGATGAAAACTATTTGTTAAAGCACTTTCACCTATTATGTTATATAACATTGAATCCTTAATTATTTCAACAGTATGTGATGGAAGATCTGGTTTTGAATTTTGCATATGCTTTATATAAGAGCCTTTAGAAAATGATGTATCTTGATATAAAGTCCCACCAAAAGCAACATTTATAACCTGTATACCTCTACATATTCCCAAAATAGGCTTTTTTAGCTGAGAAGAATATTTTACTATTTTCATGTCATATTCGTCTCTTTCATTAAGAGTAAAGCCTTGTTTCTCTGTTGGTTCTTCACCATAAAAGAGAGGATTTATATCAAAACCTCCGCTTATGATTATACCATCAACTTTTTCTACTTGTGATTTTATAGTATTGTCATCTGATATAACGGGTAAAATAACGGGTATACCGCCGGCTTTTAGTACAGAAATAACATAATCATTATTTACGTAAGCTCTTTCATAACCAGGAAACATTCCACCTTGGTCTATGAGTATATTCCCTATAATTCCAATCAATGGCTTATCCATTATATTCACCTCCTTACCTTATTTAAATGCAATAATCATGCCAAAAACACTGACTTTAAATAACTGTTTTATAACAGTTAAATAGCCAATTATAAAATTATAATTGGCTATTTAGGAAAATTATTTAACCTATTTTTATACCAGTTTAAAAATTGTTTACCATCATAAGTTAATTGACTTCCTTTTCTCCCCACAGATGAAATTATCAATTTTAGTGTATTAAGCGTATTTAAAACAGACCTTATTTCACCTTCCGTAGAATAAATATCCTCATCACTTAAATACTTTAATATAGAGTTTCTTCCAATACCTTTTGAGTTTTTATTGTTGTTTTGTATGATTTCAAGTATTTTTAATGCTTTTTCTATGTTTGTTGATTTTTTTAAATTGTTAAGTAATAACTCAAAATCAATTTTATTATTTAAAATATAAGATGGTAAATTTTCTGGTTTTACAATTGTATTACTCATTAATTCTAAATATAATGCAGTATTTTGGAGTTCTCTTACATTACCTGGCCAGTCATAATTTAAAAGTAAGTTTTTGGCTTCATCTGTAAAAATGAGTTTTTTGCTTTTATCAATTAAAGTCTCGAGAAGAAGCATTATATCTTCTTTTCTATTTCTTAAAGGTGGCACATAAATTGGAAGGACATTTAATCTATAATATAAATCATCTCGAAATTTACCTTTTTGAACCATTTCAAAAAGGTTTTTATTTGTTGCCCCAATTATTCTTATATTTACGTTAATTACTTTTGGCGAGCCTATTCGCATTACTTGCCTTTCTTGTATAACTCTAAGTAGCCTAGCTTGCAAAGATAAAGGCATATCTCCTATTTCATCCAGGAAGATGGTCCCATTATGCGCTTGTTCAAAAAGGCCGGCTTTTCCTTCTTTAAGTGCTCCAGTAAATGAACCTCCTTCGTACCCGAAAAGCTCGCTTTCCAAAAGACTCTCAGGTAATGCAGCACAGTTTATAGCTATAAAGGGCTGGTTTTGCCTTTTTGATGCATTATGGATTGATTGTGCAATAAGTTCTTTGCCTGTACCACTTTCGCCTGTAATTAAAACTGTTAAATCAGAATTTGCTATTTTTTTAGCTAAAGTTATACACTCCTTCATATTTGCTGATTTAGTTGTTATATCATAAAAAGTGTATCGGGCAATTTGACCTTTTTCAGCTAATTTTTTACTTAAGTTTTGTTCTAGTTGCTTAATGTAAGTTACTTCTTGAAAGTTAAACAGATACCCAGTTTTTTCTCCCATGTACTCTGTAATAGTTTTTTTAACATTTATAAATTTGTTTTGATATTCTAAAAGTTCGTCTTTTAATGGAGTTTTTTTAAGAAAGTCTATAACATCTTTTTTGAAAATTTTTTCTATAGAAATTCCTGTTATGTTGTTGCTGATTTTAAACATATTTGTAAAAGTTTTATTATATAATTCTATAATATTATCATTATTGATCAGGAGGATACCATCATTTGATAAATTTAAAATTGTATCTAATTGTTCATTTTTTATTATAATTTCTTTATATTGATTTTTTATGCCTCTATCAATTGGAATTATGGAATCAGAATATTTAAACAATCTTTTGTTTATTTCTTTATTTGTTATATTTAACATATTAATAATTTTTACAAAAGTAGAGATATCAATACACCTGTTACCAATATCTATTATTTTTTCAATATATGTTGGTACACGTTTTTTTTCACCAGGAGTAATTGCTATTTTAATTTGTCTATATTCTTTATTAGGATTGTAAGGAATTAATTTTATGTGATTTATTCCAAGTTGATATAGTAATGAGACTGTTTCTAGAGTAGTTTCAAAATTGTCATTTACAACAAGGACATTAGTGTTTTTAGGAATAGATAATAGGGTGTTTATTTGAGCTTCTTTAATTGTTCTTTCTATTACTATTATTTTTTTACTGTCATTTACATAGTTTTGAATTTCTAAAGCACGCTGTTTTATCATTACAAGAATCAAATCATCGTTTATTATATCGTCCTTTTTTAAGTTTTTAAAATAATAATTATTAATATTAATATAATTTTCAAATATTTCTTTTAAATTTTGAGTTAAAAAATCTCCCAAATCAGAGTGCCCATCTGTCACAACAGCAATACTTTTCATAAGTTTCACCAATCCTATTTAACCTATTAATATTCTAAAATTATAATATTTTAACACTATTTTGTCAATAACTGCACATATGAGAAATGGCATGAATTTTGCAAATATACAATAATTGGAGGTGTTTTTAATGGATACTAAAAAATTATTAATGGATTTGATTAAAATTAAAAGTAATACAAGAGAAAATGCTAATAATGCAATAAAGTTCTGCTATAATTATTTAGATAGCAATGGAGTTAAAGGAAATATAATAGGAAATAACGGATATTATAGTCTTGTCTGTGAAATTGGAGATGGACCTAAAAAAATTATATTTAATGGACATTTAGATGTTGTAAATGGAGATGAAGAACAATTTGATCCTTATGAAAAAGATAAAAAAATCTATGGAAGAGGATCTGCAGATATGAAAGCAGGTGTTGCTGCAATGATAGATACAATTATTGAACTTAAAAATAAGAACGTTACAAACAAAGTCCAGCTTCAATTAGTTAGTGATGAAGAAACTGGTGGATATAACTGTTCAAAATATCTATCAGAAAATGGGTATATAGGAGATTTTGTTATATGTGGTGAGCCAACTAATCTTGGTATTGGAGTACAGGCAAAGGGCATTTTACAAATAGATATAAATGTGTATGGTAAATCTGCTCACAGTAGTAGGCCTTGGGAAGGGGATAATGCAATTTTAAATGCTTATAAAATATACAATAAAATACTAAAACAACCCTTTTCACATGAAAGCTCTGAACTTTATGAATCACCGTCAATTAACCTTTCTAAAATTGAAGGTGGAGATATTTACAATAAGGTTCCTGATTTTTGTAAAATGAGTCTGGATATAAGGTTTTTACCAAATCAGGATTATACAAAAATTTTAGAACAAATTAAAAAAGTTGCAGGCGATGAAATAACAATACATGCATATGGAGATCCTGTTGTTACGAAACCAGACGATAATTATGTTAAAAAGCTTGCTGAAATTACAGAAAAATACATAAATAAAAAAACACCTATTTTTGGACAACATGGTTCTGCTGATACTAAGTATTATTCTAAATTAGGTATACCATCTGTAGAATTTGGCCCTATAGGTGCAAATTGGCATGGCAAAAATGAATATGTTGAAATAGACTCTATAGAAATTTACAAAAATATATTAAAAGACTTTGTATATAACTTAAAATAGATGTAAAAGAACAAGAAGAATAATAAAACTTTTTAATTAAAAATCAAAACTAATTAAGTTATTTTCTATACAGAAATTTAAATCTAAAATTCTTCTTGTTCCTTTAAAATCTACTTCTATAATAGTTTGTGAAAATTCTTCTTTAATTGATATAATAGCCCCTTTCCCAAAAGTTTTATGATTTAAAATTAAACCTTCAGAAATACTGTATGTGTTATTTTTGTCCATTATTTTAATAACTTCATCAATAAAAATAGATCTGGCCTCAATAAGCCCAATTTTATGTTGAGGAAAAATTAAATAAATGTGTTCTCTAGCTCTGGTCATACCCACATAAAAAAGTCTTCTTTCTTCTTCAAGAAGTTCAAGGTTTTTACCTTTTTTATAAGAATCAAGAGCTTGTTGTCCAGGTATTTCTGACATATATAAATCTAACATTATAACACAATCAAATTCTAATCCTTTGGAAGAATGCAAAGTGGTCAGTTTTATATTTTTATATTTGCTGCCAAATTTGCCTGCTTTAAATAAAGATTCAAGATAATTAAGTCTTTGTATAAAATCAGCAATAGTATTGTATTTATAAGATAAATTTTTTAAAATACCAAATAAGTTAGGTTATCAATTTTATTAAAATCTATAAACATTATTAAAAACTTTAATAAAATTG
>JBNAVY010000043.1:0-16873 GCA_049700195.1 Thermoanaerobacteraceae bacterium
CAACAATAGGTATCATGAGAGGATGCTGAATAAAATAATTATTCAGATCCTTCACGATTTATATTTTAAGATTCAGGATATTTTAAAGGTAAAAACATGGACATAGTATCATATGGAAGTGGCAGTATATCAGAAGCGGTATCAAAAGCTCCTCTATAATATGGAGCGAGAGAATAAAAAACTATTAAAATAATATAGTAAATTACTAAATAGTCAGCTATATTTATATTACTATCTGTTTGGGAATCCTGACTATACTGATTTATAAGGGCAATAGTAGCCCTAATACTTGAAACAGCATCAATAGCAGTTGGAATAATAGCACGTAAAACAGGGCTAATTGTGCCGGATATCATAAGAATTAAAAATATAAAAAAAGACTGTGTACCTAAAATTTTCTCTTCATTTTCTATATAATAAGGAGGAAAGTAATAAGGTGGATAATCCATTAAATCACCCCGCAATAACTCACTTTATTTATATAATATGCAATGTATAAATTAAGGGCACACTATAATATTTTTTTATAATTTACAGCTAGAGAATTAAAAAAAAATTATAATTACTGGCAAGCTTCTTTTAACTACATATAAAACTTTTTTAAATAATTTTATTTTAAATTTGTAAATATGATTAAGGTATTATTATAAATCAATCATATATGGTTTAAATAAAAACTTTTATATTGACAAATAAAAAATATTATGTATAATGTATACATGATACCCCTTAACATAGGGGGAGTATACTAACGGAGGTAGAAATATGAAAATTGCAATTATCGATGAAAATATATGTGATAGGTCACCTTTTTGTCCTGCTGCAATGAGCTGTAGATTTAAGGCATTTAAAGTTAGTATTGGAGGACCTTATAGATTTAATATTAGCATTGATGAAGATAAATGTACTGGTTGTGGAGTATGTACAAAATATTGTGCACCCAATGCTATTAAAATGGTTGATAAAGAAAAGGTCTCATAAAATATAGGCTTAAGGCATTAATGCTTTAAGCCTATATTTTATATTTATTTAGTGTAAACTAGACATAGATATTACCTTTATGCTATAATACTTACATAATTTATGTGGGGCTGTAGCTCAGAGGGAGAGCACCACAATGGCATTGTGGGGGTCGTGAGTTCAAATCTCATCAGCTCCACCAAAGTTTCGAATATTATAACCGAATTGTTATATAAAATAATATGATATTAACAAAGTAAAAAGTAAATCTATTTTAATTTTCCAATAATAGCTTTTAAAAATGCAACTAAGTCATTTGGTGTTCTTGCTGTTATTAAATTATTATCAATTACTACTTCTTCATCTAAATATTGTGCACCTGCATTAATTAAATCATCTTTTATTGAGTAAAAACTTGTAATCTTTTTTCCCTTTAAATTACAGGATGATGCTATTATCCATGGACCATGACATATTGCAGCTATTATTTTTTTTTGCTGGCACATTTCTTTAACAAAATTAATAGTTTCCTTACATCTTCTCATGTAGTCAGGAGAATACCCGCCAGGTATAATTACAGCATCATAATCATTGGCTTTAACATCTTTTGATGAGTGAGTACTTTTCATAGGATAACCATTTTTACCCGTATAGATTTTATCTTTTTCTGTACCAATCAAGTGGACTTCATACTCTGCTTCTTTTAATCTATAGTAGGGATATAAAAGTTCTGGTTCTTCATATAAGTTTTCGATAAGGATTGCAACTTTTTTCATAAAAATCCACCTCATTTCCATTTGTTTACCTTAATTTTATCTTTAATAATTACCAATGTCAAATTAAAAATGTTAATCTAGTTTAGCTTTTTCTATAAGTTCAATTCTGTGCATTGTAGAAGGATGAGAATAAGAAAACCATTCAATAAATGGGGGAGGATATACATCTGAAAGGCTTTTTTTTGCAAGGTCAACTTGAAGTGAAATAGCAGGCTCTTTGGAATGTAAAAATTGTACTGACAGTAAGTCGGCTTGTTTTTCCATTTGCCTTGAAATATAGTTTTGTATTGGATTTGTATCAAAATTAATAAGTAATATAAATAAATATATAGTTGGCAATATAATAGGGGTAATTTTTTTCCCATATTCTATAATAAAACTTTCATGAATTAAGATATTAAGAAAATAAAGACCTAAGAAAAGCCCTATAATACCAATTAACAAGCTTTTCAGAACATGGTTTTCTTTCCAGTGACCAGCTTCATGAGCTATAACTGCTTTAATTTCATTTTCAGGGTATTTATTTAAGAGAGTATCATAAAGGACAATTTTACTTGTATTTCCAAAGCCATAAAAGTAGGCATTAGCAAGTGTAGTTCTTTTGCTGGCATCCATTTCTTGTATTTTATCAATTTTTATACCTGCACTTTTTGAGATATCTTGTACCATGTTGATTATTTTTTCGTTTTTAATCGTAGTAAATTTATTAAATAGTGGTGCTATAAAGTTTGGATATATATAAATTTGTGCAAACATCATAATTGTTAGAAAAACTGCAGCTAAGATCCACCATGTATTATGCAATTTGTTAATAGCTATAAATAGAAGTATCACACCTATTGATGAAAATATAAAATCTATAGCTCCAATTATAAAATAGTCTCTCCACCATGAAGGCATTGATTGAACCGAAAAACCCCAATGAACCTGAACAAAATGATTAATTAAGCTAAAAGGCAGTGATATTAATCTAAGTATTATCCACAAAATTATAAAATACAATAAAACATTTATTAGATAATTATTTATTGAATATTTTTCAATATGTTTAAAAACTTGTACTGATGTTTTGCTAAATATAAAATAAATTAAAAATGACGTTTTAAGTATAAAAGAGCTTATATAAATTAATCTGGTAATTTTATGGTATTTTTGAGCTTTATATATTTCAGCTTTTAAAAAATATTTATAAACTTCATTTGGAACATTTCCAGGAAATAATGTATAATATAGGTATAAAATAGAAAATATACTTGCAATAAGGATAAGCAAAAGCCATAATTTGTTAAAATTTATGTGTTCCATTTCATTCAATCCTTTCATAAATGTTATCCTATGAATATTATATCTAAATTTAGTTAAATATTATACTTTATTTGATTTTTTTTGCTTGTGTATATAATATATATTTGTAATAATAATTTTTAAAAGAGGGATTTTAATGAAAACTTTACTTGTAGGTATTAATGCAAAATATTATCACACAAATCTAGCTATAAGAAATATAAAAAAGTATTGTAATAGTTATAATATAGAAATTTTTGAAACTACAATAAATGATAGTGTTGATTTTATGTTAGAAGCAATTATAGAAAAAAAGTCTGATATAGTGGGTTTTTCATGTTATATATGGAATATTGAAATTATTTTAAATTTAGCTGAAAACATAAAAAAAATAAACCCAAATATTTTGATTGTTTTAGGAGGCCCCGAGGCTACATATGATGCAGAAAATTTTATTAAAAAGGGTTTTATAGATTTTGTAGTATTAGGTGAAGGGGAAATTACATTTGAAAGATTATTAGATGCATTATCTAAAAATATTAATTTAGATGATGTAGATGGAATCAGTTATTTATCAAATAATAAAATAGTTATGAAACCGCAAAAAAATTATGTAAACTTAGATAAAATCCCTGTATCTTACGAAGATGATGAAGATTTATCAAATAAACTTGTGTATTATGAAACATCAAGGGGTTGTCCATTCAGATGTGCGTATTGTCTTTCTTCAATTGATAATACGCTAAGATATGCTAATTTAGAAAAAGTAGAGAAAGATCTAAAATATTTTGCAGATAAAAATATAAAAATATTAAAATTTATAGATAGATCTTTTAATTCAAATAGAAAAAGAGCAAAAGAAATTTTAAACATAATGAAAAATATAAAAGGTAATATGGTATTTCACTGTGAGATAAATCCGGAACTTGTAAATGATGAGTTTGTAAATGAATTATCAGGGCTAGAAGGTAGGATACAATTTGAAGTAGGCGTTCAGACTACTAATAAAATGTCTTTAAAAGCTATATCTCGTACAACTGCTGTAGATAAAACATTAAATGGTATATATCTTTTGAAGAAAGCTAATTTTAAAGTACATGTAGATTTAATAGCTGGACTTCCTTATGATAATTTTTATACATTTACTAAAGCTTTTGATGATGTTTATATTTTAAAACCTGATGAAATACAATTAGGTTTTTTAAAAGTTTTAAAGGGAACTCCACTAGCTTATAGAACAGATGAATTTGGAATTGTGTATAATAACCGTCCTCCATACGAAGTTTTATTTAGTAAAGATTTAAAATTTGAAGAATTAAGTATATTAAAAGGTATAGCATACCTTATTGATAAATATTATAATTCAGGTAAATTTAAATATACTTTAAATAATTTAGAAAAGTATTTTGACAAGAGTTATAAGTTTTATTTAGATTTTTATAAATTTTGGAAGTTAAATAATTTGTATAATAAAAATCATTCATTAAAAAATCTATATAATATAATATATGAATATGGATCCAAGATTTCAGAAATTAACATTAGTCTTTTAAAAAACGCTTTAAAACTTGATTTTCTTTATTTTAATAAGGCTAAAGATTATCCTGACTGTATTAAAGATACAAATAAAATAGATTATAAAAATATAATTAAGGAATATTTAAGAGATGAGAACTGGTTAAAAGAGAATCTGCCGATTGCTATTAGTATGCCTCTTAAAGAAAGAATGGCTAATGTTACATCAGGTTATTTTGAATATGATATTATTAATAATAAAAATGAATCTGATACAATATATATTTTTTTACATACTGATAAAGAAAATTATTTTGCTAAAGTTAAATAATTTTATTATTTTACAATAATTTTACAATAATATGTATGTTTTTAAAATAACTTATGATAAAATTTAAATAGAAAGGGGATGTTTAGTTATGAGTAAACCTTTGGTAATTGGTCATAGGGGTGATGCTAAGAATTTTCCAGAAAACACTTTAAAATCATTTCAGAGGGTATTAGAATTGGGTGCTGATGGTATAGAGTTAGATGTACAACTGACTAAAGATGGACATCTTGTAGTAATACATGATGAGAAAGTTGATAGAACTACAGATGGTATAGGTTTTGTAAAAGATTTTACTCTTAAAGAAATTAAAAGGCTTGATGCTGGGATTAAGTTTAATAAAAAATATATAGGAGAAAAAATACCTACTCTTTCTGAAGTTTTTGAGCTTATAGGGAATAAGGATTTTCTTGTAGATATAGAAATTAAAAGTGGTATAGTTTTATATCCTGGGATAGAAGAAAAGCTAGTAAAACTGATTTATGATTTTGATTTTCAAGACAGGGTTTTAATATCTTCATTTAACCATTATAGTTTAAGGGATTTAAAAAATATTGCTCCAGAATTAAAAATTGGACTTTTATATGAATGTGGAATAGTAGAACCTTGGAATATGGCTAAAATTATGAATGCATACTCAATTAACCCTTTTTATTTTAATATAATTCCAGAAGTAATAGAAGGATGTAAAAGAAATAACATAAAACTTTTTCCATGGACTGTTGATATAAAAGAAGATATGTTAAAAATGATAAATGCCGGAGTAGATGCAATTATTACAAACGATCCTGAAACATTAATCGGATTATTAAGAGAAGGAGAATAAAATGGTTTCACGATTAAATTACGCAAAAACATTTAATCTAGGTTTAGGTTTTATGGTGATTTCTATGATATGGGCAGGCTATAATGCTTTTATGCCTATATTTCTTGGTAATTTTACCAAGAGCAATACTTTAATTGGATTTGTAATGAGTTGGGATAATATTGCAAATCTTTTTATATTGCCACTATTTGGTGCATTAAGTGATAATACTCATACCAAGATTGGAAGGCGTATGCCATATATTCTTCTTGGCATGCCTATTTCAGGAATTTTGTATATAATGTTGCCATTACAAACAAAATTACTAACACTTTTAATAATTGATATTATGTTTAATATTATTGTTGCTACATATAGAACCCCAATGGTGGCTTTAATGCCTGATATTGTTCCTGAAGAACATAGGAGTAAGGCTAATGGTATAATAAATTTTATGGGTGGGCTTGGGTCTTTAATTATATTTTTTGTAGGGTCGCAACTATATAAGATAAGTAAGGTTTATCCATTTTTACTTGCAGGAATATTATCATTTATAATTCCTGTTGTACTATTTCTTACAATTAAAGAACCTAAGGTATCTATTGATTCAAACGAAAATAAAGAAAGACAGAATATTATAAAAGCTCTTATCACAGTAATAAATGATAAAAATAAGGCACCTTTTTATACTTTAATATCAATCTTTTTAATGATTGCAGGTTTTGCTGCAGTAGAAACTTTTTTTACAAGGTATGCAAAGATTGCATTAGGAGTTAATGAAAGTGTGTCTGCATTTACATTAGGATTTTATGCTTTGGCATTTTTGATTTTTGCACTTCCTGCTGGTTTTATAGCTTCAAAAATAGGTAAGAAAAATTCTATGATGATTGGAAGCATAGGACAGGCAGTATTATTTTTGATCTTTATGAATATACATGAATTTAGAATTATTCAATATCTCATGCCATTTGCAGGTATTTTTAATGCTATGTTTACAATTAACTCTTATCCTCTTGTAGTAAGTTATACTTCGACAGAAAAAATTGGTACATATACTGGTTTATATTATTTCTTTTCATCTCTTGCTGCTATTTTAACTCCATTTTTATTTGGAGCTGTTATGGATTTTATTGGATTTAATATGTTGTTTTTAGCTTCAGCATTATGTATTATAGGATCATTTATATTTTTGTTTTTAATTAAATCACATTCAGAAATAAAAACCCTGTAAAGTTCAGATTTTTTGTGCTATAATTTAAGTTGAATAAATAATACAGCGATAGGGTGATCAGATGAAAGAAAAAATAAAACTTATTAAGGGAGATATAGTTGATCAGGAGGTTGATGCTATAGTTAATGCTGCTAATTCAGCTTTAGCTGGAGGAGGCGGAGTTGATGGAGCTATACATAAATATGGGGGTCCTACTATTGCAGAAGAATGCAAAATAATAAGAGAAGCAAAAGGGGGATGTCCAACCGGACGTGCTGTAATAACAAGTGGTGGTAATTTAAAAGCAAAATACGTAATTCATGCTGTTGGGCCAATTTGGAAAGACGGAAGTTATGATGAAGATAATTTATTGGCTAGTGCATATATAGAAAGTCTAAAATTAGCAGATGAATATGGTATTAAAACTATAGCTTTTCCCTCTATCAGTACTGGTGCATATAGATTTCCAACGGAACGAGCTGCAAAAATAGCATTAAGAGTTACTATGGATTATCTTGAAAAAAGCGATATTAAAGAAGTAAGGTTTATACTTTTTACTGATAAAGATTATGAAATATATTCAAAAATATACAAAAATATTGAATAAAAATGATAGGTGAATTTTACCTATCATTTTTATTTTACGATTTGTAATGAAATCAGAAATAACATAAGGATTCCGAAAACAATTCTATAATATGCAAAAGGTTTTAAGGCATGTCTTTTTAAATAATCTAAAAATTTATCAATTACAATTAAAGCGGTGATAAATGACATTATAAAACCGATAGCAAGGGCTTCCCATTCCAATAAAGATATTGCTGTTATACTTTTTATAAGTTCGAATCCAGTAGCAGCTATCATTGTTGGTATTGCTAAGAAAAATGAAAACTCTGCTGCTGCTTTTACAGATAGTCCAACAACCATGCCACCCATAATTGTCGAAGCTGATCTTGACATTCCAGGGAAAAGTGACAAAACTTGTGCAACACCTATCCAAAAAGATTTGACTGTATTTACTTTATCCATGTCATTGATTTTATACCTTTTGCCAAAGATATTTTCTACTATAATCATCATTATTCCGCCAACAATAAGTGCAATGGCAACCGTAAAAGGTGAGAAAAGTTTTTTTTCAATATAATGATGTGTTAAAACTCCGATAACAGCTGCTGGTATTACTGCGATGATTATTTTATACCATAAGTTAAAACCCCATTCACCAGGTCTTAAGTTTTTTAATGAAGAAAAAATTTTGTTTTTAAAGTAATATACAACGGCTAAAATTGCGCCTAGTTGAATTACTATTTCAAACATTGTTGCAAAATTACCAGTAAAATTTATTAAATCACCAACTATAATAAGATGACCTGTTGAAGAAATAGGCAAAAATTCTGTTAAACCTTCAACTATTCCCATGATAAATGCTTTGAATAATAATTCCATTTTTCTACCCCTTTACATAAAATTTTGTTAGTTACCTTTTTATTTTATATTATAAAGGTATATAATTCAATTAAATCTTTGTAAATTTTATCTTATAATCATATATATATTATGTTATAATATATTCAAAATATGAGGGGTGATTTATTTGATATTAACAGGTACTTTCTCATTTTTCATTGCAATAATAATACTTATAGCTATTTTATGGCTTTTAGGTAAGTCTTTAAAGCTTTTAATGAAGTTTTTGCTTAATTCACTTGTGGGTTTTATAATGTTGCTTTTTTTTAATTTTTTTGGAAATTTATTTGGTATATATTTACCAGTTAATATAATTACATCTTTTGTAACTGGTGTTTTTGGTATTCTGGGCATAGCTGTTTTATTAATTCTGAAATATTTATTGCATATGATTTAAAAATAATTTATGAAAAAATATAATAATTTACAGTTTCATAAAACTAATTTTACTTTATCTGATTATTTTCTTTTTATTTGGATAAAATATATTTTGAAAATCATCTTTGGAGGTATTTTATGGATATAAAGAAAGCAGTATTAAACAACCTTAAAGGACGATCAAAAGAGGATATTAAAGGTTTTATACAAGATGTAATTGACAAGAAAGAAGAAAATGCTATACCCGGTCTTGGGATACTTTTTGAGGCAGCATGGGAAAAAATGAGTTTTGATGAAAAAGAAAATATGATGAATTGGGTTATGAGGGGATTATCATAAATAATAGGGCTCAAAGTAAAAAACTTTGAGTCTTATTATTTATGTTTATAAAATGAAATAGCCATATAACGCGGCTCTGAATCCAAAAATTGAAATTACAGAAGCAAAGGTAGTTTTATCAAGTCCCAATTTTAATGCGGGGAAAATTGAAATTTGTCCTATAAGACCGGCTGAAGGTGCAGGCCACATAAAAAAAAGAAAATAACATCATTGATAAACCGCTTATCCAGAAAGATAATGCTGGGGATTTAAATAACCTTATGAATGACTTTGTAATTAATACATTTACACCAATATTATCTAAAGATTTTGACATAGCTATAATAAGAAAAATAATGACAATTATCCTCTTTTACACCTCTTTAATTTTGTTTTTATATTTTGATTATTTTATAGTATTTATTCATATTGAAATGTTATAATTATTTAAGAGGTGTTTTAAATGCAGATATTCTTAATAATACTATTTATTATTCTTAATATTATATCTTTTTTAGTAATGTGGATTGATAAAATCAGAGCAATTAATAAAAGATGGAGAATCAAAGAATCTAATTTGTTTTTATTATCTATTATTGGAGGCTCATTAGGAATTTTATTAGGAATGTATGTATTTAATCATAAAACTAAACATAATAAATTTATTTTTGGTATACCTGCTATTATTATCATACAATTATTTTTAATATTTGTATTAAGATAAGTTTTATGATTAGATATCTTTTATTAATTTTATTTTGTTTTCATTCAATATTTGTTATAATATAGATGAAAGATCATTTTAATATTAGGAGGGAAAAATTTGAAACCTATGATTGTAAGGCCTGGAGTAAGTAAAATTGGCGCTGTACATTTTGAAAGAAGATTATTTGATTCTTTAATTCCTTTGCCAAAAGGTACAAGTTATAATGCGTATTTAATTGAAGGTAGCAGTAAAACTGCCCTTTTAGATACTGTTGATCCAATCAAAGCAGATGTTTTAATGGAACAGCTAAAGGATGTAAAAAAAATCGATTATATAATAGCTCATCATGCTGAGCAGGACCATTCAGGAGCGATTCCTATGGTACTGGAAAAGTATCCTGACGCTAAGGTTTTATGCTCTCAAAAAGCAAAAGAATTTTTAATTGATTTATTATCTATTGAAGAGAATAAAATAAATATAGTAGAAGATGGTGAAACTTTAGATCTAGGTGGGAAAACTCTTACTTTTATTTATGCTCCTTGGGTACATTGGCCTGAAACAATGTTTACTTATTTAAAAGAAGATAAAATACTTTTTACGTGTGACTTTTTAGGCTCACATCTTGCAACATCAGACCTTTATGGAACTGATAGATGCCAAGTGTATGATGCAGCAAAAAGATATTATGCAGAAATAATGATGCCTTTTAGGAGTTTTATAGAAAAAAATATAGATAAGATAAAAAATTTAGAAATTCAGATAATTGCTCCAAGTCATGGACCGTTATATGATGATCCTAAATTTATAATTGATGCATATAAGGATTGGGTATTTAGTAAACCTAAAAATACTGTTGTGATACCTTATGTTTCAATGCATGGCAGTGTAAAAAAGATGGAAGAATATCTTGAAACATCATTAGCTGCTAAAGGAATTAAAGTTGAACCTTTTGATTTAACAGTTACAGATACTGGAGAGTTTGCAATGTCATTAGTGGATGCTGCAACAATTGTTATAGCTACACCAACAGTTTTATCTGGAGCACACCCTTTGGCAGTTTATGCTTCATATCTTGCTAATGCATTAAGACCAAAAACAGAATTTGTTTCAATAATAGGTTCATATAGTTGGGGAAGCAGGGCAGATAAACAGCTTGCAGAAATGGTAACAAATTTAAAAGCCGAGTTGATTTCACCAGTATTTGTAAAGGGGTATCCCAAAGATGAAGATTTTAAAGCTTTAGAAAAACTGTCAGAAACAATTTTTCAAAAACATAAAGAATTAGGTATAATATAATAAAAATCATCAAGCATTATGCTTGATGATTTTTTATATCGTTAATTAGTTTTTTAACATTTTTACCAATTATATCTCTTACCTCTCTGAATTTTGCCATGATGTCTTCATCAGTACCAGTTGCTCTTGCAGGATCTTGTAAGTCCCAATGCATGCTTTTTACTGAAGAGGGAAGAGAGGGACATTTATCTTTTGCATCACCACATAGAGTAATTACATAATAAGATTTAAACAAAATATTTTCATCTAATATATCAGAAGTTTGCTTGCTAATATCAATGCCAATTTCTTTCATTACTTCTACGGCTTTTGGATTTAAACCATGTGCTTCAATACCACCACTGAATATTTCAAATTCATTATTACTATAAAGTTTAGCAAAACCTTCTGCCATTTGACTCCTACAAGAATTACCAGTGCAAATAAAATATAAGATTTTTTTATTATTGTTCATTAAAAATCAACCTCCTATGTTAATTATAAAGTTTTGTGCATTTAATAACAAGTTATTTTTGTTAAGAATATGTTAAATTATTTTGAGTAAAATAATTATGAGGTGAATACAATGTATAATCAAAATAATATTGCACCTGGTGTAATTAAATCATTATCATTTCAAAATACAAATTTAAAGATTCCTAATGACACATATGAAGTTTTCGTAAATGGTAATTATGTTGGAAATAAGATTTTATTTGAAAATGAAGATTCAGGAATTAATACAGTAAAATATTATTTAGAAGCACAAGGGTTTAGTGATTTTACTTATAAAATAAAAGGCAAATATATATATATAGAAACAAATGATAAAATTAGTCAAGATATGATTGATTATTTAAAAGTATATCTTAGAATCAGATAAAGGGAAAAAATAAATTCCCTTTATTGTTTTTTTACAAATTATTAATTGAATTTTAATTTTTATATATTATAATAAAACTACCTATTTAAAATTGTATGAGGTGTTTTATGAAAGAAAAAATATTTTTAAAGAAGTTTTTTGGTTTTATTATTTTTGAGATTTTTTTTATGTCATTTACTATGCCTATTTTCATTTTTTATGGACCTTTTACTAATATAAGGGATACACTTGTAACTACAGCTATGACAACTTTTACTCATCAATATATAGTTACAACCTTTTTAAGTAAGAGCACTATTGAAAAGATAATGAAAATTAATAGAATTGATGCAGGACAAAGCAATATGGAATCTATAAATTTTACAAATAATCATAACAATTCTATTGATGTGTATAATGTATCAGGTAAACATTTTGATGGAAAAGTTATATTAATACATGATCCAACAAGGGTTGAGGTTGGACTATCTGATAAATTTCCTAAAGAAGGTGAAACAACAAGTATTATTGCAAAAAACAAAGGTGCTATTGCAGCAATAAATGCAGGAGGATTTGGCGATAGAAGCATGAAAGGAATTGGCGGAGCACCTCAAGGTTTTGTTATACATAAAGGGAATTTATTATATAGTGAGATCCAGGATAATAATAAAAAAGTGGACTTAATTGGCATAACAAAAGATGGCAAATTAATAGTAGGGAATTTTATATACAAAAATATTTTAAAAATGGGTATTAAAGAAGCAGTAAGTTTTGGGCCTCCTTTAGTAGTCAATGGAAAAGGTATGATTAAAACTGGAAATGGAGGATGGGGTATAGCACCTAGAACTGCAATAGGACAAAAATCTGATGGTACTATAATTTTTTTAGTTATTGATGGACGTTCTTTAAAAAGTATTGGTGCTACATTAAAAGATGTACAAGATATAATGCTAAAATATGGTGCTTATAATGCAGCAAATTTAGATGGTGGTTCTTCTTCTACAATGTATTATGAAGGCAAAGTAATAAATAATCCTTCAGATGCTTTAGGAGAAAGATATGTACCTACAATATTTTTTGCAAAATAATTTGGAGGAAGTATATGAAAATAAAAAGAATTTTGGTAATTATTTTTATGTCTTTAATATTTGAATTAATTTTTTTATATTATATTAATAATTTTTTTCTAACGGATTCATCTGTTATTAATAGTAAAAAAATCTTTGTAAGTAATTATGGTTTAAAAGGTAAAGTAGAAATCAATATTCCTAAAAATGCAAAAGAAATTAAAACTTCTTTTGATGGGAATTATATTTCATATCTTCTAAATAATAAACTCATAATTATAAATACTAAGAATTTACAATTATATAAAGAATTATATTTCAGTGGTTATACTATTAACTATTATGTATGGTTACCTGACAGAAACAGGGTTGTTTTTTTTAAAGAAAAGGAATTTAATAATAGAAAAAATATTAATCTTTATTCATATGATGTTGATAATACACTAAGTAATACAGTTAATAAAGATATATACTTGCCCTCAAAAAGTGTTATAACAGATATCACATTATCTCCCCTTACAAATATGATATATGTAGAGGCCTCTGATAATAGTTATGACCAGTTATATCAAATAAATATTATGGGAGAATTAAGAAAAGTAAATTTACCAGTTAATAAAATTATAAAAATGTATGAAATGCAAAAAAAAGACAATCTTATTTATCAATCAGCAAATAACATTATACATGTTATTGAAGATGGTAAAAAAGATATTGTGTTAAGTGATAAAAAATTTTATTTAATTGGTATTGATAATTTTGACAGAGTTTACATGGGCAAGATAAACAAAAATAAATATATATATGAAATTTATTATGGATATATAGATAGTCCTTTAAAAAAATGGGATACTATGTTTTTAAAAAATGAAAAAAGCCCTATGGATATAGTTTTGATTCCTAAAAATAATGATATAGGTATATTAGATAAATATGGGAATATAATAATTCAAAATAAGCAATATATAAAAGGTTATGGAAATCTAATTTATATGAATAAAAGTTATATAGTTTATGACAATAAGGGTAAAATAATAGTAAGTTCTTATTAAGCAGGCTAACACCTGCTTTTTAAGTATATTTACTAATAAAATGTTTTATTAAATTAGAATTATGATATAATATTGTTATAGCTGAAAAAGTATTTGTTAATAATTATTTTCTTATATTTATAAAAAATGAACTTATTAATTATCTTTAGGAATAAATTAAAAAACGTTATAGAAGGTGATTTAAATGGTTATAAATAATATATCAAATATAATGGTTATTTTTGGTGGAACCGGAGATTTAACACATAGGAAGTTAATGCCTGCAATTTATAATTTAAAATATCAAAATATGCTTCCTGATAATTTTGCTATTGTGTCTATCGGAAGAAGAGATAAAACTGAAGATGAGTATAGAAAGGAAGTTTTTGAATCTATAAAAAATTATTCTAGATTTGATATTGATAATGAAATATGGGATAATCTAAGTAAAAGAATATATTATAAAAAATTTGATTTTGCTGATGAAAGTGGCTACAAAAATTTAAACACTGTTTTAAATGAGATTGATGAAAAATACAATACTAATGGGAATAGAATTTATTATCTTGCGGTTTCTCCAGAATATTTTGGAGTTATTGTTGAAAAACTTAGAAAACATTGCATGGCAGAAAGTGGGAATTCATGGCACAGGGTTGTTATTGAAAAACCTTTTGGTGAAGACTTAAAATCCGCACAAAAATTAAACAAAATAATTACAGATGCTTTTACAGAAAAAAATATTTATAGGATAGATCACTATTTAGGAAAAGAAATGCTTCAAAACATTATGGTTATAAGATTTGCAAATGTATTTTTTGAGCCTGTTTGGGATAGAAGGTATATAGATAACGTTCAAATTTCATCAAATGAAATAGTAGGTATAGAAAATCGAGGCAGCTATTATGAAAAAGCTGGGGCATTAAGAGATATGGTTCAAAATCATATGTTACAGTTGTTAACGCTAACTGCCATGGAACCTCCTGTTAATCTTAATACTGAGTCAATAAGAGATGAAAAAGTAAAAGTTCTTAAATCTATTGAAATGTTTACGCCTGAAATTGTAGAAAAAAATGTTGTAAGAGGACAGTATATTGGTTATAAAGAGGAAGAACATGTATCTTTTGATTCCAATACAGAAACTTTTGTAGCCTTAAAATTACATATAGAAAATTTTAGATGGGCTGGTGTTCCTTTTTATATAAGGACAGGTAAAAAAATGCCAGAAAAATCAACTGAAATTATAGTTCAGTTTAAACCGCTTCCTGGCGTCCTTTATTTTAAAGAGTATGGAAATTTAATGCCTAATTTATTAATAATTAGGATACAGCCTGAAGAGGGGGTGAATTTGCAATTTAATGCTAAAGTACCTGGCGCGGGTAATCTAGTCATACAACCAGTAGATATGGATTTTTGCCAAAATTGCCAGATCACGAATAATTCCCCAGAAGCTTATGAAAGACTCATTTTTGATGTTATGAAGGGCGACTCTACTTTATTTACAAGATGGGATGAGGTTTTATATTCATGGAATATTGTCGATTCTATTTCAGATGCATGGGAAAATCAAAAGACTAGTTTATATTATTATAAACAGGGTACATGGGGACCAGAAGAAGCCAATCTTCTTCTGACAAGAGAAAACAGAAAATGGTGGAATGTTTAAAAGGGGGTATTACTGTGAAAATATACGATATTTCTATGGATATTAATGAAAAAATGACAGTATATAAAAACAAAGAAGAAAAAATGCCAAAATTTATGATAACTCATGATTTTAAAGATAGTGGAGTAAGAGAATCAAGAATTTGTTTTGATATGCATACAGGGACACATATTGATGCACCATTACATATGATAGAATCTGGCAGTACTATAGATGCTTTAGATCTTAGTAAAGTTATTACAAAATGCAAAGTTTTTGATTTTACATTTATAAAAGATAAGATATCTGTTGCTGATCTTCAAAATAAGGATATAAAAGATAAAGATTTTATTCTTTTTAAAACAAGAAATTCTTTTGTTGACGAATTTGATTTTGAATTTGTATATTTGGATAAAGATGCAGCACAATTTTTAAAAGATAAAAAAATTATTGGCGTTGGTATTGATGCCTTAGGGATAGAAAGAAATCAACCAGAACATCAGACTCACAAAATTTTATTGGGTTCTGGTATAGTTATAATTGAAGGTTTAAGATTAAAGGATATTGCTGAAGGTGAATATCTTTTATATGCTGCTCCTTTAAAAATAAATATGGCAGAAGCTGCTCCTACCAGAGCTTTATTGATAAAGGAAGAATAGATAAGATGGAATTAAAGGTATCAAAAATCAAGAATTTTATTTTTGGCAAAGTTTTATATGATAAAAATAATGAAAATGAATATATTCAGTTATTGATTGAAAAATATGGTGATGAATTTTTTGAAAAAGTATATATTAAGTTTTTAAATGGTTTATCAATTGATTCTGCTTTTAAAGAACTTTTAGAGGAGCAAGATAAATTAAAATCTATAAAAATTAAAAATAAATAGTATTATTATTTTATAGGGGTATTAATAATTTTAATGCCCCTATAAATTTTTTTAAAATTCTTTTTCAAGTTTATTGTTTTGAAATAATTCTAAATTAGTTTTAATATCTCCATCAACGGATTTATAAACAGGAATTTTTGCTGCTTTTATAACACTCATGGCATTTGGTCCAAGGTTACTTGAAATTAAAGCTTCAATGCCTTCATTTATAAGCATTTCAGCTGCTTTTGTTCCTGCTCCACTACTTTGTTGAGCAGCAACATTTTCTATAAATTTATATCCTAAAGTCTGTGTATCAAGGATAACAAAAAAAGGTGCACGTCCAAATCTTGAATCTACTTTTGCATTAATAGTTTTACC
>JBNAVY010000044.1:0-14615 GCA_049700195.1 Thermoanaerobacteraceae bacterium
TAAGGAGTAAAATTTAATGACTTTGCTGCCTCCCATTGTTCTTTTTCAACTGATTCAATTCCAGCTCTATATACCTCTGACAAGTAAGTGCTGTAGTGAAGTCCTAAACCGATTATTCCAACTGTAAGAGCAGGTAATCTTATATTAAAATTTGGCAATGTGTAGTACAAGAAAAATAACTGGATTAATAATGGTGTACGGCGTATAAATTCAACAATTGCTGTGGTACTTTTTGATATCCAATGTATTTTTGCTCTTTTTAAAAGTGTCCAGACAAGCCCTAAAAATGAGGCTAATAAAAACCCCAGAATCGTTGCAATAAAAGTGATTTTTGCAGCCGATAAAAGTTTTGGCAAAACTTTAAATGTAAATGGCCAACTCCACATTTTTATGCCCTCCCTACATTGACGCGTTTTTCTAATAGTTTAAACCCTGATGCAAATATTGTAGATATTGCATAGTAGATTAGCAGTATTAAGATAAATATAATAAAGGTATCTGCTATGTCATTTGTTCTCATTATTACTCCTGAGTAAGTTAAATCTTCTAAGCCTATTAATGATACTAAGGCTGTGCCCTTTATGAGCTCTATAATTTGGTTTCCTAATCCGGGCAGCATTATTCTAATAGCCTGGGGAAATAAGACATATCTCATTCTTTGTAAAGGTGTAAAATTTAAAGCCTTTGCAGCCTCTATTTGTTCTTTTGGTACAGATAAAAAGCCGGATCTTACAATTTCTGAAGAATAAGCACCATAGTTTAGAGCTATTGCCACGACTCCTGCAGTAAATTTAGGCAATTCCAAACCAAAAAGTGGGAGAACAAAATATATCCAGTAAAGTTGGACAAGTAATGAAGTCCCCCTGAATATTTCAACGTAAGTGCGAACAAAAATTCGAATTATTTTATGCCTATTTAGCAATAAAATTCCTGAAATAAAAGCAATTAATGAAGCTAATAAAGCTGCAACAATTGTTAAAGAAATTGTTACTTTTGAAGCTTCTACCAATCTTAACAAAATATTTATTATCTTGTCGATTTTAATCACCCCCATAATTGTTTGCTAAAAGTTTAGATAAAAATTTTAATCCCTGCACAGTTTATTAATAAAGTAAATCTTCATTTTGTCAAAAGACTGCGCAGGGGAATTTTTATTATTAAATAATTAAAGATTTATTTGCAAATATCTTTGGCTTGTATATCTCCTGGCATTTCATTTTCTGTAAAGCCAAATTTTTCGAGGATTTTTAATAATTCTCCTGACTGTTTCATCTTTTCTAATTCTTCATTGTAAGCTTTGACAAAATCTGTATCTTCTTTTCTGAATGCAGCTGCTCCATAGTTTCTCAAGACTTTTCCGTTTATTACAGGGTCTTTAAAGTCAATTACTCTTTCTATTTTGTTACTTTTCGCTGAGTCTAACATGGCCTGTAAAGATGGACCAGTCATTGCTACTGCATCTACTATTCCGGATTCTAACTCTGAAATTGCTGATGGCTGATCATTGACAATTACAATTTGATTTTCTTTTACACCTATTTCTTTTAAGGTTTTGGATTCCTGTGCACCAGCCATAACAGCAACTTTTATGTTAGGGTCTTTAGCTATGTCTTCAAAACTGTGTAAGTTTTTGGGATTTCCTTTTTGAACAGCTAATGCCTCTCCAATTGAGTAGTCTGGATTTGCGAAGGCAACTTGTTTACATCTTTCAGGGGTTATAAACATTCCTGCTGTTATTACATCAAAACGTTTTGCCTTAAGGCCCGAGATCAAAGAGCCGAATTCTGTTAATTCACCGTTTATCTTTTTTATGCCAAGCCTTTCAAAGATTATCTTTGCTATTTCCACTGCTTCACCTGTTAGCTTTCCGTTGTCATCTTTATATGCATAAGGTTTTTCATTTGCAAATCCAATTTTAATTTCTCCAGTTTTTTGAGCTTTTTGTAAAGTCGTTTCTCCTGTTGTTGTTTTTCCACATCCAGCTAAAAATAGAGTGGATGTCAGAGTTATAAACATTAAAATAACCAATATTTTTTTGTACATTTTTTATTCCTCCCTTTTGATTAAAAATTTATAAAAAATAAAAGCCTGAACACTCTACCAGTAAAAAGGGTAGAGTGCCCAGGCTTCGCCTTCAATTTTTAGTTGAAGACTCACCTTAAACCATGCTTTCGCATAGTCTATCTTTGGCCCAGCGGACCAAAGCGAGCCCCAGCCTATTTTAGCATTTTTCTGTACAGGTTTCGGAATTAGGTCTGTGATGACTTATTATAATCTACTTTTGAGGAAAGACTCTAAAGCATATTATAATTCGCCATCTTTCCTACTACCTGCACTTACTTCATGATAAAAAAGGATATTTAATTTTTATTTTTATATTATACCATATGTGAAATAATAGTCAACATATTTACAGCCCTTTTATAAATCCACCATCAATTGGAAGCACTACCCCTGTTACGTAGGAAGCTTTTTCTGATGCTAAAAATAAAACAGTTGATGCAAATTCTTCAACGTTTCCTAACCTTTTTATAGGAATGTCTGTAATCATTGATTTTTGAGCTTCTTCAAAGGTAATAACCTCTTTTTCAACCCTTGCTTTAAGTAAGTTTTCTATTCTTTCCGTCATTGTGTAACCAGGTGCTACGGCATTTGCAGTAATTCCAAAGGGCGCTAGTGCATTTGACACAGATTTTATAAATGATATTACTCCCATTCTTGACACATTAGAAAGAATTAAATTGTCAAGAGGCTGCTTTACTGATATTGATGTGGAGGCTATTATTCTTCCCCATTTTTGATTTATCATAAAATCTTTTACTGCATACACTGCATATATTGTGCTCATTAAATTTAATTCAACTGCTTTTAAGTAATCTTCAGGCTTTACATCAAAAAATCCACCAGCAGGAGGACCTCCTGCGTTTGCAAAAAGAATATGTATTGTTCCGAATCTTTCTACCGTTTCTCTTACAGCTCTTTCAATGTCTTCTTTACGGGTTACATCGCCTACAATTGTTAAAACTTCTTTTCCTGTTGTCGCATTTATTTCATCGGCTGCCTTTTTGAGGTTTTCTTCATTTCTTGAGATTATAGCGACATTGGCTCCTTCTTTTGCAAGTTCCAAAGCAACTGCTTTCCCAAGCCCTTTACTTCCAGCCATTACAAATGCTACTTTGTTTTTAAGGCCGAGGTCCATATAAATCTCTCCTTATTAAAAATTTATTTTATTTTTATTTTAACATTTTTAAAGAATATTCTCAAATTTGTGTTTTTAACTTTTTTTAAAAATTGATATTTAAAATACGGCGAATATATCCCAATCAGGTTATAAATTTGCAAAATTTTTGGTAGAGTATTATAATTTTTATAGATATTATCAAATTTAAAAGGGGGAGTTTTTCTTGGAAAATAAAATTTTAGAAAGAAAAGATGTTGACAAAAAATTTACATGGGATTTATCTGGAATTTTTAAAACTGATAATGAGTATGAAGAAACAGTTAAAAATGCAGAAAATCTTACAAAAGAAATAGAAGAAAATTTTAAAGGGAAGCTTACAAAAGCAGAACTTATTAATAATTGTTTAAACAAGTTAAAGATTCTAGAGCAATATTTAAGCCTTTCAGGCTCTTATGTTTATCTATCTGTTGCAGTAGATCAAACCAATTCCGAAAATCTTCAAAGGCAGGCTAAATTCACAAATATTGCTTCGGAACTTGAAAGCAGACTTAGTTTTATAGAATCGGAAATTATAGAATTAGATGAAAACATTATAAAAGAAGCTATGGAAAAATCACCTGAAAATTCTAATTATCTTAATGAAATTTTAAAAAAGAAAAATCATACACTTCATCCTGAAGCAGAAAAAACACTCTCAGCACTTTCTGGAGTATTAAATTCACCTTACCAAATATATAATATGGCAAAATTAGCAGATATGGATTTTGGTACTTTTGAAGTAGATGGCAAGGAATATCCTTTGAGCTTTATTTTATTTGAAGGGAAATGGGAATATGAAACTAATACTAAAATCAGAAGAACTGCTTTTGAGGTATTTTCAAAAAAATTAAGAGAATATCAGAATACTATAGGGATGGCATATCAAACACAGGTGCAAAAGGAAAAAGTTTTAGCTAATTTACGCAAATTTGATTCAGTTATTGATAGTCTACTTTTTTCGCAAGATGTTGAAAGAGAATTATATGACAGACAAATTGATTTAATAATGGAATATTTAGCACCACATATGAGAAGATTTGCTAAACTTCTTCAAAAAATTCACGGTTTAGATGAAATGACATTTGCTGATTTAAAATTAGAAGTGGATCCTGAATTTGAACCTGAAATAAGTATTGAAGAAGCAAAAATTTACATAGAAGAAGCTCTTTCAGTTTTTGGGAGTGATTATGTTGAAATGATTAAAAAAGCCTTTGATGAGAGATGGATTGATTTTGTTCAAAATAAGGGAAAATCTACAGGGGCTTTTTGTTCAACACCTTATGGAACTCACCCATATATATTGATTTCGTGGACACATAGAATGAGGGAAGTTTTTGTTTTATCTCATGAACTTGGTCATGCAGGGCATTTTTATTTAGCTCATCAGCATCAAAATATATTTGATTCAAGACCTTCCCTTTATTTTATTGAAGCACCTTCAACAATGAATGAGATGCTAATGGCTGACTATTTAATGAAAAATAATAAAGATAAAAGAATGAAAAGATGGGTTCTTTCATCATTAATATCACGTACCTATTATCATAATTTTGTTACTCATCTTTTAGAAGCAGCTTATCAAAGAGAAGTATATAGGATAATTGATAAAGGTGGTTCTGTTACTGCACCTATTTTAAATAAGTTAAAAAGAGAAGTTCTGGAAAAATTCTGGGGAGATGCTGTAAAAATAAATGAGGGAGCAGAGCTTACCTGGATGAGACAGCCACATTATTATATGGGCTTATATCCATATACATATAGTGCAGGGCTAACAATTGCAACTGAAGTAAGTAAAAGAACTATAAATGAAGGCAAAAAGGCTTTAGAAGACTGGAAAGAAGTTTTAAAAGCAGGTGGAACAAAAACGCCAGTAGAACTGGCAAAAATGGCTGGTGTTGACATAACTACAGAAAAGCCACTCTTAGATACTATTGCACATATAGGTAATATTATTGATGAGATAATTAAACTTACTGATGAGCTAGATAGATAACTTTTGGAGGTTGTTGAAGGTGAAGCTTAATAAGTTTTTAAAGAGTATAATCTTTGTAAGTATAATTTTTTGTATATTTCTTATCCCTGTAAAAGTTTTAAATATGAATATCCCAAATGATCTTTATGACGAAATTTATTTTCAAGACGAGATAAAAGAAGCTAACCTTCAACAACCTCTTTGTGAAAAAGAAGATATAAATATAGTTATAAATGCCATTGGTGACTGTGCATTAGGTTTTGATGAGTCTTTTGGTAGATATGGCACTTTTGATGAGGAATTAATAAAACATAACAATGATTATGGCCATTTTTTTAAAAATGTAAAGCAGATTTTTGAAAAAGGGGATTTAACAATTGCAAATTTGGAAACAACATTTACAAATTCATCTTATAAAGCTGATAAAGAATATGCATTCAAAGGAGATCCTTCATATAGCAAAATTCTAAAAGAAGGAAATATTGATGCGGTAAATTTAGCAAATAATCATACATTTGACTATTTAAGACAAGGTTTTGAGGATACAATTAAAGCATTAAATAGAGAGAAAATAGGATATTTTGGATATGGTTATAAATATATGAAAGATGCAAAAGGAATAAAGATAGGTGTTTTGGGATATACGGGATTTGATAATAGTTCCTTGACTAAAAAACAGATAAAAACAGATATTAAAGAATTAAGGGAAAAAGTTGATATATTAATTATTAGTTTTCATTGGGGTGAAGAGAATAATTATTATCCAAATAAAATTCAAAAAGATCTTGGCCATTTTGTAATTGATGAAGGAGCAGATCTTGTTATTGGACATCATCCTCATGTCATACAAGGCATAGAAGAATATAAAGGAAAGGTTATTGCATATTCTCTTGGTAACTTTTCTTTTGGGGGAAACAGAAATCCTAAAGATAAAGATTCAATTATCTTTCAACAAATTTTTACATTTAATAACAAAAAACAACTTATGAAAATTAATACAAATATAATTCCTGTATCTATTTCCTCAGAGAAAAATAGAAATGATTATACACCAGTCCTTTTAGATGGACTAGAAAGAGAAAGAGTTTTATATAAAATAAATGAGCTATCTCAAAAATTGATTAATACCATAGATTAAAAAAACTGATATGTGTTTTTACATATCAGTTTTTTTAAAAAATTTTCTGGAAATTTTAGAGGATTTTTGAGGTTTTTGTAGAATATATTAGGTAAAAGTGTAAAACTGTGTATTAGAAGGAGGTGATATGGATGAATAATATATTTACATATACGGGAAATCCTTTTGTAGATGCGGGTATAACTGCTATGCTAGTATGGCTTGAGAAAGATAAACCAGAAGCAATTGAAAAGGAAGATTTAGAGAGGTTGATTGATGAGATAACTGGTTTATACATCAAAGAAGGCTGGAATAAGATAATGTATTCTATTTTTCCTAATAGTAAATTAACAAATCCCAGTGTAAAAGACAAAAAGGGTGAGTATGGTAAATTTTTAAATGATTTGTTATCAGAAATTACTCCATTATCTACAGAAGGAAATTGTATTGCCTGTGGCAGGAGAAATTCTAAAAGGTATTTTACAAAAACTCAAGTGCCTTTAACAGGAACGAGTGATTTCGTAAATTTCTTTTCTTATGGGAGCGAAGGAGCAGACTATTGTTCTGCTTGCGCTTTAGCTATTCAATTTTCTCCTCTTATCTTTTATAAAGCCGGTAATTTAGTGTGTTTACAATCAAATAATAAAGAAGTGGAGAAGATTTATGCTAATAAATGCAAGGCTTTTATTGATATGCAAAAGGCGACAAAAAAATATACTGGGTGTAATGACGAAGGATATACAAATCCTATAAATACTTTGTTTCATTTAGCTACAGATATTATATTAACCTATGATAGAAGAGAATGGCAAAAAGAAAATACAAATATTATGCTTTACTATTTTACCAATTTTAATCAACCACCTATTGATAATTTATCAATATACGATATGCCTGATAAGATATTTAAATTTTTGGCTTATGCTCTCCAACATGAGGAAAAGAATAATTGGAATAAGATTATAAAAAGAGGATATATATTTTCAAAAAAAGTTGATCCAGAGGATGAAGAAAAATATAAAAACCTAAGAAATAATGTTTATGAAAGGCTTTTGAAAGGGCAGTCAATATTGGGATATTTTATAGATACCAGTGAAAGAAAAACTTTAGTAGGGTGGAGTTTTCTTGAGTATTATATGAAAGGGGTGAGAGGTTTGGAAGAAAAAAGGCTTGAAACTATAAAAAGCGTAAGCGATGATATTGCACAGCTAATAAAATCAAAAGGGAATATACGAAGACTTTCGCAATTAGAGGCATCAAAAACTTATGGAGATTTTAGAAATATACTAAGACTCATAATAAAAGATAGGATAAGTGCAGGGTTTGAAAAGCCTTTATTTACAATTGATGAATATGAAAAATATCTTTTTCCTGAAGGTAATTTATCTTGGAAGGAGACACAGGATCTTATAATATTTAGACTTTATGAGCAATTACATAACTGGTTAGTCGATAATAAAAAAGAAATAAAAGAAAATTTAATAGAAAGTGATGAAATTGAAAGTGAAGAAAAAGATATTGAAATGATATAAAAGGAGGAGTTAGTTTATGAATAATGTAAATGGTTTTATATTAATAGATGCTTCTGCTTCTGCACTGAATAATGCTGGCCCAGATATTGGAGCGAAGACAGAAAATACAATTGCTGTTAAGAAAATAAGAAGAGGTAGAGGGGAATATGTATATGTTTCAGGTCAAGCTTTTAGGTATTGGATAAGAAATTCTTTAGAAAATATTTTTAGATGGGAGTTATCACCTATTGAGAGAGAATCGAAGATAGCCTTTACAGCAGCAAATCCTTTCAAATACCCAGATGATGATGTGTTTGGATACATGAAAGCAATAGGTAAAAAATCTGGGACCACTCTCACAAGAGTTTCTCCTTTTAAGTGTTCACCACTAATTTCTGTAACTCCTGTAAATATAGTTAATGATTTTGGAGTTATGGCAAGGCATGAAGGAGACCCCGTGCCTTATGAACATCAATTTTACTCAACAGTTTTAAAAGGAATTTTTTCACTTGATTTAGATTCGGTAGGTAGATTTAGCAGTGTAAATAAAACTGGATATATGAATATAACACAAGCATATAAAGAAGAATGGGAAACACATAATTGTATAGTTGAAGAAGATGGAAAAGTTATAAGCTTACCAGTTGATATAAGGGGTAAAAGAGCTAGTGAACTAATAGGAGTGCTGCCATATATATTTGGAGGAGCAAAACAAACATCTCATTTAACAGATGTTTCTCCTAAATTTATAGTTTTAGCTATACTGAATTGTGGTAATAACATCTTTATGAATATTGCAGTTGATGAAAAAGGAGAGGCTGCTATAAATGTAAAAGCTTTAAAAGAAGTTATTTTGGATTATCAAGAAAACATTATTTCTGATCTATATATTGGGAAAAGAGAAGGATTTATGGACGAATACAATGAAGATTTAAAACATATGGTTGATGAATTAAACAGTACATTATCAAATATTAAAGTACATCTTTTAACAGTAAATGATGCGGTGTCTAATTTTCAGCAAGTGGTAAGTGGCTTTTATAAGAGGTGATATAAAATGAGAGTTTTAAGGGTTCATCTTATGGGTTGGACTGCATCATTTAGGTATCCAATCTTTGTAACAGGGTATCAGCCAACTTTACCTGTACCTCCTGTATCAACTGTATATGGTCTTATTTCTGCGGCTAAAGGAGAATACATGGCACCTAAAGATACAAAAGTAGGTTATGTAATGAGAAGTGAGGCAAAAGGGGTTGATTTAGAAACTATATACATGCTTTCAAATGATAATAGTGTAAAATCTAATGTTTATAAAAGAGAATTTTTATTAAATCCCGATTTATATGTATATCTTACAAATTTAAGACTTAAAGATGCTTTTAAAAAACCGGAATATTCTCTTCTTTTAGGTAGAAGTTCTGATTTAATGATGGTAGATGAAGTTAAAGAGATAGATTTAGTACAAAAGTATGGTAAAAAAAGAGTTGGAGGGACAGTTATACCTTTTGGGGAAGAAGGTATCTGGGGTCCTCTTCAAGCATTGCCTATGTATTTTTCAAATACAATTCCTAGGGAAGCTATTCGCATTAGGCCGTATTATGTTTTAGGAGATTTTATTGAGTATGAAGGAGATAGTTTTTGGTACGATGAGGAATTAGATTGGGGAGTATATATACATGGGCAAGAAAATATTAGCTAAAAGCAGTAAATATGGAGAGGAAACACTTATTCAGCATACACGAAATGCCCTTTTAGTTTTTAAAAGTTTAAAAGATGCCTACCCAGAAGTTGTTGAAATTTGTAATGATGAGAATTTTTATGAGTACCTTTTTGTAGCTGTATTTCTACACGATTTTGGCAAGGCAGCAGAAGGATTCCAAAAGATGCTAAAAGAGGGAAAACCATGGGGATACAGGCACGAGATAATATCAGCAGGTTTTATCTCATGCTTGCCCTATTCCGAAGATGTAAAAAAAGATATTGCTCTTGCGATTATTACACACCACAAAGACTTATATGAACTGCAAGAAAGTTATTCTACTTTGACAACACCCGGAAAAGACAATTATATAAAAAAGTTAAAAGAACTAGAGGAAAATATAAAGTACTTGCAGTTTATGATAGATAAGGTGCCAGAGTGGAGTAAAGAATTTTTAGGATATGAAATTAGATTAAAACAGATACAGTCTATGGAACAAATAGAAGATGCATTTCATTTTGCTGCAAAAGAATACTTAAATGATTATGAAGACAAAAAGGTTAAAAATAATAAAAGAAAGTTATTTTTAGGAGGGTTTTTGACTGCATGTGACCATTTGTCGTCGGCTTCTCAAGAGGAAATAGTAAAAGCAATATCAGACATGAAAAACATATTTAAATTTGAAAGTTATAAAGATATGCAATTAAAAGCTATGAATACAAAAGGATCAGCCATTTTAATTGCCCCGACAGGTTATGGGAAAACAGAAGCTTCTCTTTTATGGAGTGATTTCAATCAAAATGAATCGAAAGGGAAAAGGGTATTTTATCTACTTCCTTATACAGCAAGTATTAATGCCATGTATAACAGGCTCAAAAATTCTTTTGGAGACGGAAAAGTGGCTTTACTTCATGGGAAGGCTTTGTATTTTCTATATAAAGAGTTCACAAAATCAGGAGAAGATTATTTTGATGTGGTAAATATGGCTAGGACAAAATATGATTTATCTAAGAAAATTTTCAAACCTTATAAAGTTTTAACCCCATTTCAAATATTAAAATACTTCTTTGGTGTAACTGGATTTGAACAGCATATTGGTGAAATGACAGGCGGACTTTTTATTGTAGATGAAGTCCATAGCTATGACCCTCATACTACCGCTTTGATATTGGAAAGTTTAAAATATTTAAAAGAAGAGTATAAATTAGAAGTTTTTATTATGTCAGCTACTTTACCAGATTTTCTAAAAAAACTTTTTATAGAAGAATTAAACATAAAATCTCTAATTGAGCCAGAAAAAGAAGAACTTAAAAAGATTGTAAGGCATAAAGTTTTAGTTAGTGAAGGAGATGTTTTTTCTAATATAGGTAAAATAATAAAAGATATAAAAGAAAGTAAAAAGGTTCTTGTTGTTTGTAATACAGTGGATCGTGGACAGAAAGTTTATAATGAACTAAAAGATTATACAAATGAAAAAGCTCTTTTACATTCGCGATTTATTTTAAAGGACAGAGAAAGAATAGAAAAGAGTTTAGACAAAGTTCAATTATTAGTTGGTACGCAGGCAATTGAAGTTTCATTGGATATAGATTTTGATGTTTTATATACTGAACCTGCTCCTATTGATGCACTTATTCAGAGGTTTGGGAGGGTAAACAGAAAAGGAGTCAAGTGTATATCGCCAGTTAATATTTTTTCACAAGGGTCTTGTGAAGATAAATTTGTTTATAAAAATCAAAATGTTGTGAGTAAAACATTAGAACTTTTAAGTAAATATGATATGCTAAGCGAAGATTTAATACAAAATTTAGTTAATGAAGTTTATAAAGATGGATATGAAGATAAAGATTATAAGGAATTTCTAAAAGCAAAAGATAGCTTTAGAAATGTTATAAGTCAATTGTATCCTTTTATTGAAAATAAATATTTAAAAGAAGAGTTTTATGAACTGTTTGATAATAGAGAAGTTGTACCTTATATATTTGAAGAAGAGTATATAAACAAAATTAAAAATAAAGAATACTTTGAAGCTGCAGGATATGTAGTAAGTATTTCTCAGGGAAGATATATTGCTTTAAAAAAACAGGGACTCATTGAAGATAAAGGCTATGATGTGGATTTCGTGTATTGTGAATATGATAAGGATTTAGGACTTCTCATTGATAAACCTTATGATAATGTATTTACAACGTAACTTTTAATATTATTAAGGTGATATTATGAATTTTGTAACTGGTACAGAAATAAATTATTATTTTGTATGTAAGCATAAGCTTTGGCTTTTTACCCATGGTATAAATATGGAGCATAATTCTGATTATGTTGAAATAGGTAAATCTTTGCATGAAAACAGTTTTCAAAGAGAAGATAAAGAAATTTTACTTGATGGACGTATAAAAATTGATTTTATTAAAAATCAATTGGAAATACACGAAACCAAGAAGAGTAAAGCAATAGAAGAAGCGACAAAGTACCAAGTTTTATACTATATTTACTATTTGAAAATGAAAGGTGTGGATAAAGTTACAGGAGTTATACATTATATGGATAACCATTCGAAGGAGGAGATTTCTCTTAGTGAGGAGAATGAGAATGAAATAAAAGAAATAATTGAAGAAATCTACAAAATAAAATTAATGAATAAACCACCGACTAAAATACAAAGTAAAATTTGTACAAAATGTAGTTATTATGAATTATGTTTTAGTTAAAAAGGTGATTTTATGAAAAGAAGCATATATGTAAATACTAATGGACGATTAAGTAGAAAAGACAACACCATTTACTTAGAAAGTGAAACTTATGGTAAAAAGCCTATCCCAGTAAATAATATCCAAGAGATATTTTTGTTTGGAGAAGTTGATTTAAATACAAAAGCAATCAATTTTTTATCACAAAACAATATAACACTTCATGTTTTTAATTATTATGGATATTATACAGGAAGCTTTTATCCCCGAGAACATCTGCCTTCGGGTTTTTTGTTAGTAAAACAAGTAGAAAAATATAAAGAAGAACTAGAGAGGCTAAAAATTGCGAAGGAAATTATTAATGGTGCTAGCCATAATATTTTAAAAAATGTCAAATATTATGCAAATAGAAAAGAAGGATTAAATGAATATGTTGAAAGGATAGAAAATGAGAGAAAAAACATAAAAGATGCTAATACAATTGCAGAACTTATGGGTGTTGAGGGTAGAATTAGAAATATATATTATAACACATTTGAGATAATAACAGATGGAAAATTTGAATTTAAAAATAGGACAATGAATCCTCCGGATAATCCAATAAATACCTTGATTTCCTTTGGTAATTCTATGATGTATTCTATAGTTCTTACAGAAATATACAATACGCAACTAAATCCAACTATAAGCTATTTACATGAGCCGGGTGAAAGGAGATTTTCTTTAAGCCTTGATATAAGTGAAATTTTTAAACCAATGATTATAGATAGAATTATTTTTAGTTTGATAAATCAAAAAATGATAAAAGAGGAATATTTTGATCAAGATTTAAATATGTGTTATTTGAATGATAAAGGCAGAGTAATATTTCAGAGAGAATTTGAAGAAAAATTAGGAACTATAATAAAACATCCAAAACTGAATAGAAGTATTAGCTATAGAAGGCTTATAAGACTTGAATGTTATAAACTTATAAAGCATTTATTAGATGAAGAAAAGTATGAATCATTAAAAATGTGGTGGTAGTGTGTATATACTAATAGTTTACGACGTTGAAGAAAAAAGGGTTGCAAAAGTAAATAAATTTTTAAAGACATATTTGAATTGGGTACAAAATTCCGTTTTTGAGGGTGAATTAACAGAAGCTCAATTAAATCGTATTATCTTATGGTTTAAAGGACATTTGGATTTAAAATGTGATTCCATTTTAATATATACTGTCAGTTCTGAAAAGTGGCTATCTAAAAAGATTATTGGAGTAGAAAAAAATTCTACAGATAATATTTTGTGAGGGGATAAGATGAGACTAAAATTAACGCTATTGCCAGAGGAAGGTAAGAGTCTAAATATAAACTATAATTATTTTTTATCAGGATGGGTATACAATACTTTAAAAAAAGCAAACAAAGAATATGCAGAAGAGCTTCATACAAAAGGATATAGTTATGGGAAAAAAGCCTTTAAATTATTTACTTTTTCTCAACTGCGTAGTAAAAACTTTAAAATAACTGATAAAAATATAATGTTTTTAGATAAGACATACTTATATATAACTTCCCCTAAAAAAGAGTTTTTGTTGAATTTTATAGGAGAAGTCTTAAATAATGATATTCTAAAATTGCAGAATTATGAGTTTAAGATTGAAAGTGCAGAAGTACTAAAAGAACCAGAATTTAATAATGAAGAAAATAAATTTATATGTTTATCTCCAATTGTATCTTCTACAGCTGTAGAAATCGATGGTAAAAGAAAAAGTGTAAATCTACCTTTGCATCAACCTAAATTTGTAGAAAATTTAAAGAACAATCTAATTGAAAAGTATTATGTACTTTATAATACATTACCTGATAATTTAAGTCTTAATATTAATTTTGATATGCAATATTACTCACAAAAACCTAAGAGTAAAAGAATAAAATATAAAAATATTTTTGTTTGGGGATATATGGTGCCCTTTATAATGTCAGGAAATATTGAATTAATAAAAGTGGCATATGATTGTGGTATAGGAGAAAAAAATAGTGCGGGATTTGGGATGATACAAAAAATAAGATGAATATTTATTAATTTATTTTCTCGTCGACCTCTCCCAATGTTAAAATTATTGGAGGTCGACAAGAAAAATTTATAAAATAACGTTTTCAATTTTTTAGTGAGAAACAAGTTTTTTAAACAAATGAATTATTATACATTTTATTGGCGACTTTATTTTGCCTAGGATATTGTAAAATAGCCAATGTTATGCTAAAGTAAACTTGAATAAAGGAAGTATTATCATGCAATTTTTATGGGATTTAATCTAACCATAGTGGAATTGAAACATATTTAGCGAGCTTGTATGTCAATGCTGCTTTGGGATTTAATCTAACCATAGTGGAATTGAAACCTTCTTTCGGGATTACTTCT
>JBNAVY010000045.1:0-13957 GCA_049700195.1 Thermoanaerobacteraceae bacterium
TTCCAGAGTACTTCATAGTCTAAATTCTCAGCCACAAACCTTGCAGGAAGCATTGTTCTGCCATTTACCAGGACAGGAACCGTGTCCATTACTTTTGTCTGACCGTCTACTGTAAATTCAGGGCTGCCTATCTTGAACACCAACGTTCTTTTGAGTGTTTTTTGAGGCAGTGTGTAAAACTTAGGAAAGGTTATATCAGCCTTTATTGTTACTGTCTGATCTTGTTCATTCCATATGACGTTTTCTTCGCCTAGACCGAGTGCATATGCTACAAATCTTAAAGGTACAAGTGTACGTCCATCTTTATTTACATATGGCGCTATATCGGTTGCTATCTTTTCAGCGTTTCTGACAAAATACTGTTTACCTGTCCAAAGTTTTGCTACTCTTACAGGTTCAACTGATGGGTTGACATTTCCTGCACCACTTGAAGCATAGGCTGTTTGAATAAACCCTGGTTCATTAATAGTATTTTTAAATTTGTCAGGAGTATATATATAACCTGAAGCAACAAGCGAAAAAGCTACTAGCAAAACTATTATAACTTTTACTACATTTTTGTATCTCATAAATCAACCATCCTTTCAAAATATTTTTAAATAGATTAAAAAATAAATTAAAGTTAAGGGTTATTGTCTATTTTTACTTTTTAGTAGCCATTCCATGCAATTAATCCTACTATGACAACTACTACGACGTCCATGAGTGCGTTGACAATTCTTCAGATAAACTCTTTTATTCCACTTGTATCAACGGTTGAAATACCATTACCTGTTGTACTGTACTACCATTATCCCCAGGTGCAGAATATACAACTGTTATTAAATTTTTTTTGTGCTAATATATCATTTTTTATAAAGTTTTACCTCCTTTTTTAAATTACTCTATTTTAAATATTCTATATAGAATAAGAAATCCCTTCTTTTTTTAAAAGGTGGTGAGAAAATACAAGTCAGAAAATTATTTGTAACTTTGAGACTAGATACAACAAAGTATGACAGAAGGTAAAATGAAGTAAAAACACTTATACAACTATTAAGACTAAAACACTAGAGAAATTTTAAGGTAATCTCTAAATTTTAGTTGTTTTTAGATTTTATCAAAAACTCAGAAACAAGTCTCTCATTTTCAATCCTTGACAACCAATGTACCTGCTATCATGTCATGCAGAGCCTGCTTCTTTTTTGTCCATCCGGCTAAAAAGTAACCGATACAAAAAAGGAAACTTGATAAAAGTTTGCTCCAGTATCTTGCAGTTGCTCTTCCAAAAGAAATTCTATTGCCATTTTCCCTAAAGTTGCCTGTTTGTTTGAGGATTCCATCAGAGCAAAATAAAACAATGGTATTATGAGACCTAATATAAAGCTTATTGTATATATAATACTGTCTTTTGTTACACTGTCTAAATCCATTAAAAAAACTTCCAACACTAAACTTGTCATAAGGTCTATTATAAAAATACCAACTGTTAATATTATTCCATCTATTATATATTCTACAAATCTTCTCCATAATCCTATATATTTTACCATAAAAAATCTCCTTTCATTTAAAATATGTTTAATTATTCTAAAATTTTAGGTTTTTTATCCAATATCCACAGTTTAACATGTCCGTTTTTAATATACGGGTTTACAGCAAATTTTACCTTATCACTTTTTTTTGTAAGCACCATCTAAAAAAACCCAGTTTCTTCGTTTACAATCACTAGTTGCCAACTCTGGTTTGCTCTTATGTTTGTAATTGTACCTTCGAATAAAAAAGCAGGTTCTGGGTTCTTGTAGCCGAAAGGCTCAAAACTATGAAGATCTACAACATCTTCTAAAGTTGGCATTTTTGTCAAAACACCGTCTAAATTCTTTATTTCTTCTTTAGGCGGATTTTCTTCTGTGTATTTGTTAATAGGTCCTGGACTTTTTTTAAGTCTTTAATATTATATGAAACACCTACTGCGGACTTGTGTACTCCAAAAGACATATCTATATGTTTGGATACATATTTAAATACCTCCATTAAATTAAATTCTCCGTAAGTTCTTACTGAAGACACTGCTTTGCCATTATTATCTACACTGCTTACCATTACATGTTTTTCATACTTTTCAGCAGCATGTCCTTCAATAAGCCCTGTTATGCCTTTAGGGCAATTTTTGAAAATATATATTAAAAATTTGTTTTTGTTATCTTCAACTTGACTTAAATACTGATTTACAAGTTCTAAACGCTTTTTATTTAACGCTTCAAATCTTAAAACAAGAAAAAAATAAACAGCTTCAGAATAAACTGATTTTTGGCGAAAAATATGTAACTGAATACGAAGGTTTTATAAGTGTCTGGGAAGATGTAAGATTCAAAGAACCTGACTATGTTACAAAGAAATCCAGGAAAATTCTTAAAAACAGTCTGATATGCCAGTTATAAGATTTCATGACCTGATGCACACACATGCAACTCTCATGCTGCGCTCTGGAGTTGATTTAAAAATCATCTCTAAATGATTAAGGCACGGGCGGATAAGTACTACTGCAGATTTTTACTCTCATGTAGATTTAGAAATGGATAGAGAAGCACTGAGAAAATTAGAATCAAATCTATCTTAAAAAACAACTCTCACCTTGTAGGTGAGAGTTAATTTTTGATGTTTGCAAAATGTTTGCAAATTGAAGTTATAAAGTTCTTAAAATGGTGCGCCCGGAGGGATTCGAACCCCCGGCCTTTTGATTCGTAGTCAAACACTCTATCCAACTGAGCTACGGGCGCGAAATTTTCACAATTTATAATATCATATTTAATAGATTTATGCAAACAAAATTTTATTATTTTAATTATTCACCTGTAACTCTTTTGTTTAATTCTTCTAGAATAGTTTTTAATTCATCCATATATTTGCCAAATTCTGTCCAATTACCATTTTGTGATGCTTTTAATGCATTTTGGTATGTTTCATTAGCTTTTTTAATTAAATTGTTTTGTTCTTCATCAATTAGAATCTGACTTTTAGTAATACTATTTTTATTTTCTTTAAAATTATCATTAGATTTTAAATTTATACCAAATAAACTTTCTAAAGCGTCTTTTAACGTATTTTCCATAACAATCTGGTCTTTATATGCAACTAATACTCTTTTTACTTCAGGCAAAGAGTTTTGATTTTCTGACTGTATATATAACGGTTCTACATATAACATTGAATCATCTATAGGGATAGTTAGCAGATTGCCTCTTATGACATTTGAACCCTGTTGGTTCCATAAACTCAATTCTTTTGAAATTCCAGGATCCTGATTTATCATATTTTCTATCTGCATTGGTCCATATACAATAGTATTTTTAGGGAATTTATAAACTATTAGTTTTCCATAATTATCTTTATCCATTCTAGCTGCAAGCCACGAAACCATATTATCTTTTGTTGCCGGAGTATATGGTATCATAAGAATATATTCTTCTTTTGTTTCACCAGGCAGTTTCATTATTATATATTGTGATTCTTGAGGTTCTAATTTACCCGTATACTTTTCTTTAGCAATATCCCAAGCATCTTCTTTGTTATAAAAAACTTGAGGATCGCTCATATGATAATTTTTATAAATATTCGACTGAATATCAAAAATAAATTGAGGATATCTAAGATGTTTGTTTAATTCACCAGGCATATCTTTTATGTCTTTAAACAATGTTGGGAAAATTTTATTATATACTTTTATTATAGGATCTTCAGCATCAGAAATATAATAATTTATATTTCCATTATACGCATCTATTATTACTTTAACTGAATTCCGTATATAATTTATACCTGTATTTTCATAAGGTTGTGAATACGGATAATTGCCAGAATAAGTATATGCGTCAATGATCCAATATAATTTACCATTATCAATTACTAAATATGGATCATCATCATATATTAAAAAAGGTACAATTTTCTTTGCTCGTTCTTCTATATTTCTATACAAAAGCATCTTACTATCATGAGTAATATCTGCAGATAATAAAATCTTAATATCCTTAGTATAAATAGTATAAAGAATTCTGTTGATAAATGTCATAGGTATACCAGTATTCCCTTTATAATTTGTTTGCACATTTTGATCCCCCGAGGGATAATCAAACTCACCTGTTTTTGTATTAGCAATAACATAGTTATTTGTCATTTCCCCATAATAAATTTCTGGTCTGTCTATTTTTATATTTGTTGTAGTATAAGGAGGTATATTTTTTATAATCATATCAGGCTGACCATTTGGCGTAACTGCATTAACTAAAGACATAACGGCACCATATCCATGGGTATATTTTAAATGTAAATTTATCCATGTTTTTGCTTTTGAAGCTAGATTATCTTGATCTATTTCTCGTGCAGCTAAAAATACTTGTCTGTATTTGCCATCAATTACATATCTATCTATATCAATATCATTGAATTTATAATATAGTCTTATACCCTGCAACTGATTATAAATCTGTTTAACAGGTCTATAATCATTAATTCTGATATTATCAATAGTATCTTGATTTTGTGCAAGAATTTCTGCAGTTAAATCTTTTGTCATGTCATATTTTTTTTCAGTAACCTTATCTAAATTAAAAGCTTTTTTAGTATATTTTATATCATAACTTAAATATACCTTTTCCTTTTCAAGTTCGTTTGGCGAAACAATAAGTCCTTGAACAAAACTTTCTGAAAATGCTGCTAAAATTAATATAATTATAATTAAAGAAGGTGCTGCTATAACAAATTTTATATTTCTTTTTAATGCCCCTATTAAAAATAATACTCCAGAAATAAGTGAAGCTAAAATTAACAGTTTATAAAATAAAAGTGATACGTGTACATCAGTATAACCAGCTCCAAAAGCTATACCTCTTTTAGAGTATAAAAGCTGAAATTCTTTTAAAAAATATCCAAATCCTAAAGTTATAAAAAAAGCAAATCCCAGATAAGCTACTTGTTTAAAAGCCCTCATCAGAATATCTTTATTATAAATAGCTCTAAACAAACTTACATCATTTTCTGACATTTCATAAAATCTTGTTTTATCTGAGAGGTACATTAATCCATACAAAATAACTGTAATAAAAATAAGTATTGGAAGTAAAGTTATAAAAAAATTATATATATCAAACAAAAATGGCATTTTAAACATATAAAATCCTATATCTTTATTAAAAATCGGATCTTTTATATTAAAACCAACCGAATTTATATAAAAAAGAAAATCAAACCACCAATTTTGGGAAATAAAAATACTTATAACAATCCCAATAAAAACGGAAAAAGCTAATATGAAATTTTTATACTTTTTTGTATTTGTTTTAATAGCAATATCCTGCGAATACTTTACATAATCTTTTAGAATCCGATTTGTATAAAAATAAGTAATAAAAAAAATAACAATAAATATTGGAACACCAATATAAAGTTGTGTAAAAAATTTTTTAGTAAATACATTTAAATATCCTAAATTAATAAACCATTGAAAATCAACTATCAAATTTATTAAACTAAATAAAAGTCCAATAATCAAAAAAACTACTATAAAAATTCCTGTAAATAAGCCATCCTTATTTTTCAAAAATAGCACCCCTTTAAAAATTTATTATGTTTATATTATAATATACAATCTAAAAAACTTAAACTTTTAAAAATATAAAAGAAGGATTATAAAAAATTTATATTTAATTTATATTTATTTAATCTTTTGTAACACTTCTGTAATTGATTTTTTATATCATTATAATGTATATTAGTATATATAATTATTATTTTGTCGGAAAAGGGTGTGTTAAACTTTGAATAAAATAATTAAAATTGCTATATTATCTGTTTTAGGAATAGCTTTATCAATAGCAATAGGTGTTTATATATTTTATAAAAACATAAATGCTCCTATACCTACCGAATCAAAAAATACTCAACAAGAACAAAAAAACAATGACAAGCAAAATGAAAGTGAAACACCACAGAAAAATATACTTTTTATAGGCAGTGATGATAATAATTTATCTGATACATTATTTGTTGCAACATATGATTCAAAAACCAAGCAAATTAATATGCTTTCTATTCCAAGAGATACTTATTATCCGCGTCCCGGATTTAATGGGCCTAAAGATAAAAAAATAAATGCCGCTTTTTCTGAACAAAAAATTGAAGGTTCAATAAAAGCAGTAGAAGGTTTGTTAGGAATAAATATTGATAATTATGTTATATTGTCTTATAAGGGATTTGAAAAGATAATTGATATTATTGGTGGTGTAGAAGTTGATATCCCTTTTAATATGCAATATGATGATAATAGTTCTAATCCACCACTTCATATTAATTTAAAAAAAGGTAAACAATTACTTGATGGTGAAAAAGCCTTAGAGTTTGTAAGATACAGACACGGATATGCTGAAGGAGATCTTGGCAGAATTAATGCACAGCAAGAATTTTTAAGATCATTTATTCAAAAGGTAACAGAACCTTCAATAATTACCAAGCTTCCTTCCTTGGCTTTAACCATTAGCAATAATTTAAAAACTGATTTATCTGCCTCAGATATAACAAAATATGTTTATACATTTATTAAAGATAAACCAATAACACTAAATGCTCATACACTGCCGGGCGAAGGAAGGTATCAGGGAGAATACAGCTATTTTTTTGTTGATACACCAAAAGCATCTGAACTTGTTGATCAACTTTTTAATAAAAAAGAAACAAGTAGTTTAAGTCAAAATGATGAAAATACGATACAATTAAATAAAAATATTAATGTTGAAATTTTAAATGGTGCTGGCATTCCGGGTCTTGCTACAAAATATGCAGAAATTCTTAAAAAGCAAGGCTTTAATATTGTTAAAATAGGTAATGTTAATGGTATAGAATATGCTTCTTCTCATGTGTATGCAAGAACAGATATTGATAAAGCTCAAAAAGTTGCTGAAGCATTATCAATTTCTTCCCCAGTTGAAAATGATAATATATTAGGCTCTAATATAGATGTTACAGTTATACTTGGAAAAGATAAAAATTAAAGCGAATAATTATATTCGCTTTTTTTTACAAAAAAAACAGCTGATATTTCATGGCGGAGAAGGAGGGACTTGAACCCTCGCGCCGGGGATTACCCGACCTACAGTCTTAGCAGGACCGCCCCTTCACCAACTTGGGTACTTCTCCATGTCAGCTGCTTTAAAAATATTAAATTAATGGCGGAGAGGGTGGGATTCGAACCCACGGCTCCGTGAAGAGTCACTGGTTTTCAAGACCAGCTCCTTAAACCGCTCGGACACCTCTCCCCGCTGGAACGATATAAAGTATATCATATGCCAGCAAAATTGTCAATAACCTTAAAAAGCTAGTATAAAAAACTTTTTAGGCTATTTTAAAACATCTATTTTCATATAATATCTTAAAGCTTCAGGTATAACAACAGAACCATCTTCCTGCTGAAAATTTTCTAAAATAGCTGCAAAAGTCCTGCCTATAGCAACACCTGAACCATTTAGAGTATGAACATATTGAGCTTTACCTCCATCTTTAGGTCTAAATTTAATATTTGCACGTATTGCCTGAAAATCCTCACAATTACTACATGAGGAAATTTCAACATATCTACCATAACTAGGCATCCATACTTCTAAGTCATATTTTTTTGTTGCAGTAAATCCTAAATCTCCTGTACAAATAGAAACAACTCTATAAGGTATACCTAATTGTTTTAAAACATCTTCGGCATCTTGTGTCATTTTTTCTAATTCCTCATAAGATTTATCAGGTTCTGTAAACTTTACAAGTTCTACTTTGTTGAACTGATGTTGTCTGATAAGACCTCTTGTATCTCTACCTGCAGAACCTGCTTCTTGTCTGAAACAAGCACTATAAGCGCAGTGATTTATAGTCAATTTATCTACATCAATTATAGTATCTCTATACATATTAGTTACAGGTACTTCAGCAGTTGGAACTAAAAAATAATCCGTACCTGCAACTTTAAAAGCATCTTCTTCAAACTTAGGAAGCTGTCCTGTTCCAAACATACTTCTTCTGTGAACCATAAAAGGCGGAAAAACTTCTGTATAACCATGCTTTTCAATATGAAGATCGAGCATAAAGTTTATAAGAGACCTTTCCAGTCTTGCTCCTAGACCCTTATAAAATGTAAATCTTGAACCGGTAACTTTTGAAGCAGCCTCAAAATCAAGTATTCCTAAAGCCTCGCCTATTTCCCAGTGGGGTTTTGGTTCAAACTCAAATTTCCTTGGTTCTCCCCATCTTCTTATTTCTACATTATCCTCATCACTATCTCCTATTGGAACACTTTCATGTGGTATATTGGGGATAGTCCATAAAATTTCTTCTGCTTTTTCTTCTATCGATTTGACTTCTTGTTCTAATACTTTTATATTTTCTGATAATTGCTTCATCTGAGAAATTTGATTTTGGACATCTTTGCCTTCTTTTTTTAATTTAGCAATAATATCATTTTCGGAATTCCTTTTGTTTTTTAAAGCTTCGAGTTCTATAAGCAACTGCCTTCGTCTTTCATCTAATGCTAAAAAATCATCAATATCTGCATTGACCTTTTTCAGTTCTATAGCTCTTTTTACTTCATCAGGATTACTTCTGATTCTTTTTACATCTAACAAAATATACACCTCCTTAAAAAATTAATTCCCGACCCTTATAAAGGGACGGGAATATAGTCGTGTTGCCACCCTAATTTGACTTTTTATAATATAAAAAGCCCTCTTCATGATTTAACGGTCGCCCGATGGTTATTACACCTTAGCTCAGGGATGGATTTCATAAGCAGTACTTACTGGTTTGCACCAAACACCAGCTCTCTTAAAAGCCTTGCCTAATACTTGTCCCTTCATAGCAAAAGTATTTATTTGTGCTATATTATACTACTTTAAAATAAAATATGCAATACCCTATTTTCCAGTCATGCATCCCATTCTATTCAGTGGCCATATTCTAAAAACTATTTTACCCAGAATCTGATTTCTTGATACATATTTATGTTCCCAGAATCTACTGTCAAGTGATTGATTCCTATTATCCCCCATCATAAAATAATGATCTGGTGGAACAACATAAGGTCCAAAATTACCTTTCATGGGCTCTTTTAAATATGGTTCATTTACAACTTTTCCATTACGTATTAATACTCCGTTTTTTATTTCGATTGTGTCACCGCCAATACCTATAACTCTTTTAACAAAATTCACGCTAGGATCATCAGGAAATTTAAAAACCACTATATCTCCTCTTTTTATAGGTTCAAATCTATATATAAATTTATTTTCAATAAATTTATCATTTAATTGTATGGTATTTAACATAGAACCTGTAGGTACATCTACTAATTCAAAAATATAAGTTCTTATAAACATTGCTATTGCAAAGGCAAGTGCAATAGTTAAAATCCAACTGATTATTTCTTTGCTAAGATTTTTATTCATAATTACTCTCCTTGTCAAAAATTACACTAATATTATAACACAATGAAAAAAGAAATTCTAATTTTTTTGCTTATATAGTATATTTTTCTAATATATGTTAATAATTTTAATTAGAAATGATTTTTAGGGGGGATTTAATGAATTCACTTGAGTATCTTATAGAATTTGCAGAAATAAAAAATATAGAATATAAAAATACACTTGCAATTTTATCAATAATAGATTTGTTAATTGAAAAAAACATAATTACAAAAAAAGAGCTTGTAAACAAATCTGAACAAATAAAAAAAAATTCACAAATAAAAACCGCCCAATAAAAAAGTCCGAGTACTCGGATTTTTTTATCTTAAAGAAAAATTCATTTAGTAGACATAAATGTTTACTAATATTATAATAGAGGGAAAGGAGGTATATTTTGTGAACAATTTTCTATCAAAATATGGCTATATAATAAAAAATGTTTTTATAATTTTTCTTGTTTTTGTTATTTTTTATATAATAATTTTTAAAGCAATACCTTTTTTAATGCCTTTTGTAATTGCATTATTATTTGCTATTATTATAGATCCTGGAGTTAATTTTTTTGAAAAAAAACTAAAAATCCCAAGGGCTATTTCGTCTTTTTTGTTACTTTTAATTTTAATAGGAGTCATTGGATCATTGATAGCCTTAGCTGTTACACAACTTGTATATGAGCTTATATCTTTGTCAGAATTAGCCCCTAAATATGCTGATATTATAAATAATAATATTATCGATTTAATTAATAAAATAAAAGGATATTACATAACTCTGCCTCCAAATATTACTTCTTTTTTTGAAAGTGAAATACAGTTGATTTTAAATAATGTTTCTGTAATAGCAAAAGACCTTGCTGGTTTTATAATATCCCTTGCAACAAAATTACCTACTTTTTTATTTATGACCTTAATAACACTTGTTTCAACATTTTTTATGAGCAAAGATAAATATATAATTTTAGACTTCATTAAAAGACAGTTTCCTCAAAACTGGTCTGATCATGCTAAAAATATAAAAATTGATTTATTTAAAACTATGTTTGGATATTTAAAAGCTACTCTTATTATTCTTTTAATGAATTTTATTGAGGCTTCAATAGGTCTTGCAATAATAGGCATTAACTATTATTTTTTATTAGGGCTTTTAATTAGTGTTGCTGATTTACTTCCTGCATTAGGTTCTGGATTTGTTCTTATACCATGGGCAATTTATAATATAATCATAAAAAATTATATGGTTGGCATATATCTATTAATTTTATACGGATTTATAACCGTTGTTAGACAAATAGTTGAACCAAAAATTCTAGGTTATACTATAGGTCTTCATCCGTTGGTAATTTTAATCTCTATGTTTATAGGCGCAAATTTATTTGGTTTCTGGGGACTTATAATGGGACCTGTTTTTATAATCATTTTTAAGACTCTTCAAAGGGCTGAAATTATACCTCCTTGGAAATAAAATGCATACTGGAAATTCCAGTATGCATTTTATTTTATTAAACCTTTTTCTTTAAGAAAATCATCTGCTACTTTTCTTGGATCATCACCCAATTTATCTACTTTGTAATTTAATTTTCTCATAGTTTCATCATTAATCTGCCCTGCCAACTCATTTAAAACTTTTTCAACTTCAGGATATTTTTTTAAGGTGCTTTCTCTAATCAAAGGTGCAGCATAGTATGGTGGGAAAAAATGCTTATCATCTTCTAATGTCTTTAGCTTGAAAGCTTCTAATAAACCGTCAGTTGAAAATGCATCAATCACTTGTACATTATTTTTTTCTATAGCAGGATATCTTAATCCGGTATCCATGCCTTTTACTTCTTTAAAATGCATACCATATGCTTTTTCCAGTCCCGGATAACCATCTGGCCTTGCTGTAAATTCCATCGAACAGCCTAAAATAAATTTGTTACTTATTTTTGCTAACTGTGAAAAAGTATTAATATTGTATTTATCTGCAATTGCTGGTTCCATTGCTAATGTATATGTGTTATTAAAACCGAAAGGTTTAAGCCAAACGAGATTATATTTTTCTTTAAATATCTTTTTTACTTCATCATATACTTTCTGGGGATCTTTTTGTGTAGGCATGTTTAAAATGTCAACTAAACCTGTTCCAGTATATTCAGCATAAACATCTATATTCCCATTTTTTAAAGCCTTAAAAGCAACATCTGTACCTCCTAAATTAAGCTGTCTAACTACAGGAATATTTGTGTTTTTTTCAATCATTGTCGCAATCATATTTCCTAAAATAATCTGTTCTGTAAAGTTTTTTGAACCAACTACTATTTTATCTTTTGAACTACATCCTGAAATAATAAACGTCAAAGCAAATAAAACTAAAAATGCAACCAATATATTTTTTTTTAAACTCATAAAAAATTCCTCCTTATTTTTGAATACCTTTTGGTGTAACAGCCTTTTCAACATGACCTAAAATAAAATCCATCAAAAGAGCCAATATTGCAGCAGGAATAGCACCTGACAATATCATATTTGTGTTTACCATCTGTATTCCTGTAAATATCATATAACCTAATCCTCCTGCACCAATAAATGCTGCTATAGTCATAAGACCAACTGCTGTAACCGTTGAAATTCGTATTCCTGCCATAATTACTGGAAGTGCCATAGGTATCTGAACCATTCTTAAAAGTTGACCTTCTGTCATTCCCATTCCTCTTCCTGATTCTAATATATCAGGATTTATATTCACAAGACCTGTATAGGTATTTTTTATTATAGGCAATAATGAGTACAAAAATACCATCGTTATTGCTGGTGGACTTCCTATACCTAAAACAGGTATTAAGAATCCTAAAAGCGCAAGACTTGGTATTGCCTGCATAACATTAGCAATCCCTATTACAAAAGTTGAAAGTTTTCTAACTCTAGTTATTAAAATTCCAAGAGGTACCCCTATTGCAATAGCTATTAAAACAGCTATTAATGTAAGTTCTATATGCTGTAAAATTAATTTATCTATTTCATTTATTCTACTAATAAAAAAATTTATAAAGTTACCCATCTTTTTACACCCTCTCTACCTGTTCATTAAATATTGTCAAAATACTGCTTTTTGTAATAAGCCCAACAAGTTTTTTGTCTTCTTCAACTACAGGTATATACCCTATACTTTTTTCATTCATTAATTTTAATATCTCTACAATAGAAGTATCTTGGGTTACATATATAACATTTTTTTCAATAATATCTTCCAACCTTATACCTTTATCTCTGTTTCTTGCTATATCTTTTGCTGTCACAATACCTATTAGATTATCTTTATTATCAACAATCATTAAACTGTCTACTTTATTGCTCGTCATAATTTGTAGTGCTTGTGGTATTGTTCTGGATGCTATTGCTTTAACTGGATTTTTAATCATTATATCTTCTGCTTTTATAAATTCAGGCTGACGCCATATTCTGTTTTTCCCTATAAATTCTTCAACAAAATCATTTCCAGGCTCTCTCAGTAAATTTTCCGGTGTGTCAAATCTTAATATTTCCCCATCTTTCATTATACATATCCTATCTCCGAGTTTTAAAGCCTCATCCATATCATGAGTAACAAAAACAATTGTCTTTTTTAATTCCTGCTGAAGTTTAAAAAGCTCATCTTGAAGTTGATTTCTTGTTATAGGATCTAATGCACTAAAAGGTTCATCCATTAAGATTATATCAGGGTTAGTTGCAAGTGCTCTTGCAACACCTATCCTCTGTTGCTGGCCACCACTTAGCTCATTTGGATACCTGTTAATGTATTCACTAGGATCCATTCCTACTAAATGCAAAAGCTCTTCAGCCCTTTTATGTCTTTTAGAAGCTGGCCACTTATTTAAAAATGGAACTATCTCTATATTTTTACCTATAGTCATGTGTGGAAACAATCCTGTCTGCTGTATAACATAACCTATATTTCTTCTTAATTTTATAGTATCTTCTTTTGAAATATCTCTTCCATTAATATAAATTTTCCCTTCTGTAGGTTCTATTAACTTATTTATCATTTTTAATGTGGTGGTTTTTCCACATCCGCTTGGACCTATAAGTACAACTAATTCTTCATCATTTATAGTCATAGTTATATTTTTTAAAACATGGGTATTTTTAAAAGACTTTTTTACATTTTTAAATTCTATCATTATAAAATTAACCTCCTTTTCCCATATAACAACTCTATTATAACATCTAAGTTGTCACTTGTAAAACAAAAAAACTAATTTTCATACAAAAATTTTAAAGTCTTTTCCATTACATCTTCATCTCCAACAATAATTAAAACATCTCCCTTATTAATTTCTGAATATGGACCTGGAGATAAATATAATTTTTCTCCTCTTCTAATTCCTATTATAGTCCCACCTGTATTCTGCCAAAATTTCAGATCTGATATTGTTTTTCCAATTGCATGAGTTGGTTTGTTTACATCTATTTCAAATGGATTAAAAGGATTAATATTTTTTA
>JBNAVY010000046.1:0-13255 GCA_049700195.1 Thermoanaerobacteraceae bacterium
AGTTAGTCAAAACTAAAACAAATGAAGAATTTATAGAAATGATAAATTCACAATTATATAAATCTTGATATTATATATAACTTGTGCTATAATTTTTTAAGTGTGAGTTTTGGTTGAAAGAGGTGAAAACTTTGAAAGAGAATATACATCCAACATATTATCATGATGCTGTGGTTAAATGTGCCTGTGGCAATACATTTATAACGGGTTCTACAAAGAAAGAACTTAAAGTTGAGATATGCTCAAAATGCCATCCACTTTTTACTGGTCAACAGAAAATTGTTGATACAGGTGGAAGAGTTGAGAGATTCAGGAAAAAATTTAATCTCAATGAAAAATAAGGCTATGGTTAGAGTGTGTTGGACTCTAACCTTTTGTTTTTAATTTGACATTTGGAAGGTGATTTTAATGATATATGGATCTTTGGATCATGGTTTTATTGAAGTTATTGTTGGTCCGATGTTTAGTGGTAAAAGTGAAGAACTAATAAGAAGAATAAAAAGAGCGCAAATTGCAAAACAAAAAGTACAAGTTTTTAAACCAGCAATTGATGATAGATATTCACTGGATAAAGTTGTTTCACATAATGGTGCTAACATAAATGCTATAAGTATTGTAAAAGCTTCTGAGATTTTGGATTATCTTGATGAGGATACAGAAGTTATAGCAGTTGATGAAATACAATTTTTTGACTCTAAAATAGTTGATATAGTTAGAATTATTGCAGATAGCGGAAAAAGAGTTATATGTGCAGGACTTGATATGGACTTTAGAGGAGAACCGTTTGGTCCTACACCTGAGATTATGGCAATTGCAGAATCTGTTGACAAGCTGACAGCTATATGTGTAATGTGTGGTAACCCTGCCACAAGAACTCAAAGACTTATTAATGGTGAACCGGCAAAATATAATGATCCAATAATAATGGTTGGAGCAAAAGAAAGTTATGAAGCCAGATGTAGGAAATGTCATGAGGTACCAGGTGTTTAAGAAAGAGGTGCAATTATGAAAAAAACAGATATTGGTGGGCAGGCAGTAATAGAAGGTGTTATGATGCGTGGGCATAACAGTGTTGCTACAGCAGTAAGATGCTGTAATGAAATTGTAGTAAAAAAAGATAAAGTTAAGCCATTGACAAAGAAAAACAAATTTTTTTCTTTACCTTTTATCAGGGGAACAATTGCATTATTTGATTCACTTATTATAGGAATAAAAAGTTTGACATATTCTGCTGAGCTTTTTGAAGGAGAAACAATAGAAGAAACCCAGACTAAATTTGATAAATTTTTGCAAAAAGTTTTCGGCGATAAACTTGATGATTTTATTATGTATGCTTCTATCATTATTTCTGCAGCAATATCTATAATAATATTTTTTATTGGTCCGACATATTTAGCTGGTTATATGCAAAAATTTACTGGAAATACTATAATTATTAATTTAGGCGAAGGTGTTTTAAGAGTTTTAATATTTCTTTTATATCTTTTACTTATTTCAAAAATGAAAGACATACGCAGAGTTTTTGAATATCATGGGGCAGAACATAAGACAATACATTGTTTTGAGCATGAAGAAGAATTAACTGTAGAAAATGCAAAAAAATATACTACTTTACATCCAAGATGTGGAACTAACTTTCTTTTTATTGTTATGATTGTTTCTATTGTGGTTTTTTCATTTTTAAAGTGGCCGACTTTATATATTAGAATAATAAGTAGAGTGATTTTATTACCTGTTGTAGCAGGTATATCTTATGAAATAATTAAAATAGCTGGCCATAGTGATAATAAAATAATAGGGGCTCTTATTTATCCAGGATTGTTATTGCAAAAGATTACCACAAAAGAGCCAGATGATGATCAACTAGAAGTAGCTATAGCTTCTTTGAAAAGTGTGCTTGAAGATGAGGGAGGACAGGAGTTTGAAAGCATATGAAGCTATTATTTTTGGGAAAAATAAACTTGATGGGTTTGTTGAAAATCCAAAATTTGAGTCTGAGTTGTTTTTAGCTTATGCACTTGGTATAGATAGATTTAAGCTTTTACTTAATAAGGAAGAAGAAATACAACAAAATATATTAAATGAATTTACAAGACTTATAGATTTAAGATGTTCAGGTATTCCTTATCAATATATAGTTGAAAAGCAATATTTTATGGGTATGGAATTTTATGTCAACAAAAATGTTTTAATACCAAGACCTGAAACAGAAATACTTGTTGAAGAAGTTTTGAAAAGAATAAAAGATAATTCAATAATTTTAGATATTGGTACAGGAAGTGGCGCTATAGCTGTCAGTATTGGCAAAATCTTTGATAAATGTAGTATTTATGCTGTTGATGTTAGTAATGCAGCACTGGATGTAGCTAAAATAAATGCTAAGAAAAATGGAGTATATAATAAAATAAAATTTATAAACAGTGATATATACAAAAATATTCCTAAAGGGTTGAAGTTTGATTTTATAGTTTCAAATCCTCCTTATATTAAGGAAAAAGATATGAATTTGTTACAAATAGAGGTGAAAAATGAGCCGGAAATTGCTTTAAATGGTGGGAAGGATGGCTTAAATTATTATAGAAGGATTATAGATTTTGCACCGGAGTATCTTAAAAAAGGGAGTTTTATTGTATTTGAAATTGGTTTTGATCAAGGAATGGATGTTTATGATATGCTGAAGAATCAAGGATTTTATGATATTGAAATAAAAAAGGATTTTAGTAAAAAAGATAGAATTATTATTGCAAAATTCTAAGTTATAGTTTTCACAAAAGATTATATGTGATATAATCATTTTTTGAGGTGAGATGATGATTGACAAATTACAAGCAATTGAAGAAAGATATATAGAACTTGGTGAAAAAATAAGCAATCCAGATATAATATCGAATGTAGACGAGTGGAAAAAATATGCAAAAGAACATGCAAATCTTGAAGACATTGTTGCAAAATATAGAGAATATAAAAAAGTAGTTTCTGATATTAACTCTACAAAAGAGCTTTTAACTAGTGGCGATTCTGAAATTAAAGATATGGCTGAAGAAGAAATTGCAGAATTAGAAGAACAAAAAGAACAAATAGCTAAAGAAATAAAGCTTTTACTTATACCTAAAGATCCTAATGACGAAAAAAATGTAATTATGGAGATTAGAGCTGGTGCAGGTGGTAATGAGGCAGCTTTATTTGCTTATGACCTTTTCAGGATGTATTCAATGTATGCAGAAAAGCGAAGATGGAAAGTTGAAATCATGAGTTCCAATGAGACAGATATAGGAGGATTTAAAGAAGTTATTTTAAATATATCAGGTAAAGGGGCTTACAGTAGACTTAAGTATGAAAGTGGAGTTCATAGAGTGCAAAGAGTTCCAACAACAGAAGCAGGAGGAAGAATTCATACTTCTACAGCTACGGTAGCTGTTCTGCCCGAAGTAGAAGATGTAGATATTGAGATAAATCCAAATGATATAAAAATCGACGTATTCAGATCTGGCGGACATGGGGGGCAAAGTGTAAATACTACTGATTCTGCTGTAAGACTTACGCACTTGCCTACAGGTATTGTGATTTCTTGCCAAGATGAACGCTCCCAAATTCAAAACAGAGAGCGAGCTATGAGAATTCTCAGGGCTAAATTGTACGAAATAGCTATGGAAGAAAAAGAAAAGGAGATATCTGATACTCGCAAATTGCAAGTAGGTACTGGTGATCGAAGTGAAAGGATAAGGACATATAATTTTCCTCAGGGGAGAGTAACAGATCACAGAATAGGATTAACTTTATATAAACTTCAGTCAGTACTCGATGGAGATCTTGACGAGCTTATAGATGCTCTAATAACTACTGAGCAAGCGAAAAAACTTAAAAATATAAGTTGATGAACGGTAAATACCGTTCTTTTTTAAATATTATCAAAAAATTAACGCATTATTAAAATTTTTTTACTTGACTAAATAGTCGATATAAATTATAATTATAAAAAATACTTTATTAAGTTAAAATGAAAAATAGTGTTGATTTTGAATTTTTACATATCTAAACTTGCCCCCCAGCTGTCCTCTTAGAGGACGCTATATGTTCGCTCGATGGTCCTCCTACCTTCGGGCGGATTTTTATTTAAGTAAAATTTAAATTTACAGATATAGTATAAAATTTTTTAACTAACATATTAAGGATTATTGAAAAATACATTTTAAATGAAATGATTTATAAAATCTGAGAGGAGATTTATACTATGTCTGAATTTAAAATAATAATTATTGGTAGTATTGCAGGAATTATTGGAACAGGTCTTGGGGGAGCATCTACATTTTTTCTTAAAAGTCCTTCAAAAAAATTTCTTAGTATTATTTTAGGTATTACATCTGGGTTAATGATTTCTATTGTTACATTTGATATGCTTCCCCATGCTTTTGAAGAAAGCGGGCTTATAACAGGAATTATTGGAGTAATATTTGGGGGAATTTTTGTAGCACTAATTGATGGTTTTATTACAAATAAAAAAATATCAAGCAATAGATATTTAAAGGGAGGATTAATACTTGGGCTTGCAATTGCAATGCATAATTTTCCTGAGGGCCTTGCAATAGGATCAGGATTTATGTCATCAAAGTCCTTAGGGCTTAGCATTGCAATAGTTATAGCCTTGCATGATTTTCCTGAAGGACTTTCAATGGCTACTCCTTTATTAATAGGCGGAGTATCCCCTGGTAGAAACACTTTATATGCTGTTTTAGCGGGATTACCTACAGCATTAGGAACTATTGCCGGTGTAATTACTGGTGGAATATCATCGTATTTTATATCGTTAAATTTAGGTATCGCTGGTGGAGCAATGCTTTATGTTACATGTGGTGAAATTATTCCTCAGACAAGAGAAATATATAAAGGCAGAATTTCAATTTTAGCGATGATATTAGGTATTATAGGTGGTATAATAATAAGTAAGTATATATAATTATTATTTAAATTGAGAGTTAGGGAGTGTTTATAAGTGACTGAAATAATAAAATTAGATAAAGATAATCCAGATATCAATCTTATAGAAATTGCTGCACATACAATTCGCAATGGCGGACTTGTAGCATTTCCTACAGAAACAGTTTATGGTATCGGTGCTGATTCTTTTAATGAAAGAGCAATTATGAAGATTTTTCAAGCAAAAGGGAGACCTCAGGATAACCCTTTAATAATACATGTTTCGGATATAAAAACAGTTAATGAACTTGTAGATAAAATACCAGTGAAAGCAAAAATACTTATGGATAAATTTTGGCCAGGGCCTTTGACTTTAATATTTAAAAAATCATCAAAAGTTCCAATAGCTAATACAGCTGGTTTAGATACAGTAGCAATTAGAATGCCATCAAATAAAATAGCTTATCATCTTATAAAAGCAGCAGGAGTTCCTATATCAGCACCTAGTGCGAATATTTCTGGTAGACCCAGCCCTACAGATGCTGTACATGTAATTGAGGATTTGGAAGGAAAAGTTGATATAATAATTGATGGGGGGAGTTGTGATGTTGGAGTCGAATCAACAGTAATTGATTTGACTGTTGAAACACCTATGATATTAAGGCCTGGTGCTATTACAAAAGCTATGATTGAAAAATTTATAGGGAAAGTAAACATAGACCCTATAATATTGGGTGTACAAAATAATAATTTAAAACCAAAATCACCCGGGATGAAGTATAAACACTATTCACCTAATGCAGAAGTCTACATAGTAAAAGGAGAACTTGAAAAAGTAGTAAAAAAAATTAAAGATTTAACAGAAGAACAATTGAAAAAAGGTAAAAAAGTTGGTATAATGGCAACGGTACAAACATCGACAAAATATGAAAAAGGTGAAATTATTGTCGTAGGAGACAGAAGTAAACCAGATACTATAGCTAAAAATCTTTTCAGAGTTTTAAGAGATTTTGACAAAAAAGGCGTTGATATAATTTATTCTGAGGGATTTCAATATGAAGAAATAGGACTTGCTATAATGAATAGATTAGAAAAAGCTGCGGGATATAAAGAAATATATGTTTAAAAAAGGAGGATTTAATGAAAATATTATTTGTTTGTACGGGGAATACATGTCGTAGTCCAATGGCAGAAGGTATTTTTAATTATATTATTGAAAAATCAGGTCAAGGACATGAGGCAAAATCTGCAGGGATCTTTGCAGCAGAGGGTTTATCAGCTTCAAAAGAAGCAGTTAAAGTATTAAAAGATAATTACAGTATTGATATTTCGCAACATATTTCAAAAACAATCAAAGAAGAAGATCTTAATAATGCTGATATAATTTTAACGATGTCATCCTCCCATAAAGAATATTTGGCTAAAAGTTATCCAGAACATAAAAATAAAATTTTTACTTTAAAAGAATATGTTGGATTAGATGGCGATATTGAAGATCCTTATGGAAGGGGTTTTGAATTTTACAAAAGTACAGCAGAAGAATTATTAAACATTATAACTGACTTAACAAAAAAAATATCAAAGGAAGGAAGTGCTATTGTGATAGGTATAGGATGTGACCATGGTGGATTTGAATTAAAAGAAGAGATTAAAAAGTATTTTGATGAAAAAGGTATAGTTTATAAGGATTTTGGGACATATAGTACTGAATCTGTTGACTATCCAGATTATGCATTAAAAGTTGCAGAAGCAGTTGCAGCAGGGGAATGTGAGAAGGGTATATTAATCTGTGGAACAGGAATAGGTATGTCAATTACTGCAAATAAAGTTACGGGGATAAGAGCAGCTCATGCAGAAGATGTATTTTCTGCTAAAGCAGCAAAAGAACATAATAATGCAAATATTTTATGTTTAGGTGGTCGAATAACAGGACCTGGACTTGCAGTGATGATGATTGAAGAATGGATGAATGCCCAGTTCCAAGGAGGGCGTCATATAAGAAGGATTGAAAAAATAGCTGATATTGAGAAAAAGTATAATAAATAATGGTTAGAATTTTAATTAATAATAAATTTAAATTATCAGGAGGTAAATCATGTATAATAATGTTAATGTAATAGATCACCCCCTTATACAGCATAAAATCAGTCTTATAAGAGATGAAAATACCGGTTCAAAAGAATTTAGGGAACTTGTTGAAGAAATAGCCATGCTTATGGCATATGAAGTTACAAGGGATCTGCCTCTGGAAGAAATTGAAATAAAAACTCCTGTAGCTGTTGCAAGAACAAAAGTTATAGCAGGGAAAAAACTTGGTATAATACCTATTTTAAGAGCTGGATTAGGCATGGTTGATGGAATGTTAAAACTTATACCTGCTGCAAAAGTTGGACATATAGGTATATATAGAGATCCAGATACTTTAAAACCGGTAGAGTATTATTGTAAACTTCCAAGTGATATAGCAGAAAGAGACCTAATTGTAGTGGATCCAATGCTTGCAACAGGAGGTTCAGCTTCAGCTGCTATACATTTTTTAAAAGAAAGAGGAGCACAAAATATAAAACTAGTTAATCTAATTGCAGCACCAGAGGGAATTGAAGCAGTTCATAAAGAACATCCTGAAGTTTTCATATATGTTGCAAGTATAGATGAGAGGTTAAATGAACATGGATATATTGTTCCAGGGCTTGGTGATGCCGGAGACAGGCTTTTTGGAACTAAATAGGTGATTGATATGAGACCATCATGGGATGAATATTTTATGCAAATTGTAGATGTTGTAAAAACACGTTCTACATGTTTAAGAAGACATGTTGGTGCAATTTTAGTTGTGGACAAACATATAATTTCAACAGGATATAATGGTCCACCAACTGGTCTTTTGCACTGTGAAGAAACAGGGTGTTTAAGAGAACAACTTGGAATACCTTCTGGAGAAAGACCGGAACTTTGCAGAGGTGTTCATGCTGAACAAAATGCTATAATTCAAGCAGCATTAAATGGTGTAAGTACAAGAGGTGCTACTTTGTATGTAAGCTCAAGCCCTTGTGTATTATGTGCTAAAATGTTGATTAATGCTGGAGTAAAGAGAATAGTTTATCAAGAGGAATATCCTGATGAACTGGCATTTAAACTTTTGAAAGAAGCAAATGTTGACTTAGTAAAGATTGAGCGTTAAAATAGTATTGACACAAAGCTTATTTTTGAATATTATGTAATAATAACACATAAGGAAGTGTTAAAATGAGTACATATGTACTGCCGTTTGTTGTAGCTTTCCTGGTATCTTTTGCAGCTACACCGGTAGCGAGAAAGGCAGCTATTTTAATAGGAGCTGTTGATATACCAAAAGACGAAAGACGTGTACACAAAAATCCTGTACCTAGGATGGGTGGATTAGCAATATTTTTAGGTACGATAATTAGCATGCTGATTTTCTTACCAAAAAGTCATGAGACTTTAGGTATTGTTTTTGGTGCGTTTATAATAGTTATTTTAGGTTTATTTGATGATAAATATGAACTGAATGCCAAAGTTAAACTTTTAGGACAAGTTGCTGCAGCGTCAGTACTAATTTTTGCTGGTGTCAGAATAGATTGGTTATCAAATCCTTTTAGCAAAGAATTGATATATTTATATTGGTTTTCTATACCTATAACATTACTATGGGTTGTTGGTATAACTAATACAATAAATCTTATAGATGGTCTTGATGGCTTGGCTGCTGGTATAGCAGTAATATCTTCATTTTCATTATTTATTGTATCTGTATTAAATGGGCGCACTGCTACGGCAGTTATTTCAATAGTAATAGCAGGTGCAGCTTTGGGATTTTTGCCTTTTAATTTTAATCCTGCGAAAATATTTATGGGTGATACGGGATCAATGTTTTTAGGATTTATGCTTGCAGCTATATCTATACAGGGAGCGGTTAAATCTGCTGCAGCTATTGCAATTGCAGTGCCTATATTGGCATTGGGAGTACCTATTTTTGATACTACATTTGCAATATTTCGAAGAGCTATAAATAAACAGCCTATAATGAAAGCTGACAAAGGACATTTGCATCACAGACTTTTAGATAAAGGATTAAATCAAAAACAGGTTGTATTTATAATGTATGGTGTTAGTATAATGCTAGGGATAAGTGCAATTTTGATTTCTTCTACTAATGAATTAAGAGGTTCATTAATTTTCTTATTTTCTATATTTCTAGTAATTTGGGGAGCAAATCGATTAGGACTTATACATAGAGAAAAGAGTGAGCACATGAACATAAATTAAGGAGTTGATATGGTGGCACTAAAGGTTATATCAGTTTTTGGGACAAGGCCAGAAGCAATAAAAATGGCTCCTCTTGTTAAGGCATTAGACAATGAAAAGAGTATTGATTCAAAAGTTTGCGTAACAGCCCAACACAGAGATATGCTGGATCAAGTGTTGAGGCTTTTTAACATTAATCCTGATTATGATTTGAATATAATGAAAGAAAAACAGACCTTGTCAGATATAACAACCTCTGTTTTATCTGGACTTCAAGGTGTTTTTTCACAGGAAAGACCAGATATTATTCTTGTACATGGTGATACAACAACTACATTTGTTGCTGCTTTGGCGGCTTTTTACAATAAAATAAAGGTAGGCCATGTAGAGGCTGGATTAAGATCTTTTGATAAATGGTTCCCTTATCCCGAAGAAATAAATAGAAAGCTTACTGGAGTCTTAACAGATTTACATTTTTCCCCAACAACTACTGCAAAAACAAATCTTATAAAAGAAGGTGTTAAAGAAGAAAATATATTTGTTACAGGGAATACTGTAATTGATGCAATGGCATATACAATTAAGAAAGATTATATTTTCAAAGAAGAAAAGTTAAAAAGTGTTGATTATAATAGGAGGATTATTGTTGTAACTGCACATAGGAGAGAAAATTGGGGTGAACCTCTTAGAAATATTTGTAATGCAATAAAGAAAATTGCTCAAAATTATCCTGATGTGTATATAATATATCCTGTACACAAAAATCCCTTGGTAAAAGACTTGGTATATGAAGTTTTAGGAGAAATTGAAAATGTACTTCTTTTAGATCCGTTGGATACAGATGATATGCATAATCTTTTATCAAAATCTTATATGGTTTTAACAGATTCAGGCGGATTGCAGGAGGAAGTGCCATCTTTAGGAAAGCCAGTTTTGGTTTTGAGGGATGTTACAGAAAGGCCTGAGGCAGTTTTAGCCGGTACAGTAAAGATTATAGGTACAAATGAAACAAATATATATAAAGAAGGGTCATTACTTCTTAACAATCAAAAAGAGTATTTAAAAATGTCCAATGCAGTAAATCCATATGGTGATGGTAGAGCTTCAATAAGGATAGTTGAAGCAATAAAATATATATTTGGAATTTCTAATGAAAAACCAAAAGATTATGTACTTGATATTATTGCAGAAGCAAATAAATAAGGTAGGCAAATGCCTACCTTATTTATTTGCTTCTGCTTTTGACTGTCCCTTGGCTATTAAGAACCAAATATATCCTATAATTATTGCACCAATAAAACCACCTATTACATTATAATCTGCGATCATCCAACCCCATTTGCCCAGATAAGTGCCGCCACCCCAAGCTCCAATTAAATGTGCTATTAAAGCTGACCAATAAGTCCCGTAAATATTGTTAAGTTTTTCTGCATAAGTTTTACCAGATTTACTATTAAACCAAGGATTAAAAATTAAACTTGAAATGATACCGACTATAAGGAGCGCTAACCAATACATATGAACACCCCCTTTCACTAGTCATATTTTCTTTTCAATCCTTTCACTTCTATTTTATCCAAAAAAGCATTAAAAACAAATTCGTTTTTCACGTTTTTTTATTAAAATTGAGTTAATAAGACAGAAAATCTTTATATATTAAGTTATTTCTCATTTTTTCTTTTATTTTTTATTTATTATATTATCATATTGTTTAAATTTTTGTTACTTCATAAATATAATTTGTTACTTCATAAATATAATATGATGCCAGTTATTTTTTTAGAAGTGATTAATAGTTTAAATGAAAATTTTATTTAAGTATGAATAAAAAAAAGGGGGTTTGTTAATAATTAAAATTAGAAGGGCGGTAGAAATCGGTGAATTTATTTTCCCCCTTGTGAATTCTCCGATATTTTACCGCTCCTTTAATTTTTTTGGAGGGATATATTTATGTTAAAAAAAATTGTATTTCTTACTGTTGGTTTAATTTTGATTTTATTTTTATCAAACATTCAAAAGCAGACTTTTTTATCTTTAAGCAGTAATACAGAACTTTTAAAACAAAGTTTTGAAGAAACTGGTGCAAAATACAAATATTCAAATATTAATTCATGGGCAAAGATAAATGATAATTTTGATTCACTTGAAGATCTTAACAAATATGCTAAATCAGTAATAGATAGCCTGAATATTAATGAAAAAAATATAAAAATATCAAAAATTGAAGAAGATAATTTTCGACAGATTGATGTAGAATATACTGACAAAAACAAAAAGCAGATTAGTATTGCTGTACAAAGCCTTAAAAATACAAATAAAAGTGAAACATATATGCTGATTGATGAATATTTGTTAGATAGCTATTATAATATTTCAGAAGAAAAAAATTTAATTGATAATGTATTTAAAGATTTTAAATTAAAACCAAAAAACTCAATATGTTTTGTTGGCACTTTTGATGGAATATTGAATAATGAAAGAAAGAGTAGTATAGTTAAATTAATAATGGATAATCTTAATGCAAAGGAAATAGAAAGTATAAAAGAGGATAATATACTAAGTGTGTCAGCTTTTTCAAACAAAATAAAAGAATATATTGAGTTTGGAAGTGAAAAAATAAATTTAAACATAGCCATCAGATATAGTTCTTTTGATAATAAAACATATATATGGGTTGCTACTCCCATAATTTCTATGGAATATTAATATAGATAGAAGGTGGTACAAACGAAGATTATAGTTGAGAAAAGTCCACCCCTCAAAGGGAAAGTTAAAGTGAGTGGAGCAAAAAATTCTGTTCTTCCTATTATTGCAGCATCTTTAATGTCATCAGATGAGGTGATTCTTGAAGATATTCCTGCTCTTGAAGATGTAAATGTAATGATAGAGTTAATTAGCAATTTTGGAGCAGTATGTAAGAGGGAAGGAGATAAAATTACTATAAAAGTTGATATTAAAGATATTGAAGCACCATATGAACTTGTTAAGAAAATGCGGGCTTCCTTTTTGGTAATGGGACCTATTTTAGCAAAATTAGGTCATGCTAAGATATCAATGCCAGGAGGTTGTGCTATTGGTACAAGGCCAATAGATCTTCATTTAAAGGGATTTCAAGCTTTGGGTGCAGATATAACTATAGGTCATGGCTATGTTGAGGCTTCTGCTAAAAAACTTGTTGGGAAAAAGATATACCTTGATTTTCCCAGTGTAGGTGCTACAGAGAACATTATGATGGCAGCAGTTTTTGCAGAGGGCATTACAACAATAGAAAACGCAGCTGAAGAACCTGAAATTGTAGATCTTGCGAATTTTTTAAACAAGATGGGTGCAAATATTAAAGGAGCTGGCACAGATATTATAAGAGTTGAAGGTGTAAAACGATTAAGAGGGACTGAACATACAGTAATACCTGATAGAATAGAAGCAGGGACATTTATGATAGCTGCTGCAATTACGGGCGGAAATGTTTTAATAGAAAATGTTATAGCAGATCATGTTAGGTCAATTATTGCAAAATTAACAGAATGTGGTGTAAGAGTTATTGAAGAGACAAAAGGTATAAGAGTTAAGGGCTTTAAAAACATTAAAGCTGTTGACATAAAGACTCTTCCTTATCCTGGATTTCCAACAGATATGCAATCTCAGATGATGGCAATGATGACTATTGCTAAAGGTACTAGTGTAATTATAGAAACGGTTTTTGAAAATAGGTTTATGCATGTTGATGAATTAAAAAGGATGGGTGCAGATATTAAAATTGAAGGTAGGAGTGCTGTTGTAACCGGTGTTAATTCCTTATCTGGTGCGCAAATAAGAGCAACGGATTTAAGGGCAGGTGCTGCACTTATTTTAGCTGGACTTATAGCTGAAGGTAAGACTGAAATAAATGATATTTATCATATTGATAGGGGATACGTAAAAATAGAAGAAAAATTAAGTAATTTAGGTGCTATAATTTATAGAAGATAAAAGAAGATGCATCTTCTTTTATCTTCTATAAATTTTTTATTTATTATATATTTTTTTTGAAGGATTTTTTGTTAATTTGAAGAATATATAATTATAGTAGATATAG
>JBNAVY010000047.1:0-13242 GCA_049700195.1 Thermoanaerobacteraceae bacterium
AAAATACAATGAAAATTTTTAAAAATTGTATTGTAAAAGTAAAAAAAAGTGATATAATTAAATTTAAATAAAATAATTTTATTAAAGGCAATGGCGTCTTCGAATAAGTTTAGTAAAACTTTTCGCAGGCGTCTTTATTCTTTTAAGGAGGTATATTTTAATTATGGGCAAAAAGTACAGTAAAGAGGATGTACTAAAAATGGCAAAAGATCAAGGAGTAGAGTATATTCATCTCCAGTTCAGTGACATTTTTGGAGTGATGAAAAATGTTTCAATACCTATTGAAGAATTAAACAAAGCTTTGAATAATGAAATAATGTTTGATGGATCTTCAATAGAGGGTTTTGTACGTATCGAAGAGTCTGATATGTATCTTTATCCAGATACTGACACTTTTGTTATATATCCATGGAGAACAGGGTCTGGTGCAGAAGCAAGACTAATATGTGATGTTTATAATTATGATGGAACCCCTTTTGAAGGCGACCCCAGATATGTATTAAAGAAAAATCTTGAGGAAGCTAAAAAAATGGGATATGAACTTAATGTAGGACCAGAATGCGAATTTTACTTGTTTTTAACAGATGAAAAAGGAGGACTAACAACAGTTACACAAGATAATGCCAGTTATTTTGATTTGGCACCTGTTGATTTGGGTGAAAGTGCACGAAAAGAGATGGTTGCTACTTTAAAGCAAATGGGTTTTGAAATAGAAGCATCTCATCATGAAGTCGGTCCTGGACAGCATGAAATAGATTTTAAATACGATGATGCTTTAACTACAGCAGATAATGTTATGACATTTAAAATGGTGGTAAGAATAATAGCACAAAAACATGGACTTCATGCTACATTTATGCCTAAACCTGTATATGGTATAGCAGGTTCTGGTATGCATATGAATCAGTCATTGAATATAAATGGAGTAAATGCATTTTATGATGAAAATGATCCATTAAAATTAAGTAATATATGTTATAATTACATTGGTGGGATTTTGAAACATGCTAAAGGGATTACTGCTGTGACTAACCCAACAGTAAATTCATATAAAAGACTTGTATCAGGATATGAAGCACCTGTTTATATTGCCTGGTCATCAAGGAATAGGAGCCCGCTTATAAGAATACCTGCTAAAAGAGGTTCATCTACGAGAATAGAACTTAGAAGTCCTGATCCTTCAAGTAATCCTTACTTTGCTCTTTCGGTTGCTCTTGCTGCAGGATTAGATGGTATTAAAAAAAATATTACACCACCAGATCCTGTTAACGGAAATATTTATAATATGTGCGAAAAAGATTTGGAACAGGCTGGCATAGAAAGATTGCCAGGTTCTCTAGATGATGCTTTAAGAGATTTTGAAAAAGATGATGTAATAAAGAATGCTTTAGGAGATCATGTTTACGAAAAGTTTTTAGAAGCGAAGTGGGCTGAATGGAATGAATATAGAATGTTTGTTACTAAATGGGAAATTGATGAATACCTTGCAAAGTTTTAAAAAATTATAGGGGTGTTTACATGAGTGGGTTGAGGATTGTATTGGCTGACAGCAGTGATATACAACGAAATGGAATAAAAAATATCCTCATATCTAATGGGAATATGGTTTATGAAGCAAAGGACGGGGGAACTGCCTTAAGACTTTCCCGTTCTTTGAAACCTGATTTAGTAATTGTAGATATTAATTTACTTAATTTAAATGGATATGAAGTAGGTAGAATTTTAGATGAGACAGAAGAATTTCCTGTAATTTTAATGACCTCAACTTTACAAAGAGATTTTTATGAAGAAATAAAAAAGTATACAGTTTTTTCATATATAATTAAACCTGTTGACAAATCAGTACTTTTAAATACAATTGAAATAACTGTTGAAAATTTTAAAAAAATAAAAAAATTAAAAGAACAAGTAGAAAAATTAAAAAAGCAAATAGAATCAAGGAAAAAAATTGAAAAGGCTAAAGGACTTATAATGAAAGATAAAGGACTTAGTGAAGATGATGCTTACAAAGTAATGAGAAAAATGAGCATGGATATGACATTACCTATGGATATAATTGCTGAGATGATTATAGATAAATATAAAAAATAAAGGGGTTTACCCTTTATTTTTCAAACATTCCTTTTTTTACTATTTTGTATTCACTCATTAATAAATTACCTTTTGCTATTACAGAATGAATATTTAAATTTGAATCTAGTATAACAAAGTCTCCATCTGATTTTTCTTGTATGCATCCTTTGTTAGGATATAAATTTAAAACTTTTGCTACATTTTCTGTTATTATTTTTATACTTTCTTCAATAGGAAGTATTCCCAAGGTAATTATTTCTTTAAGATCTCTATAAAGAGTTTTTGTACTTCCAACTAAAACTTTTACTAAATGCTTATTTTCGTCAAAAACAGGTATGCTTCCATTGCTGTCAGAACTCATTGTGACTTTGTCAATAGGTAGTTTGTTTTCTATAACTTTTTTTACAGCCATTGCAGGTGAAAGGGCTGTTTTTTCATGTTGGTCTGGTTTTATGTCTGATGTTAAATCAATAACTCCACCCATTTCTAAAAATTGTAATCCTTGTTCAAATAAATGACCAATTCTATTTATATGAGTAGGAACAAATTGTGATATAGGTATTTCGGTTTTTTTAACTATATCTATTATTGGACTTAGTCCTCTTATACCATCGCCAACATGAAGATGAACAATTCCTGGTTTATTTCCTAATAATCCACCTACTCTTGCTTCAGCAGCAAGTTTTGTCAAGTCATCAAAAGTTGGTTGTGCTGATCTGTGGTCTGAAATAGCAATCTCTCCTGTACCTATTATTTTATCGATTAAAACAAGGTCAGATCTAATACTTCCCGTAAGAGTTCTAGTAGGTATTTCGTATGCACCTGTATAAATGTATGTAGTAATACCTTCTTCTTCTAAGGCTCTTGCTTTAGCAAGTAAAGAGGCCATGCTGCGAGTAATTCCATCAGCTCCTAAAAGTCCAACTACAGTTGTTATACCGGCACTTGTTATTTCAGATAAAGATATTTCAGGAGTTCTTGTTGCAGGTCCTCCTTCACCTCCACCACCAGAAATATGAACATGCTGGTCTATAAAACCTGGTAAAACTATAAGACCATTTAAGTTTAATACATTTATATCAGTAAAGTCTGAAGGTGGATCTATTTTATCTGATATTTTTATTATTTTTCCGTTGCATACTAATACGTCTTTTTTACCTAATGGTTTTGGAGAATATATTTCTCCGCCTTTTAAAAGCAATAACATAAAATCACCCTCACTTTATATTTATTTTTACTCTTATTGATGATTATAATACAATTTTTATAATTTATCTTTGTTTTGTGATATAATAATTGTATCGATACAATATTTTAAAAATATGAGGTGTATTTATGAATAAAATAATTGTTGATAAGAACAAAAATAATCCCCTTTATATGCAAATTTATGAACAAATAAAAAGGTTTATAGAAAACGGAAGTCTTATAAGTGGATATAAACTTCCTACAATTAGAAGCCTTGCAAAAGAACTTGATGTAAACAATATTACTGTTATAAATGCATATAAACTTCTTGAACAAAATGGATACGTATATACAAAGGTTGGAAGTGGTACATATGTTTGTGAAGATATTAAAAGAGAAGAAGAATATGATGAAGATTTAAAATCATTAGAGCAAGGACAAATAATAATGAAAGAGGGTATAATAAATTTTGCTTCTTCATCGCCAAATCCTGAACTTTTCCCTGTGGATGATTTTACTAAGTTAATAAACAAGGTTTTAAAAAGAGATGGTGGATATGCTTTTAGTTACCAGGATACAAAAGGATATAAACCATTAAGGGATGCTGTGCGAGATTTTGTAAAGAAAGATGATATATTTACAGATAGCGAAAATATACAGATTATTTCCAGTGGTCAGCAAGGTATAGATGTTATATCAAAAGCACTTATAAATTATGAAGATGCAGTAATTGTTGAATCTCCAACTTATTCATGGGCATTGGCTTCATTTAAATCTCGCGGCGCTGAGATACTTGACGTACCGATTTTAGAACATGGTGTAGATTTGGACCAATTAGAATATAAGTTGAAAAAGTTTAAACCAAAATTTATATATAGTATGCCAAATTTTCATAATCCTACAGGAATAACATATAGTGATGAAAACAAAAAAAAGCTTTTAAAAATAGCGGATAAATATGATACATATATTGTTGAAGATGATTTTGCTAATGAATTAAGTTTCAGTGGGAGCAACATATTACCTCTTAAAGCATTCGATGTATATGAAAGGGTGATATATATTAAAAGTTTTTCTAAAATATATATGCCTGGTTTAAGGCTTGGATTTATAATTGCACCCGAAAAATTTATGAATTTATTTTTAAAGGCAAAATATGTATCTGATTTATCAACATCAGGCCTTATGCAAAGAGCATTTGAATTATATCTTCGCGAAGGAATCTGGTTAAACCATGTTAATTATATTAAAGAAATTATGAATAAAAGATTTGAAATTATGTATTATAATCTAAATAAAATTAAAAATTTTGCTGAATTTTTAGTACCAGGAGGAGGATTTAATTTTTGGTTAAATTTAGAGAATAGAATTTCAGCAAAAGCTTTATATAAAAAATGTTTTGAGAAAAATGTTTTAATTGTTCCTGGAGATATATTTTATCCAAACAAGAAAGATGATAGCCATATTAGATTAAGCTTTGCATCGAGTGATATTGATGACATAAATTTAGGAATTAAAATTTTACATGAAACATTGAATGAATTTTTTAACGAAAATTCTAAAACCTTTATCCCAATTATTTAGTATATAAATCTGTTTTTAAGAGAAAAATATTTATGATAATGTTAGAAGGAGGTTTTAATATGATTTCTCAAAAAGAACTTGGATATATATCTGATGCTTTAGCGTCAGAACAGTTAATAACAAAAAAATATCAATTAGCGATAAATCAAGTAAATGATCCTCAAATTAAAAATTTAATGCAAAAAAACATGCAAGTTCACCAAAATCATTATAATAGCTTGTTGAATTTATTAAAATAGGAGGGATAATATGCAAAGAACAGGAAATAGATCTTCACAGACAGGTAGCATAGATTATGAAGTAGAGAATATGACATCAGCAAATTTAAATAGATTAGGGCAAAATGCAAATATGCAGCAGATGGCAAAAGGAACAGAACAAAGTATGACAGAAAAAGACATTTTAGCTGATTGTTTAAGAGGAGAGATTTTACTTGCACAATCGTATAATTCTGCTTGCATAGAAAGTGCAGATCAAAATGTATATCAAAATTTAAAGAATATATTAAATGAAGTTCATGATATACACTATGAAGTGTTTAACACAATGTCTCAAAAAGGTTGGTATCCTGTAAATCAGGCTAATCCGCAGGATATAAACAATACAAGAAATATGTACCAAAGCTAAAAGGCCATATTGGCCTTTTAGCTTTCTTTTTTTGGTTTTTCTTTATTAGTAGTCAATTCAGGAATATCAGTTTTTATCATTTTACATTTTCCATCAAAAACCGCGCCATCATCTACGATTAGTTTTTTAACTTCAATGTCTCCATAAAGTTTACCTGTAGATGTAATTTCTATCTGATTTTTAGCATTTATATTTCCTTTTATTTCTCCTGATACTATAACATTTTCTGCCGTAATTTCTGCTTCAAGTTTTGCTGAGTCTCCAATAATTATGTTACCTTTTACATCTATTTTTCCATTAAATTTTCCATCAATTCTAACAGTTCCTTGAGACATTATATTTCCTTCAAAAGAAGAATTTTTTCCAATTATAGTATCAATTTTTTCAGCATTAATATCAATTGTAACTTGTTCTTTTTTTTGAAACATTTTAATTCTCCTTTGCAAGATATTTCATAGGATCAATAGGGTTACCATTTAATCGCACTTCGAAATGTACGTGTGGTCCAGTACTTCGCCCTGTATTACCTGATTTTGCTATAATATCTCCTCTTTTTACAGTTTGTCCGACTTTTACGAGTATTTCAGAGTTATGACCATAAACAGAAGTGATGCCATAGCCATGGTCTATCATAATTGCTTTTCCGTATCCAGAAAGCCATCCTGCATATGTAACTGTTCCACTACCTGCTGCTTTTACAGGAGTTCCAACAGGAACAGCAATATCAATTCCAGGATGAAATTCACTGCCATAACCATAAGGAGATTTTCTCATACCAAATGGAGATGTAATTGTACCATATACAGGATAAATACTGGGAATTGAATTGAGATAATTTAATCTGTCAGATACTTTTGCCATAAGATTCTCTAAATCCTTGGATTTTTGGTCAATTTCCGATGCTAATTGCGTGGTAGTATTTTCATCATAAGATATTGATGAAGTGTTTCTTGAATCTCTTGTTATGTTGCCACGGCTTGTTTTAGTAGAAGATAATCCTACCATTCTCATTACCTTGTCTTCTAATTCATTTAAATTTTTTATTTTTTCACTAATTAATTGAGCATTTTTATCAAGTACTGCAATTTTATTTTCTTGTTGCGAATTTATTTTTGTTAAATCTGCTATTTTTGCATCTTTTTGTTTTAATGATTCATACAGATATGTATTTTGACCCAGAGAATAAATACTAAGTGTTCCTAAAGATAAAAGGATTGTTAATATCGAAATCATTGTAATTTTTAAAAAAGGTATTGAAATTTTTAAGTTTTTAACTTCATGATTTGAATCTGGTATGATCATGATATTTATATATTTGTTTTTTTTCTTTTTTTTCATTGTTCCCCCTATCCCTCCTTTATGAAATGGACAACTATTCTTATTCTATACTACTACATGAAAATCCTTCTTTTTAATACAAAGAAGTAATTTTAAAAATATTCAGATAAGATTTCCTAAGATTTTCAATGTTTCTTTTTATGTAACAACATAACAAAAAGATAATACAATGCATTAAGAGGAGGTGTAGATTTGAATACGATAATATATCCGCCAACAATTGATTATTTTTGGGTTTACCAAAGGCCACAGCAACTTTTAAGAAAATTAGCAAGATTAGGATATAAGGTTTATTTTTTTAATAACTCGATTAAAAAAGATGCTAGAAAAATGATATCCAAAATAGAAAAAAATTTTTATATTGTTAATGGACTTGGATTTAATAAAATTAAAATTGAAGGTATTCCAATATTATGGGTTTCATATCCACCAGGTCTTGAACAAGTGAATTTTTTTAAAAATAAGTTTTTAGTTTTTGATGCTATTGATTATCCTACAGAAGAATTTATAAGCTGGGAGATTAATTATAATAAATTACAACAAAGTGCAAATGTGATTTTTGCTACTTCAGATAAATTATTTAATTTGAATAAAAAGAAAAATAAAAATGTATTTATGTTGCCAAATGGGGCGGATTTTGAACATTTTAACAAAGCATTTAATGTTTTTAGTGATCTGCCTTTTGATTTGCCTTATAACAAAAAGCCAATTGTGGGGTATTTTGGTGCATTAGCGACATGGATAGATTGGGATTTGGTGGACTTTTTAGCGAATAATAATAAGGACTTTAATTTTGTTTTTATAGGGCCATTTTATAATCACATAAATAATTTACCAAATAAAGATAATATTTTCTATTTAGGAAGAAAAGACTACTCAAAACTGCCTGAATATCTTCAATATTTTAATGTATGTATAATTCCATTTAAAATAACCAGCATGACTGCTGCATGTGATCCAATAAAAGCTTATGAGTATTTAAGTGCTGGTAAAGATGTTGTTTCAACAAATTTGCCCGAGTTAAAAAAACTAAAGGTAATAAAAATCGCAAAAAGTTACAGGGAATTTAACGATAATTTAAGAAAAGCAATATATAATAAAAGCAATTTGGAAAAAGAAAGATATATAAAGATAGCAAAGGAAAATTCTTGGGAAATAAGAGCAGAATATGCAGATAAAATCATAAGGCAATTTATCCAAAAATAAAATTTATTTGTGATATAATAATATTAGTATATTTAAAGAGGTGAAATCATGCAGGGTCTTTTTCTAGGAGTAATAATTGGAGCTATAGCTTTAATAATTAATATAATTATAAATGGAATATCTTCATCTTATGTTTACTACAGCAATTATTTATTTTTAAGTGGCGTATTTGTAGGACTTCTCGGAGGAGTACTCTTTATCTCTCATTGGTTTACTGATAGAAAATTTTATTTGCAATATTTTATAAAAGATGAACTTGATAAAAAAAGAGAAGAAATTGAATATATGTTTAAATTGGGTGGAAAATTTGTTATTGCAGGCTTATTTCTTATATTTTTATCTTTTGTTATAATTTATATATAAAAAAACTTTCACATTTTTATGTGAGAGTTTTTATTATTAAGGATAAAATACCTTTTACGGGCAAATACTAATTTTGTATAAGCAATCAGGAGGTGTTTTAATGGGTAAAAGGATTGCAGTTCAAAATCAGTTATTTAATGTAAAAAAATACTTAAAGATAAAAGGTTATGACGTTTTAGAAATTGAAGATAAAGAATTATTAAACAGTAAAAACCTGGATCAATATGATGCTGTTGTTATTTCCGGAATTAATAAAGATATGCTTGGCATTGAGGATACGTCAACAAAAGCTCCTGTTATTGATGCAACAGGTATGACTCCGGCTGAAGTTGAAAACAATTTAAAAAGATTATAGGTGGTGATTTTATGGTCAGTATTGAACAGTTGCAGGCTGTAGGGCAAAGCTGTGAAGACTTTCAATTAGATGAGTCCCTTTATGAAAATAAATTTTCAATGTCAGATTCAAATAATACTTCACGAAGTTGTGAGATATGCTCACATTGGGATCCTAATAAAAAAATTTGCAAGATAGATGTTTTTGATAGTGTATTGGCAAGTTTGGATCAATCATAAAAGTTTTTGATATAAGAAGGATTTTCGAAAATTTTGTTGAATATAATAATTTATAAATAAGAAATTTTTATGTTGAGAGGTTTTAAAAATGACAGGGATAATTTACAAGTTAAAATTTGCTTGAACGAGAATAAACCTCTCGTTTTTTTTATTTTATCAAATTAAAGAATTAACGTAAAAGGAGGGTTTACAATTGAATAAAGTTGTTTTGGATGGGAATAGTCTTACAATTGAAGATGTAGTAAATGTAGCGAGATTTGGTTATAAGGTTTTACTAAGCGATATTGCTAAAGATAGAGTTTTATATTCAAGAGAAATTGTTGAAAAATATGTAAAAGAAGGTGAAGTGGTTTATGGAATTACTACAGGGTTTGGGAAGTTTAGCGATGTTGTAATTTCAAAAGAAGATACAGAGACTTTGCAAAAAAATCTTATTATGAGTCATGCCTGTGGTGTTGGTGAACCTCTTGATAAAGAAGTTGTAAGAGCAATTATGCTTTTGAGGGCAAATGCTCTTGCAAAAGGGTTTTCAGGAATTAGATTAAAGACCTTAGAAGTTCTTATTGAAATGTTAAATAAAGATGTTATTCCTATTATACCAGAAAAAGGGTCCTTGGGTGCAAGTGGAGATCTTGCTCCTTTGGCACATATGGTACTTGTTATGATAGGTAAAGGAGAAGCCATCTATAACGGAAATATAATGAGTGGCAAAGAAGCATTAGAAAAAGCCGGTATTGATCCTGTTATATTAAGTGCAAAAGAGGGACTAGCTTTAATTAATGGTACACAAGTTATGTCAGCCTTAGGCTGTCTTAACGTATTTGATGCGAAAAATCTTATTAAATCTGCTGATATGGTTTCATCTGTTACTTTAGAAGCATTAAAAGGTATTATTGATGCATTTGATGAAAGAATACAAATGGTAAGGCCGCATAAAGGTCAGATGATCACTGCTAAGAATATAAAAAAAATGTGTGAAGGAAGTACATTAATAACGAGGCAGGGTGAAATAAGAGTTCAGGATGCTTATACTCTAAGGTGCATTCCACAGGTTCATGGAGCAATAAGAGATGCCATAGAATATGCACAAAATGTAATTAGCATAGAGATAAATTCGGCTACAGACAATCCTTTAATTTTTCCAGATGACAAGGATGTAATTTCCGGAGGTAATTTTCATGGAGAACCTGTTGCTTTGTCTATGGATTTTTTAGGCATTGCAATAGCAGAAATTGCCGATATTTCAGAAAGAAGAATAGAAAGACTTGTTAATTATCAATTAAATGATTTTCCACCGTTTTTAACCGAAAAAGGCGGTTTGAATTCAGGTTTTATGATTTCTCAATATACAGCAGCATCTTTAGTTTCGGAAAATAAAGTTTTGGCTCATCCTGCATCTGTTGATTCTATACCATCTTCAGCAAATCAAGAAGATCATGTAAGTATGGGAACTATTGCTGCAAGGAAAGCAAGAAATATAATAGAAAATTCTATGCGTGTTATTTCAATAGAACTTTTAGCTGCATGCCAAGCCATGGAATATAGAAATGATGGTCAAAAAGGCAAAGGTACACAGTTGGTTTATGATTTTGTAAGGAAAAATATTTCTCCTCTTCATGAAGACAGGGAACTTTATATTGACATAAATAAATGTTACAATATTATACAAAGCAAGGATTTGATAAATTCTCTTGAAAAAGAAGGGATAGATCTTTTATAAGATTATAAGGTGATTATGTGACTAGAATAAAACAGTATTTAAAAGCTAAAAGAGCTAGAATAAATGATAATGATATTAAATTTTTAAAAGAAATTTTAAATGCTGATGAGTTGGCGTATTTTAATAAACTTCCTTTATTTGAAAAAAGGCATAGTCTAGATGTGTGTTATTATTTAATAAATAATTATGGCATAAAAGATGTGGATATTTTAAAAGCTGGTCTTTTTCATGATATTGGCAAGATTGAAGCCAAGATCACGCCAGAAAAAAAAGCAATTGCTGTTTTATTAAAGAGAATTGGATTTTTATCTACATTTTTCGGAAATAATATTAAATTTTTGAATGTATATTATAATCATCCAGAGTTAAGCTCTAAAATCTGCAAAAAATTAGGTATGAATGAAGTTACAATATATATAATAAAACATCATCATGACAAAGATATATCAGATGAAAATATTTTAAAATTTCAAAAAGCAGATAGAGAAAATTAAAGATAGAGTAGCTCTCTATCTTTAATCTTTTATGTGAACGAGTCTATATATTACCCTTTTGTCCCAACCCAAATCAAAGGGGACATGATATCGATCGGCTGTATGTGTATTTACAACAGGTATCCCTATAGAATCAAAACCGGTTATTATTCCGAAGTGAACTATTTCACCTTTTTCTTCATAGCAAATTAAATCAGCTATTTTTATATCTGCAATAGCACCTTTTGGATGCTGATCTGTAGGTTTTATTATTTCCAGATAATTACCTTTTGCTACTAACTTTGCTTTACCATTGTATATAAGGTAGTTAAATAATGCTGGCGCTTGTGCCCATGCAGTTGATGAGTCTTTACCGTTAAAGTTCCATACATAGTCTTTTGGTAAACCTCCACCTTCATGTAAAATCTGAGATACATAATTTGTACAATCACCACCTACTCCATTGTAATCTTTGTATTTAGGATTATATTCATAATTATTGCCGCTTCCCCAAGCAGCACCTGCATATTTATCTGCATAAGCTACAGCACCTTCTCTATTATAATTACCTTTATTACTTTTATTATTTGAAGGTTCATTTTTAAAATTTGCTAGAGTTAATTGAGGTGAAATTCCGTCAGCAGGGGATGCATCAATGTATGCAGAGTCTTCATCTAAAGGATCGTAATACCAATCTCTTCTTATAAGCCATTTTCCATCGATTTTTACAAGCTGTACAGAATGTCGTATACCTAATCCCATGTAATTTATTACATCACTTTTTATGTTGTAAGCATATCCCATTTTCATAGTTTCCACAAGGTAAACCCATACGGAATTTTCACCAGCTTTAACACTTTTAATTCTGTAAAAAGATTCTGCTTCTGTAAATTTCAAATTTCTTTTTTCTGACCAGCCATTTACATATTCAATACGTCTTTTTTCGTGATCTAATGCCCATTTGCCATAAGTGGAAGATTTGTCATAAAATTTTTCTACTTCTTTTAAGTTTCCACTTAAAAGTACACTCCCTCTGTTTTTAAAAAACTCATCTAATACAGTTTTTATTTCTTCTTTGTTGTCTGCAACTGTTGTTATGGTTTTATTGAAAAAAGAAATGGAAAAGTAACTTAACAAAATGAGTGCCAATAACAATAAAGTTGGTTTAAGATATTTTTGGGTGTCCAATTGCTTTCCTCCCTGCCAATATAATTCAAAATAATAATATGATTACAATGTTTTATTTAATACTATATTTATTGGCAAATTTTGAACAATTTTATGTTATAATAGAAAAGTAAGAAATGGAGGTGTAAAACTTGATAGAATTAAAAGGTGTTTCAAAATCATATAACAAAGGCAAAATAAAGGCTGTTGACAACATTGACTTCGTTGTAAATCCTGGTGAAATATTTGGTTTTTTAGGTCCTAATGGAGCTGGCAAAACTACCACGTTAAAAATGATAGTAGGCCTTTTGTCCCATGATACAGGAGAAATTAAAGTAGACGGAATTGATATCGACAAAAATCCTATAGAGGTCAAAAAGCGAATAGGATATGTTCCAGACAGCCCTGATATTTATGACAAACTGACAGGCATAGAATATCTCAATTTTATTGCAGACGTATACGGGGTATCTGAAAAAGAAAGGAAAGAAAGGGTTGAATATTTTGTTGAAGCTTTTGAGCTAAAGAATGCTATTGGAGACCTAATACAGACATATTCCCACGGAATGAAGCAAAAAATTCTCCTTACATCCGCACTTATTCACAATCCTTCTGTTTGGATTTTGGATGAACCAATGGTAGGATTAGACCCGAAATCAGCATTTTTACTCAAAGAGTTGATGTCAAAGCATACAAAAGCAGGTTTTACTGTATTTTTCTCAACTCATGTATTGGAAGTTGCCGAAAAGCTCTGTGATAAAATAGCAATAATAAACAAAGGCAAAATAATAGCTTATGGTACTATGGAAGAAATAAAGAGCCAACATGAATGGGAATCTTTAGAAAAAATATTCTTGGAGTTGACAGAAAAATGAGGAAATTTTTATCGCTTTTGGGAACACAAATGAAAGCTTATTATGGCATTTCAGC
>JBNAVY010000048.1:0-13169 GCA_049700195.1 Thermoanaerobacteraceae bacterium
TACTGACTTATGTGACGACATCATTTCAACTTGCACTGGCATTTCCTGCAGAGGTAGGTGGATTTACAGCTTCATTTTTAAAGTTTATGGGGATATTTGCAGTGACACAGATACCTTTAGCGATAAGTGAAGGTATTTTGACAGTAATTGTTATTAATATGCTGACAGTCTATAGTAAAGATGAACTTATAGAGCTGAAAGTATTAGAGAGAGAAGGTAAATCATTATGAAAAACAGAGGTTTTTTATTAAAAAACGTAATATTGGGAATTATAGTTGTTGTATTAATGGTTTTCCCTCTAATTGCAGTTAGAAATGCAGAATTTGCAGGAGCCGATGACAAAGCTACAGAGGCTATTTCACAAGTTGATAAAAATTATAAGCCATGGTTTCATCCTATCTGGGAGCCGCCAAGCGGGGAAATAGAAAGTCTTTTGTTTGCACTACAGGCTGCATTGGGAGCTGGTTTTATAGGATACTATATAGGTTTTGTAAAGGGGAAGAAAAATGTTAATAGATAGTTACGCTTACACTAACAGGATGCATTTTGTGCATCCTGTTATAAAAATTATTTTTTCTCTAATTACAATGTTAATGTGCTTCTTTTTTAATGTATATGGGAATTTTGCTGTTATACTTTTTATGTTTTTTATAATAGTTTTTAAAGCAGGTATTCCAACAAAAACGTATGTCAAATTTTTGTTTTTGCCTTTTTCTTTTTTGATTTTAGGTTTGATTACTATAATGATAACTCCTTTAAATAATAATATTAATTATGTATTTGCTGTTGAGATTTTTGGCATGAAAATGGGAGTTTCTTATAGTGGGACAGCAATGGCTTTAAAACTTTTTTTCAGGGCATTGGCTGTTGTATCGTGTCTTTATTTTCTTATTTTTACAACACCAATTGTAGATATTATCAATATTTTATCAAAAATAAGAATCCCTGCTATTTTTATAGAACTTTTTCAGCTTGTATATAGATTTATTTTTGTTTTATTAAAAGAAGTAGAAGAAATCTATATTTCACAAGATGCAAGATTAGGTTATAAAAATATAAAAAATGCCTTCAGGTCATCAGGGTTACTGGTATATTCTCTTTTTACTAAGTCATATAGGTATTCTCAAGATTTGTATATAGCTTTAGAATCTCGACTTTATACAGGGGATATAAATGTATTAAGTAATGAACAAAAATTCTCTTTTTCAAATATTTTTTTCTTTATTATTATTGATCTGATGTTAATAACAATAACAATATTTACAAGAAGGTGGCTACAATAATGGGAATTATATTAGAGGCAGTAAATGTGTATTTTGATTATGTTGATAGTACAAAAGCATTAAACAATGCTAATATTAGAATTGAAAAAGGTAAAAATATTGCTGTATTGGGTCCTAATGGAGCAGGAAAGACTACCTTATTTCTTCATTTTAATGGAATCTTAAAGCCTAAATCAGGTAAAATTTTATATAATAGTAAAGAAATTTCCTACAGCAGAAAAGAAATTGTAAAACTTAGAAAAAACATAGGTATTGTTTTTCAAAATCCTGATGTACAGCTTTTTTCTGCGACTGTGTATCAGGAAATTTCCTTTGGACCTATTAACCTTGGTTATAAGGAAGAAATTGTGAGAGAAAAAGTAGATAATATAATGGAAAAGCTTAATATATCTTATTTAAAGGATAAACCAACACATTTTTTAAGCTATGGCCAAAAGAAAATAGTTTCAATTGCAGACATTTTGGTTATGGAGCCAGAAGTTATAATATTAGATGAGCCAACAGCTTATCTTGATATCGAGCACACTGATGAACTTATTAAATTGCTTGACAGTTTAAAAGAAGAAGGGAAAACTATTATAGTTTCTACACATGATGTAGACTTTGCTTTTCAATGGGCAGATTATATTTATGTTATGAAGGAAGGAAAGATAATTAAAGAAGGCATACCTGATGAAATTTTTATAAAAGATATCAAAGTAGAAGGGCTAAAAAAGCCTTTACTTTTAGAAATTTATGAGATATTAAAAGAAAAAAATATTCTTTATAAAGATGAAATTCCAAAAAATATTGAAGAATTGAAAAAAGCTATAAAGTAATATTAAAAGCGCTGAGTATAAGATAAAAAACTATACCCAGCGGCTTAATTTATTTTTATTCTTTTTTTTGAATTTGTGGCATAAACTGTTGTAATATTTCTAAAGGGAAAACAACTATATTCGACCTGTCATTAGCTATTTCACGTAAAGTCTGCAAATATCTTAACTGTAAAGAGATAGGCTGTTCAGATATTATTGTAGCTGCTTCTGCAAGTTTTGCTGCTGCTTGATATTCTGCATCAGCATTTATAATTTTTGCACGCCTTTCTCTTTCAGCTTCTGCTTGAGCCGCCATAGCTCTTTGCATACTTTGTGGCAGTTCAACATCTCTTATTTCAACAAGATTTACTTTTACACCCCATGGTTCTGTTCCTTCATCTATGATTTCACGAAGTCTTTTATTTATTTCCTCTCTATGAGATAAAAGTTCATCCAAATCAGATTGTCCAAGCACACTTCTTAAAGTTGTCTGAGCTAATTGAGAAGTTGCCCTTATATGGTCAAGTACTTTAATTACTGCATTTGCAGGTTCAATTACTCTAAAATATACTACCGCATTTACTTTTATAGTTACATTATCCTTTGAAATAGCTTCTTGAGTAGGGACCTCCATTGTGACTACCCTTAAATCGACCTTTTGCATTCTTTCAACTATTGGAATTAAGAAGAATATCCCAGGGCCTCTAACTCCAACATAACGCCCGAGGCGGAAAATTACGCCTCTTTCATATTCCTGCACTATTCTTATAGATGCTGAAATTAAACTTATAAGTATTATTAAAAGTGTAAAAAGAAATGCTAGACTTTCAATCATTTTATTCACTGCCTTTCTGAGTAATTTTTTTTACTTTAAGAGTTAAACCTTTTATAGATAAAATTAGAACACTTTCTCCTTTTTGAATATATTCATCAGATATTGCCTGCCATCTTTCTCCTTCCACTAAAACTATTCCTTCTTGGTTTATATCAGTTACTGCTAGTGCTGTTTCTCCTATAAGTCCTTCGATACCAGTTACGACTTTTTTCTGTTGAGCTTTTATAACAGCTAATAACAAGAAAGATACAAAAGATGCCATAAAAAATGCAGTTGCAAAGACAACACCTTTATTTATTGTTAAACCAAATTGGTTTCCACTAAATAACATTAAAGACCCTATTATAAAAGATATTATACCTCCCACAGCTAAAATTCCATGACTGATTACAAAAGCTTCTGAAGCTAAAAGTATGAGGCCTAGTATTACCAGGAGCATCCCACTTAATTGGGCATCTAAAGTACCTAAAGTATAAAGGCCTAAGAGCAGTCCTATGCCGCCAGCTACACCTGGGAATATAGCACCGGGATGATATAATTCTAATACAATTCCTAAAATACCTGCACTCATGAGAAGATAAGCAATATTAGGGACACTTATTGCTAAAAAGAATCGCTGTATAGAAGACATCGGATAATATTTTATGGGGCCATCAGTATTTAAAATTTTTGTAGTACCATCAAAATTTTTAATTGTAATGCCGTTTATATTTTTAAGAAGGTCATTTAAATTATTAGCTTTAAAATTTATAATATTTCCATTTAATGCTTCATTGTCAGTAAAAGATTTGCTCTCAATTACAGCCATTTCAGCGTTTTTAGGGTTTCTTCCTCTATTTTCCGCTATACTTCTAATCCAGGCAGCGGCATCATGAGTTATTTTTTCTTTTTGAATATCTGATAATGCAGAATCATTTTCCATTGAAACAGGGTGTGCAGCACCAATTCTGCTTCCTGGTGCCATTGCTGCAATGTCTGCTGAAAGAGTAATAAAAGTACCAGCAGATCCAGCCCACGCACCAGCAGGAGAGACATATACTACAACAGGTATAGGAGAATTTAAAATTTGTGTTACAATTTTTTGAGTCGTGTTATAAAGGCCTCCGGGTGTTGAAAGCTCGATAACTATACAACTTGCACCGTTTTTTTCTGCAGCTTTAAAACCACTATCTACATAATCAGCAACTACTGGTACAATAGGACCATCTATTGAAAGAACATATACTGGACTTTGAATTAAACCAGCTGTAGAAAAGGAAAACGGAAGCAAAAATATTATTAAAATTATAAAGGGTAAATATTTTTTTAAGATTGCCATTTTTTTGACCCCCTTTTATATCACTTTATCATAAACGAAAAAATATGTCTATATTCTTTTAAAAAGTATAAATATGTTTTATTGAAGGAATTTTAAATGTTATGTAGAATTAAATAATAATATTATATTATTTGAGGAGGTTGTTTGATGTCATTCTTTAACATCAAGGGAAAATCCCATGTAGAAAAGCTTAATTTTTTAGAAAGAATTTATGGTATACTATTCAAACCTTCTATTACCATTAAAAATTTAATTTACAAACCCAAATTAATTTATCCTTTTTTCGCGAAAGTTTTTGGTATTATTATTTTTTATATTTTACACTATTCAATATATGAAAGGCATATTCGAGAATTAGTTAAAAATCAATTAACACAAGCAAATACAGGATTTAGCTCACAGGAGATTAGTCTGGCTATAAAGCTTGCTCCTAAATCTGTTATAACGTCAACAATCATTAATAATTTAATTTCATGGTTGTTTATTGTATTTGCACTTTATGCTATTATAAAATGGGTATTAAAAGGTAAAGCTGATATGCCTCAATTGATTTCAATTACTGGATATGCATACACTCCTGTATTAATTTATTTTTTTATATGTTATATAGCTGCATTTTTTACAGGACAACTTTTTATAGATATGTCACCTGCTTTATTAATTCCCTTATTAAAAGGGACAACGATTTATGGGTTTTTGAGAAGTATTGATCCTTTTATGGTTTGGCAGTTTGTTATAATAGCTATAGGTTTGAAAATGTCAAGTGGTTTGAAGAAAAGTGATGTATATTGGGTTACAGCATTTATTTTCATTATAACTATATTTATAAATATAGATTATTATAAACTTCTAAACTGATATATAAAAATGAAAGTAGGAAAGTTCGAAATTACAAGTAAAACCCATATTTTATACAGTATGCTAACAAGTTTATTTTTGGAGGCAAAGAAACTTAAATGAAAAATAATAGGAAAGTAGAAGTTATTGATTATCAAATAGATTGGAATAAAAAATTTGAAGATGAATCAGAAATATTAAGGGAAATATTGAAAGATATAATCGTTGATATTCACCATATTGGTAGTACAGCTATTCCAAATATAAAAGCTAAACCGATAATTGATATTTTAATTGAAGTTAAAGAAATAGATAAAGTAGACCAATTTAATGACAAGCTAATTCAACAAGGTTATATTCCTTTAGGGGAAAACCAAATCCCAAATCGTAGATTTTTCATAAAAGGGGATGAGATTAATCGTACACATCACGTTCATGTTTTTCAAACTGGAAATCCCGAAATTGCACGTCATATTCGATTTAGGGATTACCTAATAAATCATCCAGATGAGGCAAAAGCCTATTCTGACTTGAAAGACGATTTAGCCAAAAAGTATTCCTATAATATTGAAGAATATATTAAAGGGAAGGATCATTTTATCAAAGAGATTGATCAAAAGGCAATGAAAGAACAAGAGGCAAGGTAATGGTCCCTTGTCTCTCCTTTTTATAATATTTCTTCTAAAGTTTTTTTAATCTCAATGAGGAAAATTTCTGTATTTACAACAGTTTTATTTGGCAAGTCAGATAGCATAGCTAAGTCTTTTGTCATTATCCCTTTTTCAATTGTCTTGAGGGATGCTTTTTCAAGCTTATCTCCAAAATCAACAAGAGAATCTATTCCGTCAATTTCTCCTCTCTTTTTCAAAGCGCCTGTCCATGCGAAAATTGTAGCAATAGAATTTGTAGAAGTTTCTTCTCCTTTAAGGTATTTATAATAATGTCTTGTAACTGTTCCATGAGCCGCTTCAAATTCGTATTTACCATCAGGAGATACCAGTACAGAAGTCATCATGGCGAGGCTTCCAAATGCTGTTGCTACCATATCTGACATTACATCGCCGTCATAATTTTTGCATGCCCAAATCATTCCGCCTTCAGACCTTACAATTCGAGCTACGGCATCGTCAATAAGGGTGTAGAAATATTCAATTCCTGCTTCCTCAAATTTTTCTTTATATTCATTTTCATATATTTCCTGGAATATGTCTTTAAATCTGTGGTCGTATACTTTTGAAATAGTGTCTTTGGTCGCAAACCACAAATCCTGCTTTATGTCTAAGGCATAGTTAAAACATGCTCTTGCAAAACTTTTTATTGATTCATCAGTATTGTGCATACCGAGTATGACTCCAGGGCCTTCAAATTCATGTATTGTCTGCCTTGCCACTTCTTCTTTTGAAGATGTAAACACAAGTTCTGCTTTGCCTTTTTCAGAGGCTCTATATTCTACGTCTTTGTAAATATCCCCATAAGCATGTCTTGCAATTGTAATAGGTTTTTTCCATGTTTTTACGAGAGGTTTGATACTTTCTACAATAATAGGTGTGCGAAAAACTGTTCCGTCAAGTATTGCTCTGATTGTACCATTAGGGCTTTTCCACATTGTTTTGAGGTTGTATTCTTTAACCCTTTCAGCATTTGGAGTGATTGTAGCGCATTTTACCCCAACTCCATACTTTTTTATTGCGTATGCTGCATCAACTGTGACCTGGTCATTAGTTTCATCTCTGTTTTTGATTCCAAGGTCATAATATTCCGTTTTAAGATCTATATAGGGCTCTAAAAGTATTTCTTTTATCAATTTCCATATAATTCTTGTCATTTCGTCCCCATCCATTTCCACAATAGGAACCTTCATCTCGATTTGTTGCACCATTTTCTTCTCCCCTTCGTTTAGAATATAACAATAAAATTTTTAAAATACTTTATTGCGATTTTTTATCATAACTTGATTCTATTATATAGAATATAAGAGGTTTTTGCAATATTTATTAATTTATACTTCAAAACTTGGTTTAAAATAGTATTATTTAATATAAATTAAAAGATTAATAGAGCAGTTATTTTTATAAAAAAATTAAGACAAAAAGAACTGTTCAAATTTTCTTATAAAGCTTTGTAACATTAACTGGAAATATAATAAAAACCATACTAAAATATAGTAGACATGGAATTTGTTATATTCCTGAGTTTGACACTTGGAACAGATAAAAAATCCTGTGAGCCTTGATATAAAAGCTTTTACGGGATTTTTTTCTGTTATAAAATTTGCGTACTTTTTTTACTTTTTCGTCTCTTTAAAAATTTTTTTCATCATTTTTGTTGAAACAATCTGATAATCTGTGCGAAAGCCAAAAGTATCATGTAAAGCGTCAGTAAAATCAGTTCTTGTGTATGTTGGTACATAGCCTTAACCTTTAACCTCAAGGAATTCCATACTTTTTAGCGCGGAAATAATCTCGTGACAGGTGAATTCCTCTTTGAGTCTCTTCTCCAGCAGCCTATAAATAATTAGTGATATGAAACAGGTTGTAAAATGCGCTTCAATCCTGTCATCATTGCTTAAATACACTGGTCTTGCTTTAAATTCACTTTTCATAATCCTGAAACATTCTTCAATTTCCCATCTTCTTAGATTTATCTTGATAATTTCAGATACATCATCCTCAAGGTTTGTACATACTCCATAAAAACCATCAAAAGCTTCTTCCCTTTGAATGAGCACAGAATCAATATTATAGATTTCTTTACCTGCTATTTCACCGTCAGGAGTAATGCTTGTTTTCTTAATAAATTTTTTGCAATCGTTAGCGTTGCATTTATTGATTTTTGTTGGGTTTGTATCAATGATCCTTTGTGCACGCTGTATTTGAGAATTGCGAATTTTTCTCTGATAGTCTCTGTATTTAATCGAATAAGTTACAATAAGTCTTTGATCAAGGTCATTTTCATTTATCCAGCGTTCTTTGTAAAAGACTTTTTCACGTATTTTTGTTTTATCTTCAGTACTATCTTTATCTATCATTTCATCAAGTTTAGAAATGTCATACTTTTTTTCGCTGCAAGGAAGTTTCCATCCATCTGTAGAAAGAGCCCACTTCTTAAGATGATCTTTTAATTTTTTGATAGATTGTGTAGTAATGAATGCACGGTCATCCTTGTTGTTAAACTTTCTATTAGCTTCGGATGCAAGACCTGCATCTGTGCATTTTGAGATTCTAATTTTTGTGTATTTTCATTTTATCATTTACAACCTTTACAAGAAAAGATAATTGGTTTATAATAACATTAACAGAAATTGGAGCCATTTTCTGCAGATAAAATCGTAGTTAATATGCTTTTTGGTACTGAGAAGCATATTGACTACAAAAAGGGATTTAAAATATGTTAAAAAAACTGGTTTCACTGCTTCTTGTAGTGTGCTTCTTTCAATTTTAAGTTTTAGCTTTGCTTTTGCTAACGATGAAAAAAATCAAAATAGCAAAGAAAAAGTTATATATAGAGAAATTAATCCTAATTATATTGTTTATCCAGACGGGGCTGTTAAGATCGTAGTTGAACCTCCAATAGCAAGTAGTACTTTAGTCCCAGATGATAATGCCAACGGAACTGCAAGTACAATATGGAATATAACTTTAACAATTGGAAGCTATTTTATGAAAACAGCGGGGAACATTATTATAGATATAGCAACGACGGTATATGGATTAACAGAAAGCCATATAGCCAAAAATAAGGGTGCTTCGGTTTACTTATATCATTCCTACACATACAGATATAAGGATGCTAATGTATACCATTTATCTCTTAACTTATGGAAAACATTAGTTGTTGAAGGAAATAGAGAGTGGTATAGACATGTACTTTATTCCTTTGCAGGAACTGATGGTTCGACCTATACTGATAGGAGAGATTATACTGAAGCAAATGGTTATCCACCTATTCATATTGATGCTGCACCACATTATTATGATGAAAATTGGATTACACAACAAGCTGAGTATAATTATCGTATGGGTGATAGGATAACTGAAGAATATGGATGGAGGTGATCTTATAAAAAATAAGCGTATAATAATCTTATCCTTAATAGCGGGAGTAGTATTGAGCCTTTTTATATATTATGATTACTACAGCTATAATAAAAGTCATTTTCAGATTTATCTATATCAAACAAACGATGCACCTAATTTAAATTATACGACGAAAAGCAAACATTTTAAAATCAATACAACGATTGAGATCGGGAAAAAGTTGCAAATATCAAATGATAATTCTACGATCACAAAATATGTAAAAGATATGCAAGATTCAAATAAATATACTTCATTACGTTATTCTATAAAGATAGAAAATATAAGTGATAAGGTATTAAAAAATGTTAAAATAATAGCTTTTTTAGATAAAAGCCTTGAACCTTATATATTTTCAGGATTGTTATATTTTGGAACATCAATTCAACAGAGAATAGATTTAAATTATCCGAATTCTAAGTTGAAAGATAATATTATATATGTTGGTGCTTCATCTTGGCTACCCAATCTCTCTCAAATAGATGCAGATGAAAGGCAGAAAATATTAGATTCAATCAAAAAGCCTATAAAATTGATAATAAAATGGGACGGTGGGGAAGAAGACTTATTGCTGCAAAATTTTGATATAAAAATGTATTGATGTCCCTTAATGGGGCTATTTTTTTTACTTAAAAATTTTTCAAAAAACTGTAACAAATTCTTTAAAAATTTGTCTTATATTATAAAGAGCTAATTTATCGAAAAAAGTTTTAGAGGTGGTACGATTATGAATGATATTTATGATGAATTGATTAGGTCAATCGGAGAATCAAAACTTTCAGGTGTTGACCCAAATAAAAATAGTTTTTATAAAATACTTGATGAAAGAGAGTTGGATAGGCGAAAAGAAGATTATAAAAGCATAATTTACATACTTGACATCATTTTTAATTCTAAAGGTGTATTTGCTAATCTCTTAAAACAAGGATATTTTTTTATACTTTGTGATAAAGAGGGATATGTAATAAAGCTGATATACGACCAAAAACTAAAAGACTCTTTTAGTAAAATGAATTTTGTAGAAGGTGTTAGCTTAAGGATTGAAGATTGCGGTACAAATGCAATAAATATTGCAATGAAGTTGAAAAGGCAAGTAAAGATATGTGGAACAGAACATTATTGTCATCTATTTAAAAATTGGTACTGCACTGCAACTCCTATTGTAGATTATCATGAAAGAGAAATAATTGCATATTTCGACATGTCAGTGATGAACATTGATTGTTTGAAAGAAGAAAGTGTAATACTTTGGAAGATGGCGGATTATATTGAAAAATATCTTTGGTATATGCATGATAAAGATGATTTTTTGAGTTCAAAACTTGATCATATTGACAGATTGATATTATCTAAAATGGCATGCAAATATGAAAGAAAAATTGTGTTGAAAGAAGTAGGGATTTCAGAGAGGACATTGCGTAGACACATAGAAAAACTTTATGAACTATTTAACGTAAATAACGATTTGGGGATTGTGATGAAAGCAATAAATAATGGCATAATAGACTCACATGGAAACTTATTGTAAAGTTTATTGATGACCGAAAAACGGCTGCGGTTTCGACAATATATTACATGGATTGACAATATACAGCAGAAAAATTGACCTAATTTAGCACCTTCCCAAGAAAAGATAATTGGTTTATAATAACATTAACAGAAATTGGAGCCATTTTCTGCAGATAAAATCGTAGTTAATATGCTTTTTGGTACTGAGAAGCATATTGACTACAAAAAGGAGATGTAAAGTATGTTAAAAAACTGGTTTCACTGCTTCTTTTAGCTGTGCTTCTTTCAATTTCAAGTTTTAGCTTTGCTTTTGCTTCAGGTGTTGCGATTCCGAATTCTGAAGAGAAAGTACTCGGAAAACCTACTGATAAGGTTGGTACAATCGTTACTTTTGTGGATGCTAATCTTTCAAAAACTAGTTCATTAGTTACAAATAATCTTGTCTATCCAATGGGTATAATACATGAAGAATATGATCATTCTTATTATTATTTTGATCATAGCGCTATATCTGCTTATAATGTTGGACCAAGATGCAACGATATCTTTTTGATTTCAGTGGCAAGAGGAACAACTAAAACTTTAACTACGACAAAAACAGTATCTGGTACTATTGTCTTTACAGCATCAGTTGAAGCTGGAATTCAGGATGTTGTTAAAGCTGGATTTGGGCTAACATCTTCCGGAACATATACTTATACTTGGTCTTTAACACAACAATTCACAGGGCCTCCTGCTCCTTATAACAGTCGTGATTATTATGGTGCCATAAATTATGATTTATATTCAGTCTATGTAAAGCGTTATGATGTGTATAGGGTATATAATGGAAATGCAATCACAGGTTATAACACTTATTATCAAGGTATTACGACAGTAAATGGCGTTAAAATACCTAAAGCCATTCAATATAGCGTAGATAACATTCAATAGTATTTGAGTTTTAAAATATATTACTTTCTATAGCTTTCTTATTTAGGCTTTAGATTATGGAGGGCGTTTTAATGTCAATAAAAATTAAAAGAAAGATAATTATAATCTTAATTGCTAGTATGATAATTACGTTTTTGGTTTTATTTGTTATTTCTTCACACAAAATGAAAGCTAATTATACTAATTTATCGCCAAATACTTTGCAGTTAAGACAACAAGACGAAGAAAAATATTTTCTTAACAATGTGCAAGTAAGTAATTTATCAATACAAAGGTGCCAAATGGAGGTTGCCGATAAAGTAGGACAGGGATTAAATTTTATTGTGACATATACACTACCTGGAATAAATAATGCTATAAAAAATCATAAAATTGGATTTCAAATAATATATCCCAAGAAATATGCAGATTTGATAGGGAGTAATATGACGCCCATAGCTTATGTATATCCCAACAATAACAATAATCAAACAATGTCTTTTGCTCTTAGCATATATATGCCAGACATTTCTGATGAAGATTTAGACAAATTGATAAAAGAACAGAATGATTTCACAATATACATTTACGTCGATCAATTAAAGAAAAAAGAAATTACAGTCCATAACGATATTACAAACTAAATCAATTTATATGAAAGGCAGAAAATATTAGATTCAATCAAAAAACCTATAAAATTGATAATAAAATGGGACGGTGGGGAAGAAGACTTATTGCTGCAAAATTTTGATATAAAAATGTATTGATGGCTCTTAATAGGGCTATTTTTTTATACTTAAAAATTTTTTAAAAAACTGTAACAAATTCTTTAAAAATTTGTCTCAGACTGTTGACAAAGTTTAAAAAGTGGCATTTTGTGTCAATGCTCCAGAGTTGCAAAGCGACTAAACTAAGGCTTACTTTTCGGGCGCAGGAGGGGTACCGGCCAATTCGCCCTTCTGGCTCAGGTGGCCGCTCGCTTCGCTCGCCCCGCCTTCGCTTCTCAAGTTCGCCAAGTTTAGTTACCGCTTTGACAACAAGTCGCATTTACACACAAAATGCCACTTAAATTAATATGGGTTTTGTCAACAAACTGTAACAAATTCTTTAAAAATTTGTCTTATATTATAAAGAGCTAATTTATCGAAAAAAGTTTTAGAGGTGGTACGATTATGAATGATATTTATGATGAATTGATTAGGTCAATCGGAGAATCAAAACTTTCAGGTGTTAACCCAAATAAAAATAGTTTTTATAAAATACTTGATAAAAGAGAGTTGGATAGGCGAAAAGAAGATTATAAAAGCATAATTTAGTATAGTTGTTATTCTACGATAGCCATATTCAGGATGAGCTGTATTGACATCATTAATGATACGCTTAATCATGTATTCTTCATCGCTTGTTGGCACAGGCTTGTAATAAAGGCTTGTGCGATTAATACTTAAGAGCTCAGCCTGTCTGCTAATACTAAGCTTTTTATCACCCCTATCAATCATTTTTCATGCGTTCCTCAAGAGATTTAGAATTGGCCGGATTTTTTTAAGCCAGGTATTTTCATATGAAAGCTTCCCTATTTGTTTCAATAATTCCTCATTCTCC
>JBNAVY010000049.1:0-12791 GCA_049700195.1 Thermoanaerobacteraceae bacterium
TTTTATATAGAAAATATAATAATTTGTATAATATTTTAGGAGGCAAAATTTATGGATGCATTTGTTACATCATTCACTTTAATATTTACTTCAGAAATGGGAGATAAGTCTCAGCTAATATCAATAGCTTTTACAAATCTTTATAAAATAAGGACAGTTTTAATTAGTGTATTTTTCGCTGCTTTGATAAATAATGGATTAGCAGTTCTCTTCGGCTCTTTAATAACTGATCATATTCCTTTATACAATATAAAATTACTTGCTGGAATTCTTTTTTTATATTTCGGAATATCAGCTTTATTAAAAAATAATAATGAAAATGAAAAAATCAAAAATTCTTCATTAGGACCAATAGCAACAATTGTAAGCACATATGTTTTTTCAGAATTCGGTGACAAAACGCAATTAGCTGCAATAGCTCTTACAGCAACATACTGTAATCCTTTTTATATCCTACTTGGTACAACATTAGGAATTTTTTTAGCTGATGTTATTGGAATAATTATAGGAAATTATTTTAATAAAAAACTTCCAATAAATATTATAAAATATATTTCTTCTTTTATTTTTATTCTTTTTGGTATATCAACAATTTATAAGCTTGTATTTTGAATCAAAAGCAGGTACAATATTGTACCTGCTTTTGACCCTCTCATCTTGTATATTTTACTTAGAATAAGAAAATACCATATTACCAATTCTAACAGCTATAGGCAAAGACCATAGCCAAGCATTTGAAGAACTCTGATCAAAATAGTATAAAGCTCCATTTGTAGGATCTGCTCCACTCAACGCTTCCCTTGCAGCATTTATAGACTCAGAAGATGCTGTTTTATTTATCCATCCATTTAAAACAGGTGTAAACTGATAATTCCCCCATGAATCGACCTGATAGATAACATCTTTTATTGTATTCGGGAAAATATTGCTTTTAACCCTATTTATAACAACGGCAGCAACAGCAACTTTAGCATTATATGGTTCTCCATCAGCTTCTGCCATGACTAATCTGGCAAGAAGGTCTAAATCATCTTTTGTATAATAAATTACACCTCTTTCAACAGAACCTCTACTTACACTGGTATTTGTAATAGAAGTACTAACTGAGGTTGAACTGTTTTGGGGAATTATAAATATTTGCCCTGGATAAATAATATCACTTTTATATCCATTTGCGACTTTTAAAGTTTCAACGCTTATACCATATTTTAAAGCAATTAAATATAAACTGTCTCCTTTTTGAACAATGTAAGAATTATCATATCCAGGAACTTTAAGTACTTGTCCAGGAAAAATTATAGTACTTTTTAAATTATTCATAGACATCAAATTAGTATAAGATGTGTTATAATTTTTACTTATTCCCCAAAGCGTATCCCCTGTTTTTACTGTATAAGTAGCTGCAAAAACAGATTGAACAATAAATAATCCAGCTATTACTGAAAAGATGAGAGGCTTTACCTTGATGTGTATACCAAACATAATTTTCCCCCTTTGCCTCCGAGGTTAGTTGACGGATTAGGGTAAGGGATACCCCGCCTTATAAAGGCTTCACCCCAAAAAAATTCCCCCGTACCTCAATTTTAGAGGATTCGGCATGATTTTACTTAAATTATAGCTGGATTATGATTTGATGTACATATTAATCTAGTGGAAAGTAAGGTATTTAGTGGTATTTACTATGTCCACAAAATGGGCAAAAAATACAGCCACCTTCTGGTACCAATTTTGCTACAAAATCCGGACATATAAGAATATTTTAATTTTTGTAATTTATTTTGTTTCTTTTATAAGACCCGTTTTTATAATATCATCCATATATTGTGTATAATAATTATATAAACAATATATAGTTTTTAAATATAATTTTTAAATTTTGACCCCTGAAAAGAAATTAGAAATTTGTAATCTGAGGAAAAACAATTAAAAAATCGCTGCCCTTATTAACTTCACTATTCACATTAACATATCCATTATGCTCTTCAATAATCAGTTTAGCAATAGCTAAACCAAGACCTGCACCTCCAGTATCTTTTGCTCTTGCTTTATCAACCCTATAAAATCTGTCAAAAATATGAACTATTTCTTCTTTTGGTATACCTATTCCATCGTCTTTTATTCTTAAGTATATTTTTGACCCTTCGTCCCATGAACTAATTTCTATATTACCGTTTGAATTAGTATATTTTACAGCATTATCTATAAAAATTCTAATAAGCTCTTTAATTAATTTTTTATCTGCTATCATTTTAGTTTTATCTGATGTTGTTATTTTAAAATTCCTATCTTTATATACTAGTTTAGCTTCATTTAAAAAATCTTTAATTATATCTTTTAAATAAAATTCTTCCTTATTTAAATTTATAGATTTATTATCACCTTTTGCAAGAATAAGAAGCCTTTCAATTAGATCTTCCATTTCAGATGTTTCCTTTTTTATCGCATCTATTGATTCTTGTAAAACAGCTTTATCATCTTTCCCCCACCTATCTAACATATCAGTATATCCTTTTATAACAGAAATAGGTGTACGCAATTCATGAGAAGCATCTGAAACAAACATATTTTGACGATTAAAAGAATCTTCTAATCTATCAAGCATTCCGTTAAAAGTTTTGGCTAATCTTGCAAGTTCATCATTTTCACCATATATATTTAATCTTTTATTTAATCTCTTCCCATCAATTTTATTTACTTCTTTTATCATATAATCTACAGGCTTTAAAGCTCTTTTAGTAACAAAATAACCTGCTGCAAAAGAAACTAATATTCCAATCAGGTCTGCTATAAACATTAGTGCAAAGAGTAGTTTTAAAAAAAAATACTCATTTTCCATGTCTTTTATAACTTGTATGTAAAAAAGTTGATGATTAAATTTAAATGTTGTATTTATATATGATATATCTTTTTTGCCAATATCTATTTTTTTAGGTTCATTTATATATTTATTATATGGTATTGTAATATCTTTATATCCTTTTGAAATATATACTGTTTCACCATTACTTCCATTAATAATTTTTATATATATTTTTTCACCATAAGGTGTTGAAAGTAGTGAATTAATATCCGAAAGTGAGGTGTTTTCTCCCAATTCTTTAAAATTGTTTTTTATCAGTTCAGCTTGGCTAGTAATCTGATCAATAGCTTGATAAATAAGATAATATTTTAATCCATACAATACAGAAGCATTCAAAACAATCAAAATCATAGAAAAAACAATTGCATATAGTATGGCTATACGCAAAGTAATGTGCTGAAATATATATTTAATCTTCATTTTTGCACTCCTTTAAGGTATAGCCAACACCTCTTATGGTATGTATAAGTTTATTTTTGAAAGGATCATCAATTTTACTTCGTAAATATCGTATATAAACATCAACTATATTTGTATCACCGTAATAATCATAACCCCAAACCTTTTCAAGTATTTTTTCTCTAGATAAGGCTATATTTGCATTTTTTATTAAAAAAGCCAAAAGATCAAATTCTTTTTTTGTAAGATCGATTTTAACATCAGACCTTCTAACTTCATGAATGGTTAAATCCATAATTATATCCTTAAATTTTAAAATTTCTTTTTGCTGTTTGTTATTTACTTTCCTTAACGCAGTTCTGACCCTTGCAAAAAGTTCTTCTATGTCAAAAGGTTTTGTAATATAATCATCTGCCCCAAAATCCAAACCATTTACTTTATCTTTTGTTTCGTATTTTGCAGTAACAAGAATTACTGGTACATCAGATTTTTCTCTTATTTTTTTTAAAACTTCAAAACCGTTAAGTCCTGGAAGCATCAAATCAAGTAAGATAAGATCATATTCATTTTCTACAGCTTCTTTTAAGCCAGAAACTCCGTTATTTGCTATGACTATAGAATATCCTTCATGCTCAAATTCTAACTGTAAAAAACGTCCTATTTGTTTTTCATCTTCTATTATAAGTATTTTACCTTTCACTTTAATCACCATTATTATTATAACATATTAAGAGTAGTATAAAAGTCAGGATATGAAATATTTACACATTCAGCATCTTCAATTTTAGTAATACCCTCAGAAGCAAGTCCTGCAATAGCTAAAGACATTGCTATCCTATGATCTTTATATGTTTTAACTAATGTGCCTTTTAAAAAACCCGTTCCATTAATAATCATACCATCTTCTGTTTCTTCAATATCTGCACCCATTTTCTTTAGTTCTTTTACAATTGTTTTAATCCTGTTACTCTCTTTAATTTTTAGTTCTTCAGCATTTTTAATTATTGTTTTGCCTTCTGCAAAAACTGCAGCAACAGCTATTATAGGAATCTCATCAATTAACCTTGGTATTATATCACCACCTATTTCAACACCTTTTAAAGAACTTTGTCTAACAACAATATCAGAAACCATTTCGTTATTTAAAATTCTTTTGTTTATAAAATTTATATTCCCGCCCATTTTCCGTATAACATCAATAATTCCGGTTCTTGTCGGATTTATATTAACATTTTTTATACAAATTTCTGAATTCGACAAGATACTTGCTCCAACAATAAAATATGATGCAGATGATATATCTCCAGGTACAATAATCTTTTGCCCATATAATTTATTCCCAGGGTAGCAAATTATTTTATTATCTTTTATATCAATATTTCCACCAAAATATTTAATCATTAATTCTGTATGATCTCTAGATTTATAAGGTTCCTCAATAATAGTTTCACTATTAGCATATAAGCTTGCAAATATTATACTTGATTTCACTTGAGCACTTGATACTGGCATATTATAAGTAATACCTTTTAAATTACCGCCCATAATTGTTACAGGAGCATAATTATCCTCCAATGCTTTTAGTTTTGCTCCCATCATTCTAAGTGGTATTATAACTCTTGACATTGGTCTTTTTTTTATAGAATCATCACCATCAAGAATAGTTTCAAAATTCTGGCCTGATAATATACCCATTAAAAGTCTGATAGTTGTTCCTGAATTCCCTACAAATAATTTCTTGTTGCTTTTTTGTAAATAAAGCCCTTTCCCATGTATAAAAACATTTGAACCATTTAAAATTATTTCAGTACCAAGATTCCTTAAACATCTAACTGTTGATAAACAATCTTCACCAGTTAGAAAGCCTTCGATTTCTGTATTTCCTTCTGAAATAGCACCAAACATTACTGCCCTATGAGAAATAGATTTATCCCCAGGAACAGTTATAGTACCTTTTATTGAATTTTTTTTTGTAATATCAATTATCATAATTAACACCTCAGCAAATGTTACTGCGATATTCTCTTGCATTATCAAAAAATTTTTGAATTGAATCAATGTCATCATTATCTAATAACAATATAAAATCATTTATAAATTTTTTATAATTGATAAGCAATTGTTTTATTTGATCTTTATTTGTAAAAATAATATCACACCAGATTTCGGATTGAGATAATGAAATCCTTGTTGTATCTTTAAATCCTCCTGCAGCATAAAAAATAGCATCACTGCATTCATTATTAACAAAGTTAGTTATAGATGCAGAAATTATATGTGGTAAATGACTTATCAAACCTATAACTTTGTCATGAAAATCATAATCCATAATAATTGGTGCAGAGCCAATCTTTGTTACTATTCCATCAATTAAAACATTTAATATACTTTCAGAAACATTATCAGAAGGTATTAATAAATAATTTGCATTTAAAAACAAATCTTCACTGGAAAAACTAAAACCACTCTTTTCATTACCAGCCATTGGGTGACCACCTATAAAAAATATATTTTCAGGAATAATTTCTTTTATTTGTTTCATTATTATTCCTTTTGTACTACCTACATCAGTGATAATAACCTTCTCCTTCACATATGGCAAGATTTGTTCAATAACTTGTATGGTCTTGCCTACAGGAGTACATATAAATATTATATCTGCATCTGTTTTAAAATCCAACTTTGTATATGCATCAGAAATAACACCTTTACTTAAAGCATCTTTTATATAATCTTCATTTGAATCTATAGCAGTAATCCTATTTATATCTGTATATTTTCTTATTGCTTTTGCTAAAGATCCCCCTATTAAGCCTAAACCAATGATCATGACATGTTTAATCATATAAAATCCCGTCCAACTGCATTTGCTATTATTTTTAAATCTTTACATAAAATTTCAAAATTTTCTGGTGTAAGAGATTGTGCTCCATCAGAAAGAGCATTTTTAGGATCAGGATGTACTTCTATAATCAGTCCATCAGCTCCTGCAGCTATTGATGCTTTAGCCATAGAAGGTACAAGTTTCCATAGACCTGTACCATGACTTGGATCAACAATTACAGGTAAATGGCTTAATTTTTTTATAGCAGGTATAGCACTTAAATCAAGAGTATTTCTCGTATAAGTTTCAAATGTACGTATTCCTCTCTCACAAAGCATAACATTTTTATTACCTTCACTTAAAATATATTCTGCAGCATTTAGCCATTCTTCAATAGTAGCCGAAATCCCTCTTTTTAAAAGAACAGGTTTTTTTGCTTTCCCTATTTCTTTGAGCAATGAAAAATTTTGCATATTTCTAGCTCCAATTTGGAGTATGTCAGCGTATTTAGAAACTAATTCAATACCATGAACATCCATTACTTCAGTTACTATCTTTAACCCAGTCATCTGTTTAGCTTCAAAAAGCATTTTTAACCCTTCCTCTTCAAGTCCTTGAAAAGAATAAGGTGATGTTCTAGGTTTAAATGCACCCCCTCTTAAAAATTGTGCTCCAGCATTTTTAACTGCAATTGCACTTTCAAAAAGCTGCTCTCTTGACTCGACTGCACAAGGGCCAGCCATAACTACTATATTTTTATCACCTATTTTTATATCATCAACCTGAATAATAGTAGGTTCAGGTTTAAAGGTCCTACTAGCAAGTTTATACGATTCAACTATAGGTATAACTTTTTCAACTCCATCCATAATTTCTATAGGTTTATCCTGAAGCCTTTTTTTATCACCAATAACACCTATAACTATTCTTTCTTCACCTTTTGATATATGATAACCTAAATTAAGAGATGATAAAAGATCTGTTATCCCAAGAATTTGCTCTTCCGTAGCATTTACGTCCATTACAATTACCATTATTATTCCTCCATTCTACCATTCTACAAAAAATATAGGGTATGAACCTAATACTTTTAAAAACTCCGTTCTACTCTTTAATTCTTCTATAGCACTTTTTATAACTGGTTCTTCCTTATGTCCCTCAATATCTATCCAAAAAACATATTCCCCTAGTTTCTTTCTTGAAGGTCTTGATTCTATTTTAGTCATATTAACTTTTTTTTGGGCTAAAACACCTAGTGCTTCGTATAAACTACCAGGTCTATTTGAAACCGAAAAAGCAATTGATGTTTTATCTTTTCCTGTTAAAGCAGAATCTTCATGTGATATAATTAAAAATCTAGTATAATTCTCAATATTATCTTGTATATCTCTTTCTAATATAGTCATTCCATATAATATAGCAGCTCTTTCGGGCCCTATTGCTACCATTCCCCTATTTGATTTAACATTTATAATTGCTTGAGAAGTACTCTCTGTTGTTTTAACTTTAGCTTTTGGAAAATTTTTAAATATATATTCTCTGCATTGAGAAATAGCTTGCTGATGAGATAGTATACAATATACATCTTTAAAATCAATTTTACTGCTCGATATTAAGCAATGCCTTATTTTAATTACAATTTCACCCTTTATCATAATTCTATTATTATTATTAATTAACATATCTGTAGCTATATTTACAGAACCTTCTATTGAATTTTCAATAGGTATAATAACTTCATCACAAATATTATTATTTATTGCTTCTATTACATCGGGTATGGTGCTAAATTCCATTAAATCATAATTTTGTTCATTTTTTATATATGCCCTAAGAGCTTCTTCAGAAAAAGTGCCTTCAGGGCCTAAATAGCCAAATTTCATGAGACACCCCCTTAATAATATATTGCTGATATTTTAATACTTTGCATAATTAAAGTCAAGTAAAATTTTCATAAAACCTAAAAAAGAATAATAAGCGGCATATTATAGCCGCTTATTTTAAAATTTTAATTATATCTTTTTCTTTTATATTAAGAATTTTTACTTTACCCAAATCAACTGGTAACACAAAATTTATTTTACCTTCTGTGCTTTTTTTATCTAGTTTTATCACATCTATAATATCTTTTTTATCTAAATTTTCATAATCAACAGGAAGACCTGCTCTTTTAATTAAATTAAAAATTCTATCAAAATAATCATTATTTATATATCCTAAACTTAAGGCTAATTTCGATGCATAAATCATACCTATTGCTACAGCTTCACCATGTATATATTTTTCGTATCCAGTCAAAGCTTCAATGGCATGCCCTATAGTATGACCAAAATTTAATATGGCTCTTAAATTTTGCTCTTTCTCATCTATTGAAACAATTTTAGCTTTAATTTCGCAAGATTGTCTTATTATATAGGTTAAATATTCATTTTCTAAATTTAATATATTTTTTAGATTGTCATCAATATAAGAAAGCAGATCAAAATCCCAGATAACTCCATATTTAATTATCTCAGCTAATCCGCCAAGGATTTCTTTTCTACTTAAAGTATTTAAAACAGATGTATCAATATATACCATCTCAGGTTGATAAAAAGCCCCGACTATATTTTTACCTTTTTTTAAATTTACTGCAACTTTTCCTCCTACACTACTATCAACCTGAGCTAATAATGTAGTAGGAATCTGTATAAAACTAATCCCCCTCATATATGTTGCAGCTATAAAACCAGCTATATCTCCTACAACTCCTCCTCCTAGTGCAATAATAGAACTATCTCTTAAAAGTCCACTATCATATGCACTTTCTAAAAGCATTTCAGCTGTTTTTATATTTTTACTCATCTCGCCAGCAGGAATGATTTTAAACGTTACATCTATTCCATTATTTATTAAACTTTTTTTTATTTTTTCAAAATATAAAGCATAAACATTAGAATCAGTAATTACGAATGTTTTCCTGCTCTTTAAATGTTTTTTTATCAAATTGCCAACTTCGTCTAATCCTTCATAATCAAGATAAATGGGATATGACCTTTCTTTTAAATCAACAATAACCGAATCCATCAACTCACCTCATAAGGTTTTCAAATTCGTTTAATAAATTTTCAAAAACATCTAATGCATCATTAATAGGTTTTGGAGTCGTAAGATCAACACCAGCTTTTTTTAAAAGATTAAGAGGGTAATCTGAGCTTCCACCTTTTAAAAATTCTTTATATCTTTCTACTGCACTACTACCTTCATTTAAGATCATTTTTGATATAGCTATTGCTGCTGAAAAGCCTGTAGCATATTTATAAACATAAAAATTTCCATAAAAATGTGGAATTCTAGCCCATTCAAAGCTTATTCCTTCATCTATAAATAAATCATCGCCATAATAGAATTTATTCAGATCAAAATATTTGTTTGATAATACCTCTGGTGTAAGAGATTCCCCTTTTTCTACCATTTCATGCATGAATTTTTCGAATTCTGCAAACATAACTTGTCTATATACAGTTCCCCTGAATTCTTCAAAATAATGATTTAAAAGATATAATTTTTCACTTGTATCTTTAGAATTTTTAAGCATATAATCTATCAATAAAGCTTCATTGTTTGTTGAAGCTACTTCTGCAACAAAAATTTTATATCCAGAATAAATATATGGCTGTGCAAAATTAGAGTAATAAGTATGTAATGAATGCCCCATTTCGTGAGCAATAGTAAACACATTATTTATATTGCCTTGAAAGTTCAATAAAACAAAAGGATGTGTCCCATAAGCACCCCATGAATAAGCTCCAGAAGTCTTACCTCTATTTTCATATACATCTATCCATCTTGAATTAAAACCTTCTTTTAATATATTTATATATTCCTCTCCTAAAGGTTCTAACCCTTTAATAATTATTTCCTTAGCTTCTTCATATGTAAACTGTTTTTCGTAATCTTTAATAAGAGGAACATACAAATCATACATATGAAGTTCATTTAAACCTAATAGTTTCTTTCTAAGTCTTACATATCTATGTAAAAGCCCAATTCTTTTATGAATAGTATCAATCAAATTAGTATAAACTTCTTTAGTTACATTATCATCAAAAAGAGATGCCTCTAATGAAGAGGGATATCCTCTTAATTTTGAATAAAAAACATCTTTTTTCACATTTGCAGATATAATAGCAGAAAATGTATTTATAAGACTTTTATATGTATTATACATACTATTAAATGCATTTTCCCTTACATCTCTGTTTTTAGATTCCATAAATTTTATAAAATTACCATGGGTTAATTCAATATTTTCTCCATCTTCATCTTTGATAATAGGAAATTTTATATCTGCATTATTTAACATTGTATAAATATTGTCAAATGATTCTCCGATTATCTGTGATTCTGCTAATATTTTTTCCTCATTTTCTTTTAATATATAAGGTTTATATCTTATTAGATTATCAATATACTGTTTATAAAGTTTTAAACCATCATATTCTAATACCATCTTTCTTAGTTCATTTGTATCTATGGATAATATTTCAGGAGTAATAAAAGATGATAAACTCATAACTTTAATATATAAATTCATTGCTTTATCAGATAGTGCCTGATATTTTTGATTAGAATTATCTTCATCTCTTCTCATTCGTGCATATGCATATAATTTACCGACAGTTTCCCCAATTTGATCTTTTAATTTAAGTACTTCTGCTAAAACTTCTTTCGATTTGATTTTATTTTTGTATGAAGTCAGCTTATTTATTAACTCATCTACTTTATTAAAATCCTTATACCATAAATCCTCATTTTGATAAATATCTTCTAATCTCCATTTAAACCTTTCATCAATTTCACTTCGATTTTTTAACATCGCTATATTTGACCTCCCAAATTTATTATTTGCCAAAAATCTTATCTTTTAATTTTATGCCAGTAGGTGTCTTTGCCAGACCTCCTTCTGCAGTTTCTCTTAAAGCGCAAGGTATTGATCTGCCTACTCTATACATTGCATCAACAACTTCATCAAAGGGTATAATACTTTCCATACCCGCAAGCGCTAAATCTGCACAAATAATTGCATTAGCCGTACCAATGGCATTTCTTTTTCCACAGGGAACTTCTACCAGCCCAGCGACTGGATCACATACCAATCCTAAAAGATTCATTATTGCAAAAGAAGCTGCATTAAAACATTCCGTTGCAGTACCTCCTATAAGTTCTACTAAAGCAGCTGCTGCCATTGCTGATGCTGATCCTACTTCTGCTTGACAACCTCCTTCTGCTCCTGCTAAAGTTGCATTTTTAGCTATAATAACACCTATCCCGGAAGCAGTAAAAAGAGCTTTTGTCATATCTGTATTACTTTTACCAAATTTGCGGCCAATAGTTATTAAAGCACCTGGAATTACACCACTAGAACCTGCTGTAGGTGCCGCTACAATTTTACCCATTGATGCATTTACCTCTGTAACTGCAAGAGCAGAAGCAACAGCTTTAGCTATAGTTTCTCCAGATAAAGTATTACCAATAGTAACCCTTTCATATAGTTTTTTTGCGTCTCCTCGCGAAAGTCCACTAACAGATACTATATCTTCATTTAATCCTTTTTCAATAGATTCCCTCATTACTAATAAATTTCTTTCCATTTTTTTAAATATTTCTTCAGTAGGTACACCTGTACGCTCATTCTCTTCTAAAATTACAATTTGAGATATTGGTAAATTATATTTTTTTGTAAGTTCTAATAATTCATTTCCATGATTATATTGATACATATTTACCTCCACTAAATAGTATTTATTATAATAGCTTTATTAATACCTTGTATATTTTGAATCTCTAATTTTGCTTGTTCTGGTATACTTTGATCTGATTCTATTATCATTATTGCATCATCACCTTTAGAATGTCTATATACCCTCATATAAGCAATATTTATTTGATTATTTGCAAAAACTTTTGTAACACTAGCAATTATACCAGGTTTATCAATATGGTTTGTAATAAGTGTTTCATATTCCCCTGTTAATTCTACAGAAATCCCATTTATCTCTTTTAAAACAACATTTCCGCCACCTATTGAACATCCCACAATATTATTTATCTCACCTTTATCATTTTTAATAATCATTCTGACTGTATTAGGATGTGGAGCTTCCTGATCGCTTTCAATAAAACTAAAATCTACACCCATTGATTTTGCTATTTCAAAAGAGTTGGGGAGCCTTTCATCGTCAGGTTCTAACCCTAAAATCCCTGCTAAAAGTGCCTTATCTGTTCCATGGCCTTTATAAGTATGTGCAAAAGACTCATATAAAATAAATTCTACAGAAATAATTTTACCATCTACTATTTTTTTAGCAATTTTACCAATTCGTGCAGCGCCTGCAGTATGAGAACTACTAGGTCCAATCATAATTGGCCCTAAAATATCAAAAACACTATAATTTCTCATAAATATCCCCTTTATAAAATTTTTCATTTTACTCAAATTTATTTTATCCTTAAAATCTCATAAAAGCAATAGAAAAAGTATATAATTAAAGTTTAATATTTTGCACTTATAAAACAATTATACATTATTTTATTTCTTATATTAGCCATTACCATATATATAATTTTGTATAATCTATATATATGAATTTTTTTTTATCCGTATATAATTGAAAAATTCCCCACTTATGGGAAAGATTTTTCCCCACCTAAGGCAAAAAATTAATC
>JBNAVY010000050.1:0-12607 GCA_049700195.1 Thermoanaerobacteraceae bacterium
ATTGTATAATCATTTTTACCTCTTATTTTGCTTACATACATTAATTTGTCTGTTCGTTTAAGTATTTTATCTATTGTATCATTATTTTTGATTAATGCACCTCCAATTGAGGCTGAAGTTTTAATTAAAGTCCCATCAGAAAGTTCGAAAAATGAATTTTCAATTAGGGAGTTTATTTTTTTAGCCAAAGTTTTTAAATCTGCTTCTTCTTTAATCTCAGAAATTATAATAAATTCATCTCCTCCAAATCTTGCAACAATGTCATTTGCTCTTAGATTATTTTTTAGAGTTTCTGAAATCATTTTTAAAGTTTTATCTCCTATGTGATGTCCAAATCTATCATTTATGTCTTTAAAGTCGTCAAGGTCAATGAATAAAACAGCGATTTTATTATTATATCTTTTAACTTCTTGAATTTTTTCATTTAAAAAAAATTCTAAACCTCGTCTATTTAAAATACCTGTCAAATCATCTATATATGCAAGTTCTCTTAATTTTTCCAATTCTTTTTTTAAAGTTGTCTGTTCTATGGCTTCATTAAAAATTTCAACAGCTCCTATTATTTTTCCGTTATCATCAGAAACAGGAAGTGCTTTAACTATTACGGGTATTCTTTGTCCATTTTTGTGGTGTAAGTATACTTGTTTTTCTATATATTTATTGTTTTTTATAGAGTAGACAAGGGGACAATCTTCTTTACATAATTCTTTACCTTTATCATCTATATGTCTTAATATATTATCATAGCAGTGAGAGTTTATAACCTCTTTTCGGGTAAATCCAGTGATCTCTTCGGCTTTTTTATTCCAGTATAATATTTTTCTGTAAGTATCTACAAAATAAACTCCATCTGATAAATTTTCTAAAAGATTTTCACACATTCCAACCTGTAAAAACATAAATATTATCTCCTTAAAATAGTTTTAATTTATATTATATATAAATAATGATTTTAAGCAATAGATTTTATTATAAAATAATTATTAATTTTTGCACTTTAACTTCTGGTTTAGCTTTAAATTTAAACTAAAGATTATAAAAATATTATTATGTTAGAATGTATGTGAATATAAATTAGTTTGCTAGTGTAATATTTTGAACGATTTAATCCAGCTTTTTGTGTTAAATTCATTTTTGTATTTTTCGATAATTGAAGATTGATGTTTTATAAATATTTCTGACTCTTTACTAAGGTTAAAATCAGAATTTTTATTTATATTGTTTACTATTTCCTGGTTTTTAATAGTATCACATATATCTCCAAAATATGTTTGAAGCTTTTTTGAATTTTTTATTATTTGATTATAAGGTTTTTCATTAAAATATTCAGGGAACAGATCTCCTAAGTACCGTATTTTTTTTGCCTTTAAACGTATATTATGAATTGTTGTAAAATTAAAATCAGAAAAGTTTTCAAGTTGGTTTATAATAGTTTTATCCCATTTATTAATATATTTTAAAGCAACATCTTTATTGAAATTTTTTTTGAGTTTATCAAAATCTAATGCTTCTAATATCTGAATATAAGTTTGAAATATAAAATCCATACAAGAAGATCTAGTTATTTTTTTTATTATTTTTCTTTGTTCTCTTTTACGCTGGGTTAGAAAATATTCATAAAGATTGTGGAGTTCATCTTCTTTAGAGTTTTCTTGGATGGACATAATAAGTATATCTAATTCTCTTATATGGCTAAATAAGCGAGTAATATATCGAAGATTACTTTGAACTGTGTTATAAGTAACTGGGATAATATAGGGTTTTAAAAATGATATTAAAGAGCGGAATTTACGCAATAGTACTCTAATTTGATGTACCGTTTCTACATCATCTGGATTTTTTATAAAAGCTATACTTTGTGATTCAATAGATTCGAGCAGTTCAACTGTTTTTTGAAATACAGGTATATTAAGTTTATAAAATTCATTTAGAGGATAAGCCCATAATATTTTGGCTGGTTGATTATTTTCAAGATCTATTTTTAATTCAACTGCAAATCCTTTATCAAATGTTATTTGTCTCCCTGATAAATTATAACACCATTTCGAAAGATGGGGTTCATGACCAATAATGATTATTGTATTTGTATTATCAAATTCCTTAATAGTATTTATAAAACTATTATAATTTCCATTTTCAATAAAATCATGATAAATAATTTTTGCATCTTTTAATTCTTGTATTAGAATATTAGATGTATCTATTGCACGATTTAAATTCGAGGTCCAAATTATAGGATTTTTGTCTTTTAAGTATGAAGCTAAAAAAGGCAGATTTGCTTTTAAATCTTTTCTACCTTTTTTTGTTAAGGTTCTTTCTTTATCATCGCCTTTTTTTTCAGCTTTACCATGTCTTAACAATATAATTCTCATTTGTATCACCTCAGAATAAATATTTTAAGGGATTAATTTGTTTAGTTGATTTAATAAAGGTAAAATAAATCTGTGAAATGAAGATGTATTATAAGAATTATAGATATGTTTACTAGTAAGTAATTATATTATAGCATAAAATTTATACTTTAAATATGTTTTTCTTTTTTTATGTAGTTTAAATTAATTTTTTACTGTATAATATATTCGTAACTAACAAATTAATACTAGGAGGAATTGACATTGGAAATACTTATTGTAATATTTGTAGTTTTTATTGACCAATTTTCTAAATATTTAGCAGTTAAATACCTGATGCCAATTGGTAATTTCCCTGTAATAAAGAATTTCTTTTACTTAACTTATGTAGAAAATAAAGGTGCAGCTTTTGGAATTTTACAAAATAAAACGATATTTTTTATAATTATAACTGTTTTTGTAGGGTTAATTTTAATTTATTCCATGATTAAACTTCCGGAAAACAGTTTGTATAATTATACATTAGCTATGATTTTAGGGGGAGCTATTGGAAATCTTATTGATAGAGTTAGACTTGGATATGTTGTTGATTTTATAAATTTTAAATTTTTTCCTGCAGTTTTTAATATTGCTGATTCTTTTATAGTTGTTGGTGCAATTATTCTTGGATATCTAATAATTTTTAGAAGTAAGGCGTGATGTGATGAACATAGTAGATAAGATAGTTTTTCAAGGAGAAAAAGAGGATGAGGGAAAGAGAATAGATGTTTTTCTTGCGGCAGAATTGGATTATACAAGGTCTTATATTAAAAAATTGATTGTAGATGGACTTGTTTTTATAAATGGCAAAACTGTAAAACCTAGTTATAAAGTAAAAGAAAGTGATGAGGTTGTTGTAAATATTCCAAAGGCAGAGGAAATTGATCTACTGCCAGAGAATATACCTCTTGATATTATTTATGAAGATGATGATATAGTTGTAGTAAATAAACCTCAGGGAATGGTTGTTCATCCGGCACCCGGGAATTACAGCGGTACACTTGTAAATGCACTTTTGTACCATTGCAAAAACTTATCAGGTATCAATGGATTTTTGCGTCCTGGTATTGTTCATAGACTTGATAAGGATACTTCAGGTGTTATGGTTGTTGCTAAAAATGATAAAGCACATATTAGTCTATCTAACCAGATAAAAGACAGGACAGTTTTTAAAAAATATACTGCAATAGTTGAAGGAGTTATAAAGCTTGATGAAGGGAAAATTGAAATGCCTATTGGAAGGCATCCTATTCATAGAAAAAAGATGGCAGTTTTAGATGATGGAAGATATGCCCTTACATTATATAAAGTTTTAGAAAGGTATAAAGAAAACACTTTATTAGAGGCAGTTATAAAAACTGGAAGGACTCATCAGATACGTGTACATATGGCATATATAGGACATCCTGTTGTAGGCGATGTTTTGTATGGTTATAAAAGAAAAAGATTTAAATTAAATGGGCAAGCTCTTCATTCAACTGTTTTAGGTTTTATTCATCCTTCTAAAGGAATATTTATGGAATTTTATGCACCACTACCTAGATATTTAATTGAAATTACAGATATTTTAAAAAGGCAGGATTTATAAATTAATCCTGTCTTTTACTTTATATATTTCATCTTTACAAGGGGAAGGAATGGTTATTTTCCCTTGGGAAGTTACAAGGAATTTATCTTTTTCTGTTATTTTACCTACTACTGTAGCTTTAATACCTTCTTTTTCTAAGGCATTTATAATTTCATCCTTTTTTGATGTTGAAATCATCATAGAGCCACTTGAAATAAGTTTTAAGGGGTTTATACCAAAGATTTTGCATATTTTTTGGGTTTCTTCTCTAATTGGTATTTTATCTTCATAAATCAATATTCCGAGCCCTGATGCTTCTGCTATTTCATAGGCTGCTCCTAAAATTCCGCCCTCAGTGATATCATGCATGGCATTTGCTCCATTTTGCCCTGCTATAAGTCCTTCTTCTATTACACTTATTTCATTTATGAATCCTTGAGCTCTTTGTATAAATTGCTTATCAAAATATTTAGTCAAAAGATCTTCATAGTCAGAAGCTAAAATGGATGTGCCTTCAAGGCCTACAGACTTTGTTATAATTATATCATCACCTAATTTTGCACCTTTTGTTGTAATATATGAATTTTTATCGGCTATACCTATTGCAGTAGTGCTTATTATAGGTTTATTTACAGATGAAGTTATTTCTGTATGTCCACCTAAGACTTCTATATTTATTTTTTTTGCTGCTTTATCTATTTCTTTCATAATGTTATGTAAAACAGATTCATCTGTTTTATCAGGAAGAAGTATTGTTGATAATATCCCTAAGGGTTTTGCACCTGAAGAAGCAATATCATTACATGATATTATTACTGATAAAAAGCCGCTCATTTTATTTGCAGCAGTAATTGGATCTGTTGATAGTACTGCTACTTTATCACCAAAATCTATAATTGAACAATCTTCTCCAAGTTTTGAATGTACTAAAACTTCTTTTTGCATTATTCCAAGATATGGCATAACACTTTTTTTAAAAACATCTGCAGGAACTTTACCTATTTCCATTTAGTCACTTCCTTTTAAAACTTATTAGCATATATAAACATATTAACATAAGTTTAATTTTTTTTAAATATTTATATAGACAAGTATTGAAAAATATGATAGTATAGAAAAAAAGAAAATTCCTTTAATCAGTCCAGTGAGACTGGCAAGGTTGTAAATATGATACGAACTTCTTGCCAGACAAGAAGTTTTTTTTTGGAGGTAATTAGGTTGGATATAAAAGCAGAACTAATGGATGAAAAAGCTATTGAAAGGGCTCTTATTAGAATTTCTCATGAAATTGTAGAAAAAAACAAAGGAATTGAAGATATTGTTTTAGTAGGTATAAAAACAAGGGGAGTTCCATTAGCAAAACGCATTGCAAAGTATATATCACATATAGAAGATAAAATGCCTCCAGTAGGGTCATTAGATATTACATTATACCGGGATGACCTTACAACAGACCTTGAACAACCTGTAGTAAAGAAAAAAGATATAGGTGTAGACATAATAGGTAAAATTGTTGTTTTAGTTGATGATGTGATATTTACAGGACGAACTATAAGAGCTGCAATGGATGCAATAATAGATTTAGGAAGACCTAAAGCTATTCAGCTTGCTGAATTAATTGACAGAGGGCATAGAGAACTTCCTATTAAACCAGATTATGTCGGTAAAAATGTTCCTACTTCAAAAAATGAAATTATTCATGTTATGCTTGAAGAGACAGACAAAACAAACAGAGTTGTAATAACAGAAAAATAGCACCTTTAAATTAGTCCAGTGAGGCTAAAAAGGGAGAATATATAACTATTCTCCCAGGGTATAAACTCTTAGAAGGGAGGATTTTTTATGCAAATTTTTAGATTTTCTAGTTTAGTAAAAGAAATATTTTATTTTAAGAAAAGAGTAGTGCCATTTCACATTGTGTGATTTGGTAACTACTCATTTTTTTAATCGAAAGGAGAGTTTTTATGGTTGAAAAAGATCTTTTAGAGATCAAAAGTCTCTCACAAAAAGATATAACTGAAATTTTAAATTTAGCTTCTGATATGAAAAAAATTTTAAGTGGTGAAAAATATTCAAATATATTAAAAGGGAAAACTGTTATAACAATCTTTTTTGAACCAAGTACCAGAACAAGACTTTCTTTTGAGCTAGCAGCAAAATACCTGGGGGCTCATTATGGAAATATTGAGGTTTCAACAAGCAGTGTAGCAAAAGGGGAATCATTAATTGATACAGTAAGAACTGTTGAAATGATGAAAGCTGATGTTGTGATAACACGGCACAATATGAGTGGAACACCTCACATGCTTTCCAAGTATACAAATATGTCAATAGTAAATGCAGGTGATGGAATAAATGAACATCCTACACAGGCTTTGCTTGATATGATGACTATTAAAGAAAAAAAGGGAACTTTAAAAGGATTAAAGGTTACTATAGTAGGTGATATAATGCACAGCAGGGTTGCAAGGTCAAATATTTGGGGATTTAAAAAGATGGGTTCAGAAGTTGCAGTTTGTGCGCCATCAACATTAATGCCATCTCAAATAGAAAAAATGGGTGTAAAGGCTTATAACAATATTGAAGAAGCAGCAAATGATGCAGATGTAGTGATGGGACTAAGAATACAATTAGAACGGCAAAAAGGCGGGTTGTTTCCAACAGTTGATGAATACAAAGAGTATTTTGGAATTAATGAAAGAATACTAAAACTTGCAAAGCCTGATGTTTTACTTATGCATCCCGGGCCTATAAACAGAAATGTAGAAGTAACTGCTCAAGCCGCAAATTCTAGATATTCTGTTATTGAAGAACAGGTAACAAATGGAGTTGCTGTCAGAATGGCAATTTTAAAAATACTTTGTGAAAGGAGAAATTTAAATGAAGATAGTTATAAAAAATGGCAGAGTAATTGATGGTTTTGGGAAAGAAGAATGTGCAGATATTTTAATAAATTTCGGTATAATAAAGGCTATAGATAAAAATATTGAAGCAGAGGATGCTGTAGTTATTGATGCTGCTGGTAAATATGTGATTCCAGGATTTGTCGATATGCATACACATTTAAGACAGCCAGGATTTGAAGAAAAGGAGACTATAAGGACGGGAACTGAGGCAGCAGCGGCAGGTGGATATACGACAATAGCCTGTATGCCTAATACTAATCCTCCAATAGATAGCGATATAGTAGCATTATATGTAAAAACTATTGCAGAAAATGAAGGTGTAGTAAAGGTAGTGCCAATAGGTGCTATGACAAAAGGAATGAAAGGCGATGAAATAACAGAAATGGGCAAGTTGAAAAAAGCAGGTGTAACAGCACTTTCTGATGATGGATTTCCAATAATGAGTGCTGGAATAATGAAAAGAGTTATGACTTATGGGAAAATGCATGACTTGCTCATGATAACACACTGCGAAGATAAGACATTAAGTGGTGAAGGTGTTATGAATAGCGGCATTATATCAACTATGATCGGACTTAAAGGGATACCTAATGAAGCTGAAGAGGTTATGCTTGCAAGAAATATAATATTAGCTAAGTCAACAGGTGCAAGACTTCATATAGCACATGTATCTACAAAAGGAAGTGTAGAATTGATAAAAAGGGCAAAAGAAGAAGGGGTTAATATAACAGCAGAAGTTACTCCACATAATCTTACACTAACAGATGAAGCAGTGTATAATTATGATACAAATACCAAAGCATATCCTCCGCTTAGGACAAAAGAAGATGTTGAAGCATTAATTGAAGGTTTAAAAGAAGGAATTATAGATGTAATTGCAACAGACCATGCTCCTCACACTAAAGATGATAAGAAAGTTCCTTATGATATGGCCGCTTTTGGAATATCAGGACTAGAGACTGCATTTTCTGTTGTTAATACTTTTTTGCTACAACCTGGCAAAATAACTATAAATGATTTAGTAAATTATTTTAGTGTAAATCCTGCTAAAATTTTGAGAATACCAAGTGGAATAAAACCAGGTAAAACAGCAGATATAACAATAGTAGATTTATATAAAGAATTTAAAGTTGATAAAGATAAATTTATATCAAAAGGAAAGAATACTCCTTATAACGGAATTACTTTAAAAGGTACAGTTGAATATACAATTGTAGATGGAAAAATTAAATATAGAGGTTATAGTAAAAATGAAAAAATTGAGGTATAATTAGAGTATATTTATAAATAAAAATGTATAAAAATAAATAATTAGGAGGCTTGATTTAATGTTTATTGATAAACTTATTCAGAATATAAAAGATAAAAATAGCTCTGTTATAGCAGGGCTTGATCCTAGAATTGAAAATATTCCTGATTTTATAATTAATGAAGCATTTAAATATAAAAATAGCGAAGAAGAAGGAATATCACAAGCTTTATATTTATTTAATAAGGGGATTTTGGATTCAATATATGATATAGTCCCTGCCGTTAAGATACAGATTGCTTTTTATGAAGCTTATGGCTATGAAGGTTTAAAAGCTTTTTATAAAACAGCAGAGTATGCAAAAGATTTAGGTTTAATAGTAATAGCAGATGTTAAACGGGGAGATATTCAAGAGGTTGCCAAAATGTATTCAAAAGCATATTTAAAAAATCCAATGTTTGATGCTATGACAGTAAATCCTTATATGGGTATGGATACTTTATTGCCATATCTTGATGATATTTTAGAATATAATAAAGGGATTTTTGTTATTGTTAAGAGTTCTAATAAAGGATCTAGTGATATTCAAAATATTAAATCAATTAATGGTACTTATGTTTATGAGAATGTTGCAAAAATGATAGATGAAATTTCTAGTTTAGCAGTAGGTAAAAGTGGTTATAGTTCTGTAGGAGCTGTTGTAGGAGCAACATATCCAGATGAGGCCAAAGTTTTACGTTCAATGATGAAGAAAAATTTTTTTCTAGTTCCTGGTTATAAAGCTCAAGGAGGGACAATTAATGATATAATAAATTGTTTTGATATTAACGGATATGGAGCTGTAATAAATTCATCAAGAGGTATTATGTATGCTTTTATGAGTCCTTATTGGAAAGATGTATATTCTGAATTTGAATATGGACAAGCAGCTAGAGAAGAAGTTTTACTTATGACAGGTATGATAAATAATGAAATAATTAAGAAGAAATACATTGCATGTTGAGGTGAAATATGAAAGCTAAAATATTGTCTAATTATAATTTGGATGAGGACATTTTTAAAATGGAATTATATTGGAAGGGAGAAAAACCTAAACCAGGACAATTTATAATGATAGACTGCAAAGGTAAGGCTTTTTTAAAACGTCCAATAAGTATTTGTGATTTTGAAAAAGATAAATTATCAATTGTTTATCAGGTTAAAGGGGAAGGGACAAAAAACTTATCTTTGTTAAAACCTATGGAAGAAATAGAAATAACCGGGCCGCATGGGAATGGTTATGATCTTAGTTTAGGCATAGCAAAAAAAGTTTTAATAATAGGTGGTGGTATAGGTATTCCTCCTCTTTTATATCTTTCTAAAAATATCAAGGCAGATAATTTATATATAGCTTTAGGATATAAAACAAAAGTTTTTTTAAAAGATGAATTTGAAAAAGCAGGCAAGGTATTTATCTCAACTGAAGATGGAAGTTATGGTGAAAAAGGTTTAGTAACAAATATGTTAGAAAATATAATAGACAATGTTGATATAATTTATGGGTGTGGCCCAAAAGCCATGCTAAAAGAATTAAAAAATATATCTTTAAATAAAAATATTTTATGCCAGATTTCAATGGAAGAAAGAATGGCATGTGGAGTTGGAGCTTGTCTTGGTTGTGCTATTAAAATAATAACAGATGAAGGATATGAATATAAAAGAGTATGTAAAGATGGCCCAGTTTTTTTTTCAAAGGAGGTAGAACTTTGAATCTTAAGGTAAAAATCGGGAATTTAACCTTACAGAATCCTGTAATGACGGCATCAGGAACTTTTGGATTTGGAAGAGAATATAAAGAATATATTGATTTAAATAAATTAGGAGCTATTGTTGTAAAAGGAATAACATTAAAGCCTAAAAAAGGGAATCCTCCGCCACGGATTTTTGAGACATCTTCAGGTGTTTTAAATAGTATTGGTCTACAAAATCCAGGTTTACAAGGTTTTTTAGAAAAAGAACTTCCTTTTCTTGATAATTTAGATATTCCTGTTATTGTAAATATTGCAGGTGAAACTATTGAAGAATTTGTTTATATAGCAGAAAAACTTGATAAGGTTAATATTGAGGGTATTGAGTTAAATTTATCCTGTCCTAATGTAAAAAAGGGTGGGATGTCTTTTGGTATAAATCCTGAAGATATTTTTAATATTACAAAAGAAGTTAGAAAAATCACTATAAAAACTGTAATTGTAAAATTGACACCAAATGTCACTGATATTGGGATATGTGCAAAAGCCGCTGAAGAAGGTGGAGCAGATGGGGTTTCATTAATAAATACCGTTGCTGGAATGGCCATAGACTTAGAAAACAGAAAGCCTTTTTTTAACAATATTATTGCAGGACTGTCAGGACCGGCAATAAAACCAATTGCGATTAAAATGGTATATGAAGTATCTAAATCTGTAAGAATTCCTATTGTTGGCATGGGTGGTATAATGAATTTTAAAGATGCATTAGAATTCATGGTTGCAGGCGCTAGTGCAGTTGGGATAGGTACATGTAATTTTATAAATCCAAAATGTACTATTGATGTTATAGATGGAATAAAGAAATATTTAATTGAAAATAAGATTGAAGATATAAATAAAATTATAGGAAGTTTAAAAATTGATTAAAGGATGATGCGTTTTGGAAAGAGAAGAAATTTTAAATATTTTTAATGAATTAGGTGTCATAAGGAAGGGACATTTTTTATTAACTTCAGGTAATCATAGTGATACATATCTACAATGTGCACGAATTTTTCAAAATCCTGTTTATAGTGAATTATTTTGTAAAGAACTCGCTTTAGAGTTTTACAATGAAAATATTGATTTAGTTATTGGACCAGCTATCGGTGGAATAATAATGGCATATGAAGTATCTCGTCAACTTGGGGTTACAAATTGTTTTGCTGAAAGAGAAAATAACATAATGAATTTAAGGAGAGGATTTGAAATTAAAAAAGGCCAGAGAATTTTAATTGTTGAAGATGTAGTAACTACAGGAGGTTCTGTAAAAGATGTTATAGAATTAGTAAAACGTTTGGATGGAGTTGTTGTTGGTGTGGGCAGTATAGTTGACAGAAGTGGAGGTATGGCGAATTTTGGTGTAACATTTAAATCTTTAATTAAAATAGATGTTTTAAAATATGATAAAGAGGAATGTCCTCTTTGCCAAAAGGGAATTCCTCTTGTAAAACCTGGGAGCAGAATTTTTACGGAATAAGCATGTTTATTATTCTCATTGTTTCAGGACCAACAATACCATCAACTCTTATTCCGTTATCTCTTTGAAATCTCATAACTGCATTTTTAGTCAATGGCCCAAAAATTCCATCTATCGGGCCAGGGTCATAGCCTAAACTTTGCAGTATCATTTGAAGCTCTAAAACATCAGGACCTACAGTACCTTCATAAAGAAGACGTGAGCCTAATTGCTGTTTTTGCATTGTATACACCTCATTTATACACTTTCCTTAATATATAATATGCAAAAAACAGGGAAGTGTTATTTTATAATACTTGGTTATGATTTGTAGAATCCTTTTATTAAATCTTTTATAACATAATAAATAAAATTATTCAATTAATATTGACATTTAATTATTTATAGTATTAAGATTGAATAGGTGATTGTATGCAAAAAATACTTGGCAAGTTAAGACGAGCGGTTCAAGACTTTGATATGATTCAAGATGGAGATTACATTGCAGTTGGAGTTTCAGGAGGTAAAGACAGTATTGCTTTACTATATGGAATGCATCTGCTAAAAAAGTTTTATCCGATAAAATTTGATGTTGTAGGTCTAATGCTTACTTTAGGTTATGAAAATTTTAATACAACAGAAATAGAAAAATTTTGTCGTGAAAAAGAAATATCATTTTTTATAAAGGAGACAGATATTAAAAAAATTGTTTTCGATTATAGAAAAGAAGACAACCCATGTTCTTTATGTGCTAATTTAAGGCGTGGTGCTTTAAATAATTTTGCGATTGAAAAAGGTTGTAATAAAGTAGCTTTAGGACATCATTATAATGATTTGATTGAAACCTTAATAATGAATATGTTTTATAACGGAAGACTTCATACGTTTGAGCCCGTTTCATATCTTGATAGATCAAAAATTACAGTTTTAAGGCCCTTTATATATGTTAAAGAAAAAGATATAAAAAGCGAAGTAAAAAAGAATAATTTACCTATAGTAATAAATCCATGTCCAGTTGAAGGAAACACAAAAAGACATTATATAAAAAAACTTATAAATGATTTAAAATACAATGTTCCAGATATAGATAAACATATATTTTCTGCAATTAAAAAAGACATATTTAATATGTAATATCAAGGTAAAAACTGACAGCAAAGAAAAATAAAAAAAGTGCTTGACACAGGCGAAAAAATTTGCTATTATAAGAAAGTCGCGAAAAGCGGCGAAAGAACCTTGAGAACTGAACAGTGAGAAAAAGAAGCAAGCG
>JBNAVY010000051.1:0-12539 GCA_049700195.1 Thermoanaerobacteraceae bacterium
TTTCCTGTAATACTTCATTTATCTTTTGTGATATGCTCTTTAAGGAGAGTATCCTGTTGAGATTTTGACCTAACATGGTAAGAGGCTCAACAATATTTTATTGGCAAGCTGCGCCATAGCTGTCACTGTTCCTAAAGTGATTTCACCTTTTATATTGAAAAACACTCCAATCCCATACGCAACAATCATTAAAATAAAGGTTAATAAGTAACTTATAGCATCTAATAGATTTAAAAATACATTAAATCTAAATTTACTTTGTTCAACATTTTTATTGGCAATTTTAAATCTCTCTACCATCCTTTTTTTCAACACCAAAGCTCTTTACAATTTCTAATCCTGAAAGTATATTTTTTGTTTCAATGGTATATTCTTCTAAGCTATGAGAAAAAATTTCCCTTAATTTGCTTATTTCCCTGTCTAAAATCCTTGGAACCAAAATACATAAAACTATCAATGCTATTAGTATAAATGTAATTTTATAATCCAAAGCAAATACAGCTACTAAAGACAGTATTGAAATAAATCCACTCTGGACAAGTTGAAAAAAGTTGTGAAAATAATCTTGTTCTACGATTTTTATATCGTTTGAGATAATTGAAATGTATTTGCCCGTGTTTTCTTCATCAAATTCACTCAAATCCTTTCTTAAAATATTGTCAAATAGGGTGTTTTTTAAATACACAAGGGTCTTTTTAATATAAGAAAATCTTGAAGCTCTTGCAAGCCAAATTATCATACTGGTAAAAATCAAAAATATTATTGCTATTTCATACACATTATAAAATCTTTCCAAATCACCTTTAATCGCAGTATCAAAAAACATTTTAAGTATAAATGCAAGAAATACATTCATCAAAGCTACAAGCATTACCAGAAATAGGGTGATGATAAGATCTTTTTTGTACTTGAATAAAAACCTCCTCATCTTCTCACCCTTTCACAGATATTTATACTATCATCGGTCTATTCACAACTTCTGTTGTCGCTTTTTTTAAGTTATTATCCAGATTCTCAAAATCCCCTCTGGTAATATAACTCCCCAACATTTTTTCTATATCTTGCACCTTTTCCTTTTCTACTTTAAGCGTTTCATCTTCTGTAATAACATCGCCAACAGCAATGTGTTAATTTAAATTCTTTGTAAAGGTACTCTGCAATCTGATGTTTAGAATACTTTTTTTGAGCCGGAAAGGTATATATAGCTAGATATCTCACCTTTTGAATTTTTACTTAATTTCAACGCCGCATATTTTTGCGAAACCACAAAATGCTGGATTAACGATGGGGTCGAAATTTATCTTTCTCACTATTGACACCTACCCCTAAACAATTTTTATGCTGAGCACATCTTAAAACTTTTTTATTTGTATTTACATCAAAGTCCTAAGATGTGCCTTCAGCCTGCCTGAAATGTATTTTTGCTTTGCATCTTTTTACTTATCTACAACTACTAAATGCCAATCTATTATATCCCTTTCTCTCATTGGTCCTATACTTTCAACACTTCACATCACACTAAGACACCATGAAGACAGTAAAAGAGTATCTATAGGAAAAATAACTAACAAGTTCCTTCTCATGCCTCTCCCGCCTCCCTTTACTTTTTCTTCTTTTACCTATATAATATATGGTAAATTAAACAATTTCAACCCGATTTGAATCGGGGTGGTGTGTAAAAAAATGGATGAATTCTATTATGATTTAGAGACTTCATGGACTCTATTTTAAAGGCTGTAAATCTTTCAGAAATATGTGGACATGAAAAGTTAAAGAAAATGATCATAGAAAATTGCACGAAAATTTATAATATAGACATGGAAAATTTTCAAAAGCTTTAATATAAAAAAACAGCGAAGAGTAAAATGTTAGCATTCTACTCCCTGCTGACTATAAAATCATCGGTTCTGCCGCTCTTTAATTTCCCTTAATTATTTGTAGGAACTTTCTTGGAGTTATCCCTTATCCCTTCCACAAATTTAGAAATACTCACTTCTGTATAACCCAATTCTTCCACCTTTGTTTAGTTTCTTTTGTTGTTTCAAATAATTCTTTCACAATTCTCATTCTCTTTTGAATAAGATATTCTATAAAATCTAAAACTTCTTTTTTGGCATTTTTAGGCAACATCCCTGCGTTTTAATAAATAATTATCATCAAGTTTATCATTATCAAAATTTGTCATTTTAAACACAACCATTACAGATTTCTTAATTATATTCTAATACATTCTAACAATTACTAAAATTCAAACTTTATCACTTTTCAAGAGACTTAATTATTTACACTGTCTTTTGTTCTAATATTTCTGCTCTTACTTCTGGATGCTTGACATTTGTATGAGGTGGATTGTTTTATGCTTACCTTATTGTAAACTCAATATTCTCCATTATTATACGCATCCAAATAGCCCAAGTAAGCATAGAACATAGGTGTTTTGTTTTTATAATCAAACTCACTAATTCCTTGTTCAATGAATAATTCTAAAAGCAATCTGTTACAATTTGAATGGATGTATCCTGTTTTTGTTTCAAAAACAACATAAATTATATCATCTTTTTCATTATTGGATATGTGCGCATAATTGGACTGATAGTACAAATTACTTTTATAATTTTTGGAAAGTTTGTATGCAATGAAATTCAATTCATCAGCAGTGAGATTCAATTGCTGATTTCGCAAAGAATGAACGACATTAAATAAAATGTGCTGCATAATAGATTTTGGCAAGTCTGTTATAGAAATTTCTATGATATCCACTTTCTGTTTCAAGAAATCAATTAGCTCTTCAATACTTTTTTCACCAGGAGTAATTTTATGTTTATATTTTTTTACTAAGTTCTCTTTGTTATTCATTGTCTTAGCTCCTTTTCATTGAAAAGTTTTAATTCTTTATTTAGTTTATTGTAACTGTACCTGTAAATGTTAGTGCTGAAAGCCAGCCACCAGAAGTCAGATTATACCCCTGTAAATCCTTAACACTTACCTTTACCTTATTAACATGAGTTGGTATTGTAGCATATCCAATAAAAACTGTACCTACGCTGGAGACACCAGTATAGTATGTACTGTACGTCTTCCCATCCCCAAATGTTGCATACGTTTTTGGAAAGAGAAAGCTGGTATCCTCTATGGTTAAAGATTTGAAACGCCAAGCGTAATTTTTTCGTTTCTCTGGTATTTCACACAAATTCTTTTTCATACAGTTTCTTCTACAGTCTCAATCTCTTCTTTCTCATCAATCCCATAATTATACATATAATAGAAATACCCTCTCTTCTCTAATAGCTCATCTAATGTACCTCTTTCAATGATTTCTCCATCCATCATTACAAATATTTCATCATACCTTTTAAGTATATCCGGGTCTAGTTTATGGGTTACAGCAAGCACTGTCGCATCTAAATTTATAAGTGTCCTCTCTATATCGCTTGCCGTAATTTTGTCTAAAGCCGCCGTAGCTTCATCTATAAGCAGTATTTCAGCTTTCTTGATTAACGCTCTTGCAATTGCTATCCTCTGTCTCTCTCCTCCCGATAGTTCTACTTCCCCTTCCCCTACTATTGTATCGAGCCCTTTGGGTAGTTTCTCAACAACCTAAATTAAACCAGATTGTTTCAACGCTTCATTATGTTCCTTTTCACTGCATTCACTGTACAGACAAATGTTATTCTTTAATGTGTCACCAAACATAAAGACGCTCTGCTGTATAATACTAACTTTGCTGTAATAGGAGGCAGGGGCAAATTCTCTTATGTCTACTCCGTCAATTAGCACTTGCCCTTCATAATCCGTAATGTGATTTAATAAGACTTTAAGCAGTGTGGTCTTCCAGCATCCGCTTTCTCCAACCAATGTATACTTTTTTCCTTTATCAAGTTTTATATTTATGTTTGACAAAGCATTCCTCTTCCCATCGTAGGAAAAGGTTAAGTTCTTGATTTCTATAGAATTTCTAAATTCAAAACTTGTGAAACTTCTTACACCAAACATTCCACCTTTTTAGAAATTCTATTTAAATCTATCACTTCATCCGCTATATTTAAAAACTCTTGGTTATGAGTAACAATTAAAATTATTTTTTCTTTCTTGAGTGCTGTTAGCATAGATTTTAATTTCTCAATACTAACAACATCTAAGGCAGACGTGGGCTCATCTAACACTATAACATCTGGATCTTTTAAAAATGTCCTGGCAATCGCTATCTTTAATTTTTCTCCTCCTGAAATGTTGCTGGAATCTCCATTTAGTTTTGTATTTAATCCTTCATGAAATTTATCTATATTTACATTTAAATCTTTTAGCAGTTTATCAATAGTTTTATAATCGCAAACCTCCACCCCATATATTAAGTTATTGATAATTGTGTCATTAACTAATTTTGGTTCCTGTTTAGTAACTCCAATGATTTTTCTCCTAATGTAATACATGTCTAGTTCCTTAAGTTCTATTGAATTGTAGCATATTTCACCCGAATAGTAATTTACTAAAATCCCAAGAATTACATTAATGAGAGTACTTTTGCCGGTTCCATTATCACCTACAATGCAGTATATTTTCCCTTTTTCAAATTCATAATTGAAATCGTGTATAATTTTTTTAGAGTCGTCATAAGCAAAGGAAACATTTTTAAGCTCAATAGTGTCTATCCCTTCTAATCTGATAGTACCATTTATCTCTTGGGGCTCATCTAATATTTGTCTTAATCTATCGTAGGAAACTAAAGCATCTTGATATGACTTACCCAAATTTAAAAAGTATCCTACACTTCCTATCATCATCGAAAAATAGCTACTAATTATCGTAAAATCTCCTATTGTTAAATTTCCATTTATTATTTCCATTCCGCCAACAAAAAATATTATTACTCTTGCAATAGTAGTCACCATTGAATTGCTGCTATTAAAAAGATAAGAAACTTTTGTATACCTCAGCAATGAATTAAACATTTTTTCAAATGCGCTATTTAATCTTTCCCTTTCTTCCTTAAAAGTGGCATTTAGTTTTATGACTTTTACATTTTGCAAATTATCATTCATTTTTGAAAAGAATTCGTTCTGTTTTTCTTTTAATTCATAGCCTCGTATATATAAGGGTTTTCTAAACACAAAGTAAAGAAATATATATAAAGGAATCAAAGCCATTAATTCTAAAGTTAATTTGGCATTTATTCTCATGGAAATATAAGCCAAGAAAATAATAGTTAAAGCATTAGTAAGAATATCTAGCATATTGGCTAATACAAAAGAAACTACTGTATTGCTGTCAGAGTTTATTCTTTGATTTAGATATGCACTATCTACTCCTTTAAAGTAAAGAATAGGCAATTTGGTTACATGGTCCAATACGTAAAAGTTTAAGTCTGTCATTGATTTGGTCTGAATTTTAACATAGGTATAGCTCACTATAAAAGAAGTGAATATAGTGGTTATGCCAATCAATATTATCTTTACTGTAAAATCGTAAATTACTTTGAAATCTTTACTCTGCAATAGAAGGTCAATATAATTACCTGTAATGTAAGGCACTATAATTGACATGAGCCATCCAATGATACTAAAAAACAGAAATACTATCAGAGGGCTTTTGTACTTAAATATAAATTTTTTAACAAAGTTAAATATTTTCATATTGATCAACTCTCTTGAATTTTTTAGAAATTACTTCTCTTTTCCTAAAGATTTAATTAATTCAACTGTCTTTTGCTTCAATATTTCTGCTCTTACTTCTGGATAGCCAGCATTTGTATCTGGAACGTCTAATTCTATGTCCGGTTTTACACCTTCTATAAAAAATGAACTCCCGTCTCGGTTTAAAACTGTGCCGGCTTCAAATCTCACAATCAATCCACTGTTGGGAAGCCTCATATATGAGGTAAGTGAACCATCTCCTGAAGTACTTCTCCCTATCAATGTAACAAAACCAGTTTCTTTGCAGAACATGGCAAATCTTGTGGCTGCAGAAAAAGTTCCTCTGTCTATTATTAGAAATATCTTCCCTTTGAAATTTACATATTCATTTGATTTGAAAAACTTTTCTATGTAGTTTTCATTTTGTTTAGATAGGTTTTCTTTAAATTCATAGATTGTAAAATCTTTTTTCATCTTTTCTGAAAGTTTATCGTATATAGGACTCTCTTTGAATTTATCTTTGTCATAGAATATTACATACCTCTCGAAATTTTTTTTCGTATACTCTCCCTTTCTCGATAGATAAAACCATGTACTCTTATCCTCAGAATATTTGAAACCTTTTTCTCCTATCAGTGGAACTACTATAGCATCTATCCAGTAGTCTGAAGAACCTCCTTCATTTCCACTAATGTCTATAATTAAATAAGGATAATCTTTGATAGATTTTAAAAAGTTGTATATTTCTTTTTTCTCTTCCTGATAATTTTTACTGTTCTGATCTTTATCTATCAAAAAAGAACTAACTCTTAAATACGCTATTTTATCCTCTTCTAAAATTTCTGTTTTTATATTTTTCTGTCCTCTCCTTATTTGAACAAAAAAGCTACTATTATAATTGGGATTTACACTTCCTAGCAATTTACTCCATTTTTCATAATTTTTCTTGGAATCTTTAAATATTTTTATAAAAGGCTTAAATTCAATAAAATCTCTTATCTCTTCATCTTCGATTAACTTTAAAAGATAATTAAAATAGCTAGGACTTGCTACATAAAGGTGCCCATCATGCAAATTCCGTAAAATTTCATTTAATTTATTATAAAACTCAATATTATTCCTTGTATTTTTTATCTCTTCTATAAACTCTTCCTTATAGGCTAGCCAGTCGTAGCCGTACATTTTCTTTACTTCATAAAAATGCGCGTAATTGTCTTTTAAAATGTCATACATATACTCAAAATCTTCTATCTTTTCTTTCTCTGTTAAATCTTTTAATTCCTTTGATGCAAATAAAGTGTTTGAAGTATATATACCGGTAAAAAATCCTGTTGAAAATATCAGAATCAATAAAAATATCAAAGTAATTGTAGAAATTGACAGTTTCTTACCCAACAGTATCACATCCTTTTAGTGGCATCTGGCAAAGGCACCCTGTAGTCTAACATCACGATGTTAGACTACAGGGTATATTACTTTATAATTTTATATATGGCTCTATCCGTGCTCCAGTTCCTCGACACAGACAAGACCATGATCCACAGTAGGAACCACATAAAGTTGAATTATCTTTGCAAGTACATATCACAATACCACATTCAAGACGAGGACAATCAATAAAACAGAAACTTGAAAGACCAGTTTCTGCTCCAAAACCTTCTACTAAATATTCCATATTGTCTTACCTCCTTTCTTTTTATTTTTATATAGAATGTGCGCACATTCTAATCAAAATTAATATCTGAAATATACACTCAAATTGATTTAAACCTTTTCTTGTTTTTTCTCTAATAGCTCTTTTGCTATATCCTTCAAATATTCTTCTAAAACATATTTATAATCTCCACATCTTTCTGTCATTCTTTCTATTCTTCTCCTTGGACATCCTCCCATACAAATTGGCACTAGTTTACAATCAGTACACATCTCGTCCATCGTAGGGTCATAAAGAAGATATTCCATGAACTTATCAATATTCAAAGAAATTAAGGACGTATCGTTTAATATATTTCCTACCCTATACTCTTCCATACCTATATCAGACCAGCACTTGTATATGTATCCCTCCGGGTCTATCACCATTGAATTTACACTATCTGCTCCACAAAAATTGTATTTTAAATGGGGATATTTATGCATCAAATTATTTAAAAAACCTCTTTCCTTTAAGATTTTTTCAAACATATAAGTAACCTTAGAATATTCATGCATAGATAGGCACTTATTTGGTACATAACAATCATTTGTAGGTTCTACATATCCCAAATAAACGCTGAGTCTATTTTTTAATCCTCTTATTTCTAACTCATCTAATATCTCATTAACTCTGGTTACGTTTTCTTTGTCTACGTTTACCCTTAAAGAAATATTTGGCATTATATCAATATTTTCTTCTATGTTAGCTAGTATCTTTTCAAAAGTCCCCTGTCCACCTTTTAAAGGACGTCTTTTATCATGCACATCCTGGGGACCGTCTAATGTTATTTGTATAAATGATAATCGCAAGTTCTTAAATTGTTCCACTACTTCCCTTGTCAAGTTATATCCATTTGTTATAATAGATGCTCCATACATAACTTCGTTTTCATCACAGAGTTTTATAATTCTTTCTGACATATTTTTGACAATGTCAAAAGCTAATAAAGGTTCCCCTCCATACCAAGTAATATTTACACTCTGCAAATACTTTATCTGCCGCTTTATATATTCAACTATTTTATCTTGTACTTCTTCACTCATAAATACATTTTTCTGACTATCCTTTTCATAACAATATACACAGGCAAAATTACACCCTAGTGTAGGTGCAATAGTTAAACCTAAATTTTTGTCATTAAATCTACTCCTCCAGAGATTAAAACGTAACAACTGGAGTTCATCAACATTGTCATCTATGAGAAATTGCCCTTTTTTCAAGTCCTCTATTAATTTACTGTCATCAATTGGAATGCCCTTTTCCACATAATTTTTATACTTATCGTAATTATTTTTTCCCATTAAGGCTAAAGCTCCTGTTCTTGAATTATAAGCTACTATTTTCTCCGGCTCTTCAGGAAAGTCAAAGAAAAAGTTATATCTAGACGGTTTCATTTTCTTTCTCCCCTTAAAGAATTTTTATGCTGAGCCCATCTCAAAAACTTTTCTACATCAAAGTCCTAAGATGTGCCTTCAGCCTGCCTGAAATCTATTTTTGCTTTGCATCTTTTTACTTATCTACAACTACTGAATGCCAATCTATTATATCCTTTTCTCCCATTGGTCCTATACTTTCGACACTCCCCATCACACTAAGACATCATGAATGCAGTAAAAGAGTATCTATGGCAAAAATAACTAACAAGTTCCTTCTCATGCCTCTCCCGCCTCCCTTTACTTTTTCTTCTTTTACCTATATAATATATGGTAAATTAAACAATTTCAACCCGATTTGAATCGGGGTGGTGTGTAAAAAAAATGGATGAATTCTATTATGATTTAGAGGCTTTTGGAAATGAATTGAAAGATATACACAAAAAAGGCACTGTCTCCAGTGTTCACAAACAATTAATAAGAAAAATATCAGTCTTTAATAGAAACATCGTTATTTCTATTTTCTATGAGCTGTTCCTTAATAATATCACGGTAAGTAGAGCATGAGGCAAGCAATTCTTCATGAGTCCCAATAGTAGCAATTTTTCCTTTATCAAGCACATAAATTTCTCTGCACTGAAGAACTGTTGATAATCTATGGGAAATCACAATTAAATTTGGAATGATAGCTTTTATATTCTTAAATATCACATTCTCTGTTTCGGCATCCACACCTGATAAAGCTTCGTCTAGTATTAATAAAGTTGGTTTCCTCAAAATAGCTCGTGCCAAAGCTAAACGCTGTCTTTCTCCAGTAGATAACGCTTTTCCACCTTCTCCAACCTTCGTATCAAGAAACTCTCTGCCAAAATTAAGTCCGCAAAGTTTTAGAGCATACTCCATCTCATCTTCTGAAAAGTTCTCCCCCATTGAAAGGTTTTCCCTTACTGTCATCCCAAAAATAAAATCTGTATTGCTAACAAGTAAAATATGTTTGCGTAAAGACTTCTTTGAATAGGCAGTAATTGGAACATCATTTATTAAACATCTCTCACTATCAAAATACCCGCTTAAAAAGCGTACTAAAGTACTTTTACCAGAACCACTATAACCAACAATTGCAATATTTACGTTATTTGTAAAATCAAGTTTTAGGTTGATATTATCTAATACCTCTTTATCCCCATACTTAACTGTTAATCCATTAAGATATATGCTTTTTAAATCTGTTAATGTCCTTGTTCCATCCGGAGCAGTGTGAGTAGTCTCAATAATCGTTAAAACTCTACTAAAAGGTGGAATAACTTGACTAAAAGCACCTAGATTTTTTGAAAAATTGCTAAGAGGTTCAAATAAATTCCCAGAATATAGATAAAAAGCAATCATAGTACCTATATCTGTCCTACCTATAGAAACTAAAACTGCGCCCACCCCGAAAATCACAAGTGGAAATATGGCGCTCAAATAAGAATAGCTTGCAGTATAGGCTTTCATATTGAAGATAACTTTTCTGATATTTTTTAACCATTCTTTAATATCAAACAAAAATTTCTTAATGAGAAAATTTTCCTGTTTATAAAAAATAGCAATGGGCAATCCTTCTATTTTTTCTTTTAAGCTTTCTAATACATTTGCATAAGAAATCCTCTCTTCCTGAGACGATTCGATAATTCCTTTTGAGTATTTTTTAAATACAAAAAAGTAAAAAGGAATAAAGATTACAGAAATTATACCGAGAATAGGATTGAGATATACCAATACGGCTATCACAACTAAAAATCTTAAAAGATTAAGAAGGATTGATGGTAAAAAACCTGAAACAACAATACCTGCCATCTCTCCATCAGAAAGTATCTTTGAAATATACTCTCCGCCCTTTTTTGAGATAAGTCTTTCTATAGAAAGCTTTTGCAGACTTTCATATGTCTTTTGAAAAAAATCAGCTGTTGCTTCTTTTTGGAGATATTCGAACCTATACTCTGCTATAAAATTTAAAATTACTACAGTAGTTCTTATTACAAAGAGCGCCAACAAAAGCGAAATTAACTTTGACAAAAAAATTTTGACTGCATTAAGTTAATTATTTCTCGATTAATAAAAGGTACCAAGGCTCCCAGTAAAGATATTACAGTCCAAAGTATGAGTATATAAAACTGTACCTTCCAATATGGTCTAGAGTAGTAAAGAATTTTCCTAAGATATTCTCTATGCATTTTTTCTACCCCCAAAGTAATGCGAAATATTCCCTAGAATTTTTTGCCAATTTCCTTTCTTGCTCATTATATATATCTTTTTTAAAACTTCATCCCAAAATAGGCTTTCAAAATTAACAAATTCACCAAAGCGCTTTTTTATGAGTAACGGATCTGACTCCAAAGAAATCAACGCTGCAGGACATAAATCTTGAAAGTCAGAAAACCACACTTTCAAAGGAAAATTTAAATCTCTGAATTTTTCTAATAGCCATTCTTCTATTTCTTCATACTTGTTATAAAAACAGTTTTTCTCTAAGTTCAATATATTATCAGCTAACTTTAGGTGCAAATTTGTAAGAAGATGACAACTGTATACTGACCCATCTGGAAAAACTGTAATGTGTGCTTTAAAACCACATGGGTAAAAATCAGAATGAACTTTATTTACAACCATCCCAATAGCTCTTGTAATAGCTAAATCAAACACCGGTTCTGAACTAGAAAGACGGTCAAAAACGTAGGTTATATAATCCTTACATATATTATAAAATTTAGAGCTGCTAACAAGATTATCTACATCAATTTTCCCCGATAGTAATGGAAACTGTTCTTCTTTTTTAATAGCTATAACAGAAGCAATAGAACTTAAGAAGTCTACAATATCTATTAAAGTGTACCCTGCATTAAACGCATAGTATGTATACGTAGCTTGTACCGACAACCTTACACCTCTATTCTTCAATATTTCAACGTTCTTCATTATGTGTTTAAACGTTTCAGCCCCATTTGTAAATCTTCTATTGTGGTCATGGACATCTTCTGGCCCATCAACACTTACGGTGACCGAAAAGTTATGTTTAAGCAAAAAATCTAACTTTTTATGGTCAAGAAGCGTTCCGTTTGTTGTTATAGCAAATCGTGGCATTATACCATTTTTTATAAATTCTTCTACTATAACTTTAATAGTTTCAAAGGCCAATAAAGGTTCCCCACCGAAAAAGGAAACAGTTGTTATAGAATCCCCTAATAATTGGGATAGTTTTTGGGCAGCAATTTGAGCTGTCTCTTTTTTCATTATTTCTTTTGTAAAACTTTTGAAATCACCACCAGAAGCATAACAATAAGAGCATGCCATATTGCAACCAGTACTTACAAAAAACCAAATATTATGTGGCCATAATTTTCTACTTTTTTCTCCATTTCTTCTTTCGAGTTCGAATGTCTTCTTTTGGAATATTTCTTCACTCTCTTCAAATATCCTTTCACACATTTTCGAATTACATCTTGTAATTAGTGAAATATCAGCAATTGAATATCCCTTTTCCTTCAATTGGAGTACTTTTCCTTTCAATTCATCAACAACAAAAAGAGACATAGAAAGAGGATGATAAACCAGCCATTCTGAATCGGGCCCATCAACGGGCCCGATTACATGATAATCATTAATAGCTCTACATGTTTTCATACTTTTTCACCTTCTTTTTCTAATTATCCTATTACAGTTCCACCACCGCAACAAATTAAAGCGCCACAGCATCCATCAACAACAATAGGTCCAGTACTGCCAAGAATTACTTCTCTCATGTTATTCACCTACCCCTAAACAATTTTTATGCTGAGCACATCTTAAAACTTTCTGTATTTT
>JBNAVY010000052.1:0-3774 GCA_049700195.1 Thermoanaerobacteraceae bacterium
AAAAACAAAAAATAATACACTTTAAAACACATAACCATAAAAATATAGTTTTTACAATACATATAAATGTTTTTACTGAGCAAAATAAATATGAAAAACTTTAAATTTAGGAGTGATATTAATGGTAGATAAAAATAAAGAATACAAAAATTCTCCTAAGCCAGATGATAGATCAGATAATGTAGAAAAACTACAAGAAATGATACATGATACAATCGAAAATTATAGAGAAGCAGAAAATTACTTAAAATTACACTCAGAAGAACTTTTAGAGGGAGAAATAGAAAGAATAAAAAATAAAAATAAAAATAGACTTACTAGTATAAAAAACATGAGAGAAGAAATAATAGATGAAGTACACGACAACGACAAAAAATAGATATAAGAGGCGGATTATGCCTCTTATATATTATAATAAGGTATACTCATAAGCTATAATTCAGCTCTATTTATACCTTAGATCTTATAAGATTTTTATTGCCTTATAAAAACTACATCAATTAAAAATCTCTTTCTTACAAAAGGTTATCTACATTTTGTATGAGTAGATTATGCTTCTTTATATAATTTATTTAATTCAATGGCAATTTTTGAACCTACATGGGCATTATTTTTGACAAGTTCAATATTAGCTTTTAAGCTTTCACCTTGTGTCAAATCTTTTATTTTATCCAACAAAAAAGGTGTTATTTCCTTACCTTTTATATTGCGTTTTTCTGCCTCATAAAGAGCATCTTCTATTGCTTTATCTATATAAGCTTTATCCAAGGCATATTCTTCCGGAATAGGATTTGCAATTAAAATTCCGCCTTTTAAACCTAAATCCCATTTTGTCTTTATAATTTCCGCTGCTTCTATTTCATCATTTATTTTATGATCAACCTTTAGCCCACTTTCCCTTGTATAAAAAGCAGGTAGCTCAATTGTTTTATACCCCAATACAGGTACACCATGTGTTTCAAGATACTCTAATGTCCTTGGCAGGTCAAGTATTGCCTTTGCACCTGCGCATACAACCGCTACATCTGTATTTGCAAGTTCTTGTAAATCAGCTGATATATCAAATGTCTGTTCAACCCCTCTGTGGACACCTCCTATACCTCCTGTAACAAACACTTTTATGCCTGCAAGATTTGCACAAATCATTGTTGCGGAAACTGTAGTGGCTGCACTAAGTCCTTTTGCTAAAACTACGGGTAAATCTCTTCTGCTAGCTTTTAATATTTCTTTTGAAGTTCCCATAAATTCAAGTTCTTCTTCGCTTAAACCAATTTTTATTATTCCATTTATAATGGCAATTGTAGCAGGTATAGCTTTATTCTCTCTTACAATATCCTCCAAAGCCTTAGCTGTCTTTATATTTTCCGGATAAGGCATTCCATGAGATATTATAGTGGACTCAAGGGCAACAACAGGTTTTTTCCCTTCTATTGCTTCTTTAACTTCTTTTGATAAATCAATAAACTTATTCATTTTGCAATCTCCTTTACTATATTTTTTAATTGATTTTCATTTAAAAATGGATTTACTGTATAAGGTGAAGATATTGTATAAGATGCTGCAGCAAGACCAAGTTTTGCTGATACATCCAGAGGATAGCCATTAAAAATACCATAGACCAAACCAGCAGTCAAGGCATCTCCTGCACCTGTAGCATCAATAATTTCGGCTTGATATGGTTGTATAAATTTTTCAACCTCTTCTGAAGAAATATATACTCCTCTTTCTCCTAAAGTTAATATGACATTTTTGACACCTTTTTGTCTTAAATATTTAACTGCTTTTTTCATGTCATCATCATTTGTTATTTTAATCGAAGTTATAGATTCAAGTTCTTCTTTATTTGGAGTTATATAATCTATTTTATCAAGTACATCTTTTAATTTTATTGCCTTATCTATTGAAACAGGCTCTGCTACTACAGGAATATTGTTATTATAGCAAAGCTTTAAAATATATTTAATGCTTTCTTCAGGAATGTTTGTATCTAAAACTACAATTTCACTATTTTTTATAACTTCCATTTTGGTCTCAAGATACTTAATATTTAGCTCTTCTAAAATATCCATTCCTGAAAGAGCTATATCCATATCACCAATTGCATTTAGAATAGCTAGATATATACCTGTACGTCTTGTATTTGAAATTACAATTTGTTCAACATTTACTCCTGCCTGCCTTGTTTCTTCAAGAAGCCTTCTTCCTTCATCATCATTACCCACAACGCTCAAAAGTGTAACAGGTAAGCTAAGCTGTGCAAGGTTGTGAGCAATGTTTCTTCCTACACCGCCAGGTGCTATGTTTATGTGTCCCGGGTTTGAAGTATGCTGCTTTAATTCTTTATAGGGTTTGCCTTTTATGTCTATATTTGCACCTCCAATTATCGTAATACCTTTAAATTCTCTGATAACATAACCTCTTCCTAATACAAAACCTTTTTTCATTAAATTAGCTATATGCCCTGCAACAGCAGACCTGCTCACGCCCATCAATTTAGCTAATTCTTCCTGTGATATCATAGGATTTTTCTTTATAAATCTTAATATCTCTTTTTCCCTTTGTGTCAATGCCACATCAATACACTCCTAAACAATTATTTGCTTATCAAACTTTTGCAAGTATATTATATCATAAAAATGCAAATAAAAAAACTGCTTATTTTAAAAAGCAGTAAAAACATTGTTATCCAGAAAGCGTACCAATCTACTTAATAATATATGATAAAATCACATAGCTAACAATACCAACAACAACAGGTGTAAATAGCTTCCTCGTAAAATATGCAGCTATAAATGTCGGTATTGCTGAAAGCAAATATACATTTGATAAATCTAAAAATAATTTCTCATCTTTAATAAAAATTACTGGAAATAAAAGAGCTGAAAGAACTGCCACAGGCACATATTCAAGAAATGACTTTACAGCTTGAGGAAGTTCTATTTTAGTCAACCCATAAACAGGCATAAATCGTGGAATATATGTAACCAAAAACATCCCCATAACACTTATTATAAATTTCGTACCCATTTGTCAAGCAATACCCCCATTCCTGAACCTATTAATGCAGCTACAATGACATTTGTATTCCCTGGTAATATAAACATCAAAGTTATAGACAAAAACCCCGAAAATATACTTATAAAAACTTTTTTATACCCTGATATTTGCATGAGTAGCAATGCAATATACATTGCGGAAAGTACAAAATCAAACCCTACGTTTATAGAACCTCCTATCAAACTTCCTGATACAGCACCTAAAAATGAAGAAAATACCCAGACTGTATAGGAGGTTAAGAATAGTTGGTAGAAATAACCTTCAGTATATTCAGAGTTACTTTGCAAATCTGTAATCGCAACAGCATATGTCTCATCAGTAATAAAAAAAGATAATATTGGTATATGTTTCCTCGATATGTACTTCATATACTGCGATAGTGATGTACTATATAAAAAGTGCCTCAAATTCACTATAAATATTGTAGATACCAATGTAACAATACTTGTTCCTGCACTAAGCAAACTTATAGCAATAAATTGTGCTGAACCCGCATATACAAAAAGGGACAATGCCATCACTTGTGAAATAGTAAAACCGCTTTTCACGCCAACTAGTCCATAAGCAAAGCCTATTGGCAAATATCCTAACACAATAGGTAGTGCACTTTTAACTCCATTTATACTCTTTTTAACATTACTATCTACTATCACCATTTACTCCCTCACCATCACTAAAAATATTTATTTAAAAGCAGGAGCATACCTCCTGCTTCAG
>JBNAVY010000052.1:3874-11661 GCA_049700195.1 Thermoanaerobacteraceae bacterium
AAGCAGGAGCATACCTCCTGCTTCAGTTTATTTCACAACAATATTTACAAGCCTGTTTTTGACGACTATGACCTTCTTTATCTCTTTTCCGTCCACATATGCTTTTACATTTTTATCTGAAAGAGCCAAGTCCTGTACTTCTTTTTCCTCAGCATTTGAAAAAACTTCGATCTTCCCTCTTAGCTTGCCATTTACCTGGACAGCTATCTCTACAACATCTCTTTGTAGAGCTTTTTCATCCCACTCAGGCCATTTCTGATTGAAAACAGAATATTCATACCCAAGTTTTTCCCACATTTCTTCAGAAAAATGAGGTGCAAAAGGTGCTAATATCCTTATTAAATCTGCCAAAACATCTTCATAAAATTTGATATTTTTAACTTCCGTACCTGCCTCATATTTATAAAGTCCATTGACAAGTTCCATTAGTCTTGCTACTGCAGTATTAAACTGAAAACTATCGGCATCCTTTGTAACACTTTTTATAGTATAATGTCTTAAATAGTTTAATTCTTTTTCCTCTTTTTCAATCTCATCTTTAAGTTTTGAAAAATCATTTCTTTTTTCGATAAAATTATCTATAAGCCTTTCAACTCTACCTAAAAACCTTGAAATAGCTTTTATTCCGTCGTCATTCCAGGGCCCACCTTCGGAGTAGGCAAATCCAAACATAAGATACAGCCTAAATACATCAGAACCATAATCTTTGATATATTCATCAGGAGATATTACATTACCTTTTGATTTACTCATTCTACTTCCATCAGGCCCTAATATTGTACCCTGATGTACTAAAGATAAAAAAGGTTCATCAAAATTAAGATATCCTAAATCTCTTAATGCTTTTGTAACAAATCTAGAATACAAAAGATGCATGGTAGCATGCTCTGCTCCACCTACGTACTTGTCAACAGGCAACATTTTATTTATCCATTCTTTATTGAAAGGCTCCTTGTCATTTTTGTTGTCAGGATATCTTAAAAAATACCACGATGAATCTACAAAAGTATCTAAAGTATCCGGATCCCTTAACGCAGGTCCTCCACACTTAGGACATTTAGTATTTATAAAACTCTCATGTTTTTTTAGAGGTGACTCACCAGTTGGAGCAAATTCTACATCATATGGCAGTAATACAGGTAAATCTTCTTCTGGAACAGGGACAATTCCACAGTGTTCACAGTGAATAACTGGTATTGGAGCACCCCAGTATCTTTGTCTTGAAACAAGCCAGTCTCTTAATCTGTAATTTACTTTAAAAGAAGCTCTATCTTCTTGTTGCAATTTCTCTACAATCTTTTTCCTTGCTTCTTCCGATTTTATTCCTGTAAATTCTTCACTGTTTATAAGAACTCCATACTCAACAAAGGGTAGACTATCGTCAATATCTCCAATCCCTTTTATCACTCTTTTTATAGGAAGGTTGTATTTTGTCGCAAATTCATAATCTCTTTCATCATGAGCAGGAACAGCCATGACACAACCTGTTCCATATGTTGCAAGTACATAGTCTGCTATCCAAATCGGAATTTTCTCACCTGTCAGAGGATGGATTGCATATGCTCCTGTAAATACTCCTGTCTTTTCTTTTTCTGTAGATAATCTTTCAATTTCACTTTGTTTTCTAGCATATTCTTTATATTCCTCAACAGCTTGTTTATATTCATCTGTAGTAATTAAATCCACAATCTCATGTTCTGGAGCGATAACTACATACGTCGCTCCATATAACGTATCAGCCCTTGTTGTAAACACCTTAAATGTCAAGTTCATACCATCAACTTTAAATTCTATCTCTGCACCATCTGATTTACCTATCCAATTTCTTTGCATCATTTTAGTTTTTTCTGGCCAATCAAGTTTATCAAGTTTTTCAAGTAGTTCTTCTGCATAAGCAGTTATTTTGAAAAACCACTGTGTCAAATCTTTCTTTGTAACTTCAGTACCGCATCTTTCACATTTACCATCTACTACCTGTTCATTTGCAAGAACAGTCTGACAACTTGGGCACCAATTAACAGGTGCTTTTTTTCTGTATGCAAGACCTGCTTCATAAAGTTTTAAAAAAATCCACTGTGTCCATTTATAATAATCAGGAAGACATGTAATAACCTCATAATCCCAGTCAAAAGTAGCACCCATCTCTTTTAACTGCTTTTCCATCGTTTTTATGTTATCCATAGTAGAATCATAAGGATGTATTCCCGTCTTTATAGCATAATTTTCTGCTGGAAGACCAAAAGCATCAAAACCCATTGGGTGAAAAACTTCATAGCCTTGCATCTTTTTCATTCTTGCCCATGAATCTGTTGGACCATAATTATACCAATGACCTACGTGAAGTTTAGCACCTGAAGGATATGAAAACATTTCTAAACAATAAAGTTTTTTGTCCACATTTTCAGGATTAAACCTGTATAATTTTGATTCTTCCCACTTTTTTTGCCATTTTCTATCAACCATTATTGAATATCCCATAAAAATTCACTCCTTTTTATCTATTTTCATAAAAAAAGCCCCTCATCTTCAAGAGACGAAAGACTTATACTTCCGTGGTACCACTCTTATTGACACCAGTCCACTTAAAATAAATAACGGCCTTAACCGTATATGCTTACTCACTTTCAGCATATAAGTTCAATGGCGAGTTCAGCATATAAACTTACTGCTTTACACCAAATAGCAGCTCTCTATAAAGTTTAGATACTTACTGCTCCACTTCATAACATTTTAATGTATAGTTTTGTACATTATTTTATTACAAATACAGAATAAATGCAATAGTTAGTAAAAAACTTTATAATAATTGTGTCAATATATTTTTTAAACATCCATAAATTATGAAAATAGTTACTAAACAGATATAAAAAAATAAAGTTACATATGTTACATTTTATAAATAAATACGTCGTTAAATATGAAGGGAGGTTGCAAAGTGGTAGAATCTTTTATAGAATTTTATGAAAAAAATTTTGATGATGTTTACAGATATGTATATTTTAAAATAGGAAATAAATGGGATACAGACGACATAGTAAGTGAAATTTTTAAAAAAGCCTATGAAAAATATAAAACTATAAAATCAAATCCAAGATCTTGGCTTTTTTCTATAGCAAAAAATACAATAACAGATCATTATAGGAAAAATAAAAATGTTACTTTAGAAGATGATCTTTCTTCTTTTCCCTATCCTGACATATTTGAAAACAAATTTGAAAAAGAAGCTGAAATTGATTGTCTTAAAAAGTCAATTTATTCTCTACCTAAAGAAGAAATTGAAATTATAAATTTAAAATACTTTACTGGAATGACTCATAGAGAAATATCACAAATAGCAAAAAAGACTGAAGATGCAGTAAAAATGAAGGCCTTTAGAATTATTCAAAAATTAAAAAATCTTGTAATAAAATGTTTGGAGGAATGAAAATGGACGAAAAGAGAATAGAAGAAAATCTCAACAGACTAAAAGAACTAATTCCTGTAAATTACCAGCTTAAAGAATCTCTTAAAAAAAGATTTAAAATAAACAGATGGAAAAAGATAGGTGTAGCAATCACTATAGCTGGAGCAGTACTTTTAATGGTCTTTACTTTCGGCATCAAACACCTTCAAGACAATCTTATAACAAAAGTAAATGCAGAAGAATTAAAGATTATAAATCAAATTTCTTTCATAAGTTTAGGAAAAATAAATGCTGGCAAAATCGCAGAATACAATGGAACTATATATGTCCCTTTACATGAAAAGGGAATTTATAGATATGACAATAAAGGTTTTGAAAAAATAATTGATAAGCCTGCCGGCGAAGTTGCTGTTTCACCAGACGGAACAAAATTAGTATTTATAACAACCACATCTTCTGGTAAAAATGCGATTTATATAAAAGATTTAAATGATGGAAAAGAAAATAAAATAATTGAAAGCAAGGATTCAGATACCTATTATAGCGACGCAACTTTTTCACCCGATGGAAAGAAAATAATTTACACTGAACAAGTAATTTTCCCAAGAGAAACCCACGGCTTTGAAGTAAAAGAAAGCAATATCAACACTGTAGATTTAAAAAACTTAAAAATTACCAAACTGGCAGACGGGTGCTGTGGTTCTTTTGTAAAAAATGCTGATGCTATAGTCTTTGAAAGGGATAATAAAATAATCTACAAAGATTTAAAAAAGGACAGTGAAAAAATAATTGACGAAGGCAAAAGACCCTCTGTATCTCCAAATGGCTATTATATAGCTTATGAAAAAAGTGAACTTAAAAAAGAAAAAATAGGTGATATAGAATTTAGTATAAACATGAACAATATCTGGATAGCAGATGCCTCTTCTTTAGCAACCAAAAAACAAGTGACATTAAACGTACCAAAGAGTCTACCACCAGAAATATCTGAAAAAGAAATTAAAAACTATATAACAACTACTTTATACTCTTATTACTGGCCCGTGTGGAGCAGTGATTCAAAAAGCATTTTTGTGCTGAAAAACCTGAACGAAGATATAAGAGGCAATATAATGCAGCTTATGAAAATAGAATTGGGTACACAAACATTATCTCCCGAAGAAGTAGTAAAGAAATTCTTGCAAGCAATAATAGTAAGAGATGAAGATTTTGCAAGGGTACTGATGAAAAATCCTCCTGCAATAATGACGGTATCAAACCCTCATCCTGTAGCCTATGAAATATTGGATTCTGGCACAGAAGGCAGTACACCTTATGTAGATGCTTCCTTGACCTATGGATATATTATGAACGGATATTGCTCTGTGAATAAATCGCGATATTATCTATCTGCCAGTGAAAATGGATATATAATAAGCAGTATAAAACATTTAGGAACTATAGAATTCTTTGAAAAAAAAGGAACTTTTTATAAAGTAGAAAACAATGTTAAAACAAAGCTCTTTGACAAAGGAAAAATACCGAAAGAAATTTTGCCAGATACTCTTAATACCCATGCTACTACTTTGACTTATAGCCCACAAACTAACACAATATTCTTTACAATACAAACTGTTGATAGGTCTAAAACCTGGATAATAAGCTATGATATATCTAAAAAAGAATTTAAACTAATAGATTATCTTGAAAATACCGTTATACCAGATATCAAAATAGATTCTAGCGGAAAATACCTTGCAGTACTCGCTTATAACGATATATCCGAAGAGTCAAATGTTTATATGTACAATCTTAAAACGGGAGGAAGGGTAAATTTAAAAGCGAAATTTAAAAATACAAAAATAGAGGAAATATCGCCTCAATTCTGGCAGCAAGATAAACTTATATTTCAAATTTCACTAAAAGAAGGGTTTTTGTACTACGTATATGACCCTTATAAAGATGAGATTTTAATACCATAATTTTAAGGCAGGCTAAAAAGCCTGCCTTCAGTTCGTTGACAAAGTAAAAAAATATTCAAAAGGAGATATTTTGTATCGTCGCTCCGATGCTCCAAAGCGGCAAAACTAAAACTCGACCTTCAGGTTCCGGCAGGGTACCGGGCACAATCGGCATCCATGCCTTAAGGTGCCCGCCTCCGCAATCCTTGGCTTCGGGCCTGCCTCCACCCTCGGTCTTGTTAAGTTTTGTTGCCGCTTTATCACAAGTCACTCCTTATACAAAATTTCTCCTTTACAAAAGTTTGTCTACAGGCTGAAGGCAGGCTAAAATGCCTGTCTTAATTGATGTTGTTTTGTAAAAAATGTTCTATACGTCAAAAAAGTAACAGTGAAACATGAAATAGCTACTGTTGATGCCAGCATAAATGTGACCATTATCTGGTATTTTACTGCATTAATAGGATCTACGCCTCCTAATATAAGACCTGTCATCATACCTGGCAATTGTACGATACCTAAAGTTTTCATGCTGTCTACAGTTGGAATCATACCTGTTTTTATAGATGTCTTTATAATTTTTTGTGCCGCTTGTCTTGAGGTTGCCCCAAGTGCTAAATATACCTCTAATTCTTCCGATTTATTTTTTATCTCGTCTTTTAGCCTTGAAACAGCAAGTCCTGAGGCTACCATTGAATTTCCTATTATCATTCCTGATACAGGTATAACTTCCTGTGGCCTAAAATGGATATTTCCAAATAAAATGAGTAAAGAAATTGTAATTGTAGCACTTAGCGCTATCGAAAAAGTAATAAAATAAAAAACTTTTGGTATCCCCTTACCTCTTTTTGAAGCATTATTTCCAGCGACTACTATCATTAAAGCTACCATTGCTAAAGTAAATAATACATTATTAGCCGAAAATATGTAATGTAAAATGTACCCTACTATTGTAAGCTGAACAACCGCTCTTATAGTACCTATAGCTATTTCCTTTTCAATCCCCAGTTTCTGATAATAAGAAACAAAAATTGATATTAGCACAAGACTTGACGCCAATGTTAAAGATAATACGCTCATTTAACTTCCTCCTTTAACTTGCCATCTATAAACAACTTTGTAATTTCATTTTGTGGATTTGTAAAAAAGTCATAAGTATTAGCATATTCTATAAGTTGCCCTTTATTAATTAGAGCAGTATAATCTCCAACTCTCTTAGCCTGTTCCAAATTGTGAGTTATCCAAATAATTGTCAGATTCATTTTTTCTTTTAGATAAATTATTAATTTTTCTACTATTTCTGTTGAGGTAGGATCAAGAGCTGAAGTAGGCTCATCAAGCAAAAGAGCTTCAGGGTTATTTGCAAGAGTTCTAGCTATAGAAATTCTTTGCTGTTCCCCTCCTGATAATTTTTTTACATCCCTTGTAGCATAATCACCATTTAATCCTACAATATTCAAATAATACTCTACATTAACATTTTTCTCACCTTTTTGCAATGGTCCATATTCTATATTATCTTTGACCGTTCCTTCAAAAAGATGAGATTGCTGAAAAACCATTCCAATTCTTCTTCGTAAATCAATAACATCTAATTTATCAATATTTACACTGTCTATTAAAATATTACCGTATGTTGGGTCTATTAATCTGTTTATAAGTTTAACAAGCGTAGATTTACCTGCCCCAGAAGGACCGACAATAGTATGTGTTTTACTTTTTCCAAATTTAATAGTAATATTTTTTAATATTTCTTTTCTAAAACTATTATAACTTACATTTTTAAATTCTATCTCAATCATATAATTCACCTCAATTGTAACAACTGTTACATTTATATTTAAATTGTATACTTTCTTTGTTCTAAAGTCAACAAAACTAAAAATTTCTGCTCAAGTTTGATATTTATTTGACATTCATTTACTAAAGTAATAAAATAAAATTAACAATTTAAGTTAACTTTAATATGCAATATTATTATTTTAAATCATAATTTAAATATTTTTAATAAAAATTTAAGGAGGAGATTTTATGGATGTTAAATTTATAACAAGGACAGCAGTTTTGTTAGCAATTACTTTAATATTTCAGTTTTTAAAAATGCCCCAACTTATAACAGGTTCTATCGTTAATGCAATGCTTTTAATTGCAGCTGGAACCGTTGGAATGTGGTCAGGAGTGACAATAGGACTTTTAACACCGGTAATTGCATTTTTAGTAGGCATAATGGGATTTCCTTTAATGATTCCTTTTATAATGATAGGTAATGGGTTATATGTAATGCTCTTTTCAACACAAAAAAACAAAGTAATAGGAATGATAATAGGTGCTATAGTTAAGTTTATATGGCTTGCTTTATCAGTAAAATATATAATGCAGCTTTTTAACGTAAAAGTTCCTCTAAAAATTATACAGGCTTTTACAACACCTCAGCTTATAACAGCTTT
>JBNAVY010000053.1:0-11654 GCA_049700195.1 Thermoanaerobacteraceae bacterium
TAAAAAAATTGTATATGTTGTATCCTGTTTTATAATTCATTGCATTCTTTTCAAATATGATGCGCTTAGGAATAAACATTTTCGTACTCCTTTTTTAAGTAATTTGTTTATTTCTATTCTTAGCACATTTAAAACAATATATGCAAAAAAGCACATTACATAAAAATGAACAGATTTTTTTGTTTAATTTTACTTTTAGTATCCTACCAATGTCTCCAAGTATCATCCTTCCAAAATGCATTATAGCTAATAGAATTGCAAATTTGTATATAAGACTAAACTCTTTGTTTGGTATAACATTGTTTATTACATTTCCTGCCACCATTGATTTAGGCTGCCAACTAATAATTGTCAAGTATGCATAATTGATGCTTTTTCGGCTCTCTTTTTTAATATACTTAAAACTTTCGTTGTATAAGATAATGTTTTTGTAGGACATGCATCAACACAATGACCACAGCCTACACATCTTATATCAACAACATCTTTACCGTAAAATGCTGCACTTTTTATGTCTATACTCATAGGACATGTTTCGCTACATTTACCACATTGGATACATTTTGAATTATTTGTGGTGATTTTTTGCCCAGCAATTTTACTTATCAATCCCAAAACTGTACCCAATGGGCAATAATAACAATATCCTCTCCCTGTAAACACAATCCAAAAAAACATAGCCATCAGAAGTTCGGCAGAAAGATACTTATACGATTCTATCTTACTTATCACATTATAATTACCACCTAAAAATACACCAGATAAGAATAATATCCACCAAATATTTAAAAATAGAGATATTACAAAAAATAACCATCTTAATAACTCGAATATTTTTATTTGCTCTTGATTTAGATGTTTTTTCTTACCTAAAAGAGGAAAGACAGGGTCAAAAACTTCTGAAGCAAATCCATTAAAAAGGCAAATGGTAGAACATTGCCATCTTCTACCGTATAAAAAAGTTCCTATAAAAACGATCATGCTAACCAATACGTAAAATATTAATACGCTTAAAATGCCTGAAACACCCAATATAGGAAAATAACTTTTATAAAATGATGAATTATGATATAAAAGCTGCAATGGCACTGTCGTCCATGGAAGAGGCATAGCAAAAAAATATACATCACTATTGTGAAAAATCAGTGGTATTACAATATGTACAATAAGCGCCGCAATAATTAAACCAATAAGGTTCGCCTTTCTCATCTTTGTCCTTTTCGACCTGCCTATTATGTTTATAGTAAGAAAACTACCTACAATAATAAATATCGTCTTAATCCAGTTCTCGTAAAATTGCCAAATCCAATTTATATAATTAGATACATTTTTAGGAGCTTTACTTGCATACCCATAATTTAATCCAGCTATAATTATGCACATTATAATATAAGTCCACAAAATCACTTTCAACAAAAAAATATATTTATCCCTTTTATTTAACATACATTCCCTCCATCCATATATATTCCATTATAATAGTTAAAAATATTATAGCATATTAATTATATTTTTAAATAGCTTGGCATATTCATCTTAGGAATTACAAACTAGTTAAAAATGTAATAAACTAAAATATAATTACATAAATCTACTGGCCCTTTTAAAAATTTAAGAGGGTTACTTTTTTAAAAAATTGTTAACCATTATTTAAAAATAGTTGACAATTCTTTTTTAAAAAAATATAATAATTGTTGTAATAATACATTGAGGAGGAAAAATATGATAAAAACTAAAGACATGATTTTAGCTTCTCTTTTTGCTGCTATTACTTTTATTATGGGTTTTATAAAAATCCCCTTACCTTTTTCACCTGTACCAATTACTGGTCAGACATTTGCTGTAATGTTAGCTGGTGGACTTTTAAACCCTGTATCTGCATTTTTTAGTATATTTGTATTTGATCTTTTAGGTGCTGTTGGTATCCCTGTTTTTTCTGGCTTTGTTGGAGGTATTAATATTTTAATAGGTCCTACAGGAGGTTATCTTTTAAGTTTGCCTTTTGCAGCATTTTTTACTTCATTATTTTTAAAAAAAACAAAAATAAATTTTTTATATGTCTTTATAGCAAATATTCTTTTTTCGATTATTCTAGTATATTTTATAGGAATTATACAACTTTCATTTATCTCAGGGATAAATTATAAAAAAGCTTTCTTACTGGGCGCCTTACCTTTTATTCCAGGAGATCTTATTAAAGCATTTTTTGCAACATATTTTACACTTAAATTAAAAACTGTCATTATAAATTATGAAAAAAAGCAAGGATAAACCTTGCTTTTAAATTATTTTTGAATTGTTGTTCCAAACCCAGTTCCTCTCATTGAAGAACCTTGGTACATACCTTTATGTGCATATCCGCTTCCATTACCTGCCTTGCCATTATTCTTACCAAAACCTATTCCTAAACCATTACCGGCATTTTTACCAAATTGACATGTTCCATCCCAAGAATTTATTCTTTCTTGAATATTTTGTTTGATTGTATTAGCTGTTTCCTGAGTTATTCTTCCGTCTTTAACCATTTGATCAATCAAACCTTCTTTTTGTTCTATTAATGCTTTTTTCAAATTATCAAGTGATACTCCATTTTCTTCAGCTATTTGTACCATTGTTTTCCCAGCATTAAATTCGCTTATAATCTGGTCAACTGACATTCCTGTTAACTTTGCTAAAAAGTCTGCATTTCTTTCAATGCCATATCTCGGTGCGGTTGTTGAATACTGATTAGCCATCCTAGGATTAGCTGAAGAAGGTGACACAGCAGCATAAGCAGCTATACCACTTAAAAGCATTCCTCCTGTTACTACAACTGCTATTGTTTTTTTAATATTCATAAAAAACACTCCTTTAATTTTTATTTTATTTTTTACTACACTTATATAATAACCAAATAATATGATAGAACAATAATACAATTGTGAAGTATATGTGAAACTTTTTAAATGTATTTATGTATTTTAAAACTAAAGCGGGAACAGATAAACTGTCCCCGCTTTAGTTTTAAATGGCATTATTAAAGTTTTGAGGTGATAAACCAGAATTATTCTGGTAAGTTTTAACCTTACCCCAGAAATCTCTAAAATGGTTTTTTTGTCTGTTAAAACTCTTTAAATCTTTATGAGTAAAACCATTTTTCTCAATTTGTTCTATCTTTCTATCTATTCTGCTATTAATTGTGTTTTTTTGGTCTTGTGTAATTACACCAAAGCTTGCCAATTTATCTGCTATTTGTTTGTTAATATCACCTATCTGTTTAAAATAAGTTGTAAGCTCAGCTTTTTGTTGCTCTGTCAGCTTTAAAGGGTTTATATCTTTTATAATAAACCCAAACCCATTGTAGACTTCAAATAAGCTTTTGCTGCTAAGTCCATTCTTGTCAATAAAAGTTGCAGCCTGATCTATGCGACTTAACATTTCTTTAGCTTTATCCTGAGTAAGCATACCATAAGATGTTAACTTATTTACAGCATCTTTTTCAATGGTTTGTATTTGTTTCAACAAAACCTTCAAGTCGCTTTGCTGTTTTTCATTTAATTTTGATAAATCAATTTTTTTAAAACCAAAATCATCCTTTAAAAACTTTTTGTCTTTTGTACCAAAAAGAATCGGGAAATTACTTTGATTAGCTTTAGTTAATCTTTCATCCATATTTTTAATCATATTATCTGCTTGTTGCTTTGTAATAAGCCCATCTTCAAGTAATTTACTAACAAACTCCTTTTCTACGTCAACTATCTTCTTATTGTAATTTGTAATATCATCTTTTTGTTGTGTAGTTAGTTTTGACTTGTCAATTCCAAAAAAGCCTTTTATATCATTTAAAGCAGGCGAATTAACATTAGCAGCAAAAACAGTTATAGGAAGCACAAAAGATATAACCACAGCTAAAATAGTTATTATTTTTTTCTTTAACACAATATCACCTCTTTCCTTTTTAAACTTATTTTTATGATACCCAAATAATATGTCATTTTTTTTTATAAATTGTGATGAAAATATGAAATTTAAATATACGTTATTGTAATATTCAAAAAAAACCTTTAAACTATATACAGGAGGTGTTGTAATGCAAAAAGTTTTAATAATCGAAGATGAAGAAGGCCTTCAGGATATATTAAAAACCTATCTGATAAATAATGGATATGATGTTTTAACTGCATCAGATGGCAAAGAAGGCTTAGTATATTTTAATAATGAAAAAGACATAAAAATGATTTTACTTGATATTATGCTTCCGGATATAAGTGGCTGGAGTATCTTAAAAACAATAAGAGAAAGCTCAACTGTTCCTGTTATGATGATCACAGCAAGAGGGGAAGAATACGACAAACTATTGGGTTTTGAATTAGGAGCAGATGACTATGTCGTAAAACCATTTAGTCCAAAAGAAGTTATAGCAAGAATAAAAGCAATTCTATCAAGAACTGATGTTACTAAAACAGATGAAACACTGGAGTATAATGGTATTATTATAAATTCAGAATCACGTGAAGCTTTAGTTGATGGTGAAAAAATCGAACTTACTCCGAAAGAATTTGACCTTTTAAAGCTTTTAGTAGATCATAAAGGTAAAGTTGTATCAAGAGAAAAATGCCTTAATGAAGTGTGGGGATATGATTTTTATGGAGATTTGAGAACTGTTGATACTCATATAAAACAATTAAGGGAAAAATTAGGTGATAAAAGGCAATTAATAAAAACTGTCTGGGGCATTGGCTACAAATTGGATGGTGAATAAATTGAAAGGCATACAAAAAAAATTATTTACATCATATATTACAATAGCAGGCTTGATTCTTTCACTTTTTTGGCTTACCCAAGTAGTTTTTATAAGTAATATATATTCTTATTATAAAATAAATCAACTTAAAAATTACAGCGAAAAAATTGTTGATGCTTTGAACAATAATGACGAAAGCTTAATAAGCGAACTTATTGACAAATCTAATGCAAGAGTAATAGCAGTTTCTGGTTCAGATATTATAATTTCCTCAGGAGGCAGAGGAAAGGGAACCGGTATCCCAGAATCTTTGATTAATTCCGGAAAAGATTTAAAAGTAGTTAAATATGAGCATCCATTTCTTCACATAGAATATTTATCAATTTTAAGACCATTTATATATAATGGGAAAGCTTCAACACTTATAATGAGTATACCAATTTCTACTATAAGCGATACTGTAAGTCTCTTCAAAGAAGTGTTCTGGGTAATTTTTGCTGTTACAATAGCTATTACAATAGCTACATCAATTTATATGTCTAAAAAATTTACTAAACCTATTGAAAAATTAAAAAATATAGCAAAACAGATTTCCTCTGGAAACCTAAATGTAAAAATAAATAATGTTTCAGATGACGAATTGGGAGATTTGGCAAATTCAATGAATTTAATGGCAAAACAACTTTCTATAAATGATAAGTTGCAAAAAGATCTGATTGCCAATATAACCCATGACTTAAAAACTCCTTTAGGGCTTTTAAGAGGTTACTCTGAAATGCTTCTTGATTATTACGGTAATGATAAGGACAAGCGTGAAAAATATCTTAATATAATGATTAAAGAAACTGAAAGAATGTCAAAACTAGTTGATGGTGTATTACAGCTTTCAAAGCTACAATCAGGTGTGATAAAAACTTATATGGAAACTTTTAACTTAAAAACTCTGGTATCAGAAATATTAGATATATTTGAAATTCAAATACAAGAAAAAAATATACAAATCATCTTAAAAGACTTAAAATTTAATGTCAAGGCTGATAGGGAAATGATAAAACGAGTATTAATAAATATAATAAATAATTCTATAAACAGCATTGAAAAAGATGGAAAAATAGAAATTGAAGCTATCCAAAATCAAAAAGAGGTTCTAATAAAAATATCTGATACTGGTCATGGAATACCCAAAAAAGATTTACCTAATATTTTTAATAAATACTATAAAGGCAATAAATCTGGTACAGGTTTAGGTCTTGCAATTGTAAAAGAAATTTTAAACCTGCATGAAAGTAAATATGGATTTGAAAGCACTGAAGGTGTAGGAACAACTTTTCATTTCACATTAAAAGCAGAGAAATAATCTCTGCTTTTAATGTGAAAAATATGTATCCTGAATATATTTTGTTGCATATCTATATACATCACTTATAGACATCTTTGCTGATTTTGCTAATGCTTTTATATCTTCATATTCCGGATATACTTTTATTAGAACCCCATCTAAATATCCTTTTTTTACCCTTATTTTATTATTAAATATTTCAATAGTATCAAAATTTCTTTCAAGCTTATGACGTAACACATCATAATATCTAATACCAAAAGTCGAAGATTCTTTGAATATAATCTCTTTTAACTGTTCAAACTGTAAATTCTCTGATATCACAGTCAAAAGAGTGGCTGACCTTTGCTTTTTCATTATTATAGGAGTCATGTAAACATCTAAAGCGCCATTTTCAAAAAGCTTATCTATTAAATATTGGTAAAATTCTGGGTTCATATCATCTATATTTGTTTCAATAATTTTTAGGGTTTCTACTTTTTTTTTCAGTTTCAATTCCAATATATGTTCTCAAAAGGTTTGGAATTTCAAAATCTTTTGAACCAGCTCCATAACCTACAGATTCAATAAGCATCTCAGGCATTCCGCCAAAATCCTGTGCAAATACTTTTATTATAGCTGCACCGGTTGGAGTTATATTCTCTCCCTTTACACTACTTTCATAAACAGGTATTCCTTTTATTATTTCTGCAGTAGCAGGTGCAGGAACTGGCATCATTCCATGTTGTGTTTTTACAAATCCATTACTGATAGGAAGATATGAAGAAACTATCTTATCTGGTTTAATCATATTAATAAGTATAGATGTTCCTAAAATATCAACAATAGAATCAACAGCCCCAACTTCATGAAAATGTACTTCTTCTAAATTTTTACCATGTACTTTAGCTTCCGCCTCTGCAATTACTTCAAACATTTTTATGCTCATATTTTTAACTTCATCTTCCAGATCACTTTTTTCTATAATTTCCTTTACATCTTTTAAGTGTCTGTGATGATGGTGATGCTCTTCATCAAATAAAACTTTAAAAGTATTACCAGCTATAGTACTTTTCTGGGTTACACCTATTTCAATATCAAAATGCTCTAAAGCAATTTTTTTTATGTTTTCTATAAATTTTTCTTTATCAACATGAGATAAAAGTGAAGCTATAGTCATATCTCCAGAAATACCTGCAAAACAATCAAAATATAATATTTTCATTATTATTACCCCCATTTATAATTTTTGACTCTCTTTTAATGTCTTACTCATTCGCCTATTTTATTTATTAAACTGGCAGAATAAGCAGCACCAAAGCCATTGTCAATATTTACAACACTTACACCATTAGCACAGGAGTTAAGCATTGTAAGCATTGCTGACAAACCATGAAAATTAGCCCCATAACCAATACTTGTTGGTACAGCAATTATTGGCACTCTGACAAGACCACCAAGTACAGTAGGAAGAGCTCCTTCCATTCCAGCAACTACTATTAAAACCCGGCATTCATTAATTTCGTCCAACTTATATAATAGTCTGTGAAGACCAGCAACTCCTACATCATAAAATTTTTTGACGCTATTACCCATTAATTCAGCAGTAATAGCTGCTTCTTCAGCGACAGGCATATCTGAAGTACCTGCTGCTACTACTCCAATAATACCTTGTGTTTGTATTAAAGGTTTTTTATTTATAGAAATAATCCTTGCTATATCAAAATATTCAGCTTCCTTAACAACTTTTTTTACTTCCTCAAATTGTTCTTCAGAAGCCCTGGTACCCAAAACCTGACTACCATTTTCATACATATTTAAAGCTATCTTTTTAACTTGTTCCTTTGTTTTACCTTCACAAAAAATAACTTCAGGAAAGCCTTTTCTATATTCTCTATGATAATCAATTTTTGCAAAACCCAAATCTTCATAAGGCATTTTATGTAAAGCCTTTATTGCAACATTAAAATCAATTTCGTCATTTTTAAATTTTTCTAAAATTTCTTTTATTTTATCCTCATTCATCTTTTATCAACCCCATATGTGGTTCATTCAAACTTCCCATCCTATAACCTTCCAAATCCAATGTTACATATTTAAATCCAAGTTCCTTAAATTTTTTTACTATCTGATTTCTAATTTCAAAATTAAAAACTTTAGCCATTTGCTCTTCTTTAAGTTCAATCCTTGCAATATCCTTATGATATCTTACTCTTAATCCATCAAAGCCCATATTAAATAGAAAATCTTCAGCCTGTTCAATAGTCTTTAATTTTTTAATATTTATTTCTTCGCCATAGGGTATCCGTGAAGCAAGACAAGCATAAGAAGGTTTATCCCATGTTGGAAGACCAAGATCTTTTGATAATTTTCTTACTTCATCTTTAGTAATCCCCATCTCTAATAAAGGACTTAAAATCCCTAATTCTTTTAAAGCCATTCTCCCAGGTCTATAATCTTTTGTATCATCAGCATTTGTTCCATCTATAACATATTTTAAATTTTTTTCTTCTGCAAAACTTTTAATCATATGAAAAAGGTTAGATTTGCAAATATAGCATCTATCAACAGGATTTTGAATAAATCCTTTAACACTCAAAATTTCATATTTTAAAGTAACATGCCTTATGCCTATTGTTTCAGCCAGTTTTACAGCTTCTTCAGATTCTATTTTAGGAAAAATAGGCGATACAACAGTTATAGCTAAAGCATCATTATTCAAAACATCTTTACAGACTTTTGCAAGAAAAGTGCTGTCAACACCACCCGAAAAAGCAATTGCTACACTTCCTAAATTTTTAATATATTCTTTTAAATTTTTAAATTTATTATAAGCATCTATAATAACACCCCCTAGGTATTGCATATAAGTATTTTATCATATAAATATAAATAAACAAAATTAAAAAATAAGTGCTATTAATAGCACTTATTTTTTAAAATTTAAACATTTCTATTGCTTTTTCTAATTCTTTTGATACTTTTTCCAATTCTTTAGCGGATTCACCTAGTTCCTCTACGGCTGAAAGCTCTTCTTCAGCTGAAGCACTTACTTCTTGTGTAGAAGCAGCAGTTTCTTCAGATATGGCAGAGATATTTTCCATTGACTGAACAACCTCATCCTTTTCAAATTTCATTTCATTCATAAGCATTGATATATTGTTAATCATTGAAGATATAGCTGTTATAAATTTTTCAAAATCATTAAAAGCCTTTTGTGTATCATTAACCGCTTCATTTTGCTTTTCTATGCTTTTATCAGCTGTATTCATCGCATTTGTTGCCATATCAATTGCGGCTTTCATATTTTCTATAATTTCTTTTATTTGATTTGTAGATTCAGCAGACTGCTGTGCAAGCTTTTTAACTTCATCTGCAACAACAGCAAAACCTCTTCCTGCTTCACCGGCCCTTGCAGCTTCAATAGCAGCATTTAATGATAGAAGATTTGTTTTATCAGCTATATCTTGTATCACAATTGTAATATCACTGATTTTGTTTGAATTATCTTTTATTTTATTAATAGTTTCAAAAACATATTTAGTCGCTTTATTAGTATCTGCTGAACTTTCTTTTAAAGCTTGAAGTTTATTAATTCCTTCTTCCTTTACAGTAGCAGCATTATCTGAAAATTCTTTTATGTCTTCAGTATTTTTTAATATCTTATCAATATCTTTCCCAAATTGTGACATCTTTTCTACGCTGATTGAAACTTCCTGTGCTTGATCATTTGCCCCCTTGGCTATATCATCAACAGCACTTGCAACGTCCTGTACAGATTGTGTAGTCTCTTGTGTTATCTCACCAAATCTTGCTGCTGCATTAACTAAAGATAAACTTGAATCTTTAACTTTTCCAATTATATCTTTTAATTTAGAAATCGTATCATTATACTCTTTTTCTAAAACTCCAAATTCGTCTTTTCTTTTTACTTCAATACTCGATGTAAGGTCTCCTTCTTTAAGTCTGTTCATAGATTTTAGCATTTTAAACACTGGTCTTGTAAAATTTTTTGAAAATAAATATGCAATAACAAGTGAAATTATTGAAAATAAAATTATTATAGTAATAAAAATACTGTTTAGTTTTTTTACACCTGATAAATAATCAGAAGTTTTTACAGTCCCCATTACCTTCCAACCAGTAATTGAATTAGTATCAAAAAAAACAACTCCATCAGAACCATTAAAATTAGTATAAATTTTTCCGCTTGGATCTTTAAAAACCATCTTAGAAAAATCATATTTATGTATATCTGTACCAATAAGTTTTTTGTCTTGGTTTACAAAGATTATACCATTTTTGTCGGTTATAAAAGCCTGTCCACTTTCTCCAATCTTTATATTTGTTATCAACTTTGAAATACCATAAAGATTTAAATCAATAGCGACAACACCCTCAACTTCATTCGTAATAGGATTTAATACTGCTTGTGAAACAGTAACTATGTAAGTACCTGAAGACGGGTCTTTATATGCATCAGTCCAAAAAGCTTTTCCTTTATTATCAACAGCTCCTTTGTACCAAGAAGTTGATGTAGGGTCATATCCAGAATCAAAAGTTATGCCAGGAAAAGTAAAAATTTTCTTATCAGAGGTTACATAATATATCGTTTTCCCATCGGGTGTCATATTTTTTAATTTAATCAGAACACCTGTAATCTTTTCTGCAGCAGTACTATCACTCATTACAAGATTTGAATCATCTTTAGAAAAATAATTTAGCTTACTTGATATATTATCAAGATATAAAGACAATTGTGAATTGACTGATGTAACACTGTTTTTCATATTTGATAAAGTAGCATTTGTAACTTCTCTTGATGCAAAAGTATATGAAACATATCCACTCAAAATAAGTGAAACAAGCACTATTAAAATTATCATCAAACTTAGCTTAAATTGAATACCGGAAAATTTAATACTTGTTTTTGGAATTACAACTTTTTTGTTAGATTTCTTTTCCTTGGTAATTGTCTTTTTGTTCAAAATACTTCCCCCCTGTTTTATTCTATTTTTAATATCGTCTTTAAACAAGAAAAAGTTTAATAATCTACTTCTGGTTTTTATTATAAAACTCTACTGCATAAAAAGAGAAAGCTATTAAAGCAAGTAAAAGAGCTGCAATCATAAGAATAAAACCATAAGGCCATTCGAAAATTGAAAAAATAATAGCTATATAAAACAATACAGTTGTCGCTTTACCATATTTATTTGCAGGTATTGCTATATCTTTCCTTCTATATAGTATAAGTGCACCAATAATCATCAACATTTCTTTAACTAATAAAATAATTATAATGAAAAATGGTATAATATCTTTTATCCACAAGCTTGTAAGCACAGTAAGTATCATTAGCTTATCCGCAAGTGGATCCAAAAGAGTACCAATCTTAGTTATTTGATTAAAATGTCTGGCTATATATCCATCTAAAATATCTGTTATTCCAGAAAGAATGAAAATAATTGCCGCATAAATATTGCCATCTGGAATATAAAAAAAATAATATACAAATAAAGGTATTAACAAAAATCTTATAAATGTAAGCAAATTCGGTATTGGGTATATCTTTGAGCCGTCGAGTGGTGGTATCGGAATCATGTTGAATATCCC
>JBNAVY010000054.1:0-11484 GCA_049700195.1 Thermoanaerobacteraceae bacterium
ATTTTGTACATTTTTATTTTCCACTTTTCGTACATTTTGATTTTATCATTTGCAATTGGCTCGGCAAAGGTGCATCAAAGCAATTTTTAAGCGAGTATAAAGAGGCAGAACGATGGTATAGGTCGCAAAATCATGGGGTAAGACAGGATAGCACAGATTTGCTACCTGAAGAACGTAAATTACGAGAGATGGGCACAACATTTAGTCAATTAATGTGGCGTAGATGGAAATTACAAGACATTTCGGAGGGACAATTTAATCAAGAATATCCGACCATACCAGAACAGGCGTTTATATCGACTGATAAAGGCATATTTGACGCTAAAATGATAAGCGATAGATATTCTTCATTACCTTACGCTTTAGGGTATAAAGATATGACACACGATTTGCCGACTTCATTATCACAGTATCTTAATAAAGGTTTATACATCTATCAAGATGTCAAAAAGAATGAACGTTATTGGGCAGGTATCGATGTATCGGCAGGACTTAAGAATGACCATTCATCGATAGTTGTTTTAGATAGTAATGGCGAACAAGTAGCGTCTTTTTATAGAAATGATGTGCCAGTATATAAATTCGCTAAAATCGCTTATGATTTGGGAATGTATTACAATTATTGTATGTATTTACCAGAACGCAATTCCTATGGATTAGATTTAATTCAAAGGTTACGCAAAGAAGCAGGGTATTTGCAAGTCCTGAAAACTCAAACATGGGATAATTTTACAGGTCGTAAGAAGTGGGATTATGGTTGGACTACTTCAAGCGTGAATAAAACAAAAATGATAAATGACTTAAAAGAAGTATTCGAAACAGGTTTGATATTAGTTAATGATAAGGAAACACTTGACGAAATGAAAACTTTTGTGGAAATTGATGGCAAAATGCAAAACGAAAAGAACTCATACCATGATGATTTGGTTATCGCACTTGCATTGGCAGTGCAATGCCTAAAATCGGGAAGATGGTATATTTAGATACCATTTACCATAATTTAGTTGGTCATATTTGACTTGTATTGCGATTTTTAAAATAGGGGGTATTAATTATATGGCTAAAATAAAAAAGAGTGATTTAGACGTGAATACAACGCTTGTAGAATTGAATTTTATTTTAAAAGGGTATCATCAAACAGTAAATATATTAACGACAGTTGCTCAAGCGTGCGATTTTGTCGATTTTTTAAATCAGAATAAGGCGGTAGTGAGAACAAAAAAAGATAAAGAACAATTCGACAAAAAGTTTTATATTTTTGAAGATTTAAAGCGTAAACATACAGTTTTAATATCATTAGATGACATTAAAGCAATGACTATTCCATTTTTTGTTGATAGTGGCGAAGAATACGACTTTAAAGTGTTGCAATATAAAAATTAAAGGAGGTTTTAAAATGACTTTACAAGAATATATTTCGTATCATTACGCAGGAAAATCTAACTGGTTTTTAGAGGAAATTACCAATTCATGGCACGTTAAGCGTATCCAAAATATAATCAACGCAAAGCAATATCTCGATGGACGTCATGCTATACTTGATAGACCAGATGAGAAATTCGGGGGAAGGACTTTAATAACAAAAAAGATAATACTTAATTATGCTAAAACAATTATGAATTTTCAGACAAATTTTATATTAAAAAATCCTATAACACTCACTTGTGATGATGAAAAGACATTAAACGCATTTAAGGAAGTTTACAAAAAAGGTAGATTTAATCTTATTGATTTTAAAATACTTCAAAACATGATAAAATTCGGACAGGCATACGAGTATTTATATCTTGATGCGAACGGAAATATTTTATCGAAAATAATCGATAGTGCAGATGGATTCCCAATATATGATGACCAGATGAATTATTTAGCGTTTATTGAATATTATAATGTTTTGGGTATATCTTATTATACTATATTTACACAAGATACAGTTACAAGTTACATTGATATTGGCGGAGAATTACACAAAACAGGCGAATATAAAAATTTAAGCGGATTGCCGATAGTGTATAGAATACCATCGGAAATAGATATACTCGAAGGTAGAAGCGATTTAGAAGATTATATCTCTATATTGGATAGTATGGAAGAATTGATAAGTAAATATCACGATGCTTTTTATAAGTATATAACAGGCATACCAGTAGTTACAGGAACAAAACTAAATATCGATAAAAGCGGAAATGGTGCAATAGATCCGAATGTTGTAGGATTTGCACTTCAACTTGATGATGGTTCGAGTTTTGAATTCAAACAAAATAAGACAGATATACAATCTTTTAAGACATTATTCAATACGCTTAAACAATCATTACTTGATATTTCATGTACGCCAGGCATAAGCATGAATAGTGAGAGCATAAGCAATTTAAGTGAAGTTAGTATTAAGATGCTTTATTCATTAGCGGAGATAAAAGGTTCATTAAATGCTAATTACCTTAAAGAAGGTTTCATCGAAAGATGGAAACAAATAAGAAGATTACTTGCATTGAATAATATTCAAGTCAATGGCGAGATAGATTGTACCTTTGAGTTTGCAATTCCGCAGAATAGCACTGATATAATCAACGACCTCAAAACGTTAAAAGACATAGGTGCTATTTCGTTGCCAACACTTTTAGCAAATTCACCATACATTCACGATGTTAGTAGCGAATTGCAGAACTTGCAGAAAGAGAATAATGCGGGATAAATTTGTTCCCGCTTATTTCTTGTGGAACAATTTTGTGGAACAATTGAAAAATAAATAAAATAAGTCATAATATTGATAAAATGAATTTTTTCTTGCAAAATATAATTACGTCTAAAAAAGTCGTCGTGTTATGATTTTTAAAATCGTGCTACTTTTTTAAATATGCAAAGGCAGATTTTTTATCAAAAAATATCAAAAATTCAGAAAATTTAATAAAAAAAAGGAGTGATTTTAAGGCACTCCCTTAAATTTTACATTAATTTTTAACAATTCCAATAAAAGGAATGGTCAATTTCCAATTTCTTTAGTAAATTCAAATACCAAAAAATAGGAGAGTCCTCAAAAACGTTGATTTTAAGCCATTTTAAAGCACTTTAATATATTAAATTATACGAAATGTAGATTTTGTATAATTTAAAAATGGGCAATAAAAGCAAAATTTTATCGTATTTTTGACTTCTCGTTACCCCCTTTTTGCTTTTTTGCGGTACAGTTAGGTCAAAAATTCACGCTTGAAAAATTGTATAAAAATTAAGTAAAACGCATAAAAATTAAAAATTTTAAGTCCTAAATAGCAAAAATATGGAACATAATCTTTATTTTTTACCAATATTTACCACATAAAATAAGGAGATGATAACATGACAATCAATAGCATAGTTTCATTGGTTCGAGAAAGCATACGTAAATACTACCCTGACAACATCTATGACGATAAGGATTATCAACACGATTTGCAACTTATAGATGAGGGTAAATATCCTAACATGACAGAATTAAGACAGCATCAAAACGAATTAGTGATTAAAAAAATAAGAGTAACAAGCGATAATCAATATATTTGCCTTCAGTCAACGGTAAATCAAAAAACAGTTAAATTAAAATACGTTGAAGGTGTAATTTATCAAGTCATCAACACAAAAGAACGAGTAGGCGATGAATTAGTCGACAAGCAAAAATTAGATGAAATAATGAATTATTTACTAAATTAAAAGGAGGTCTTAATATGACAAATTTAGAGCGTTTAAAACTTGAAATCAAAGGTATTGATTATTCTGACGATGAATTGACAGTTTATTTACTTGAGAATGGCTTAAATTCGACTGATATTTACGATCCACAAAATAAAATCAATCACAAAAATATACTCAAAACTGCTTTGGCAATATTAGAGAGCGTTGCAAACAATCCGCAATTGATGAAAACATACAAAACAGATGATATAACTATAATGCAGTTTTCAGAAAATCTCCAAAATCGAATAGACGCTTTGGAGAAAAAAATAAGACAAATATCTATTGATGACACTATCGAAAATTCAGGGGGTACTTTTACTTATTTATTCTCAAAATAATTAGTTTGGAATAAAATTCCATCCTTGAAATCCGCACGAATACTGCATTAGAATTGTATATACAATTCAGAAAATTATAAAAAAGGTCTACAATCAAAGTTTTTTAAAAGGGGTATATAATTATACCCCTAAAATAAAAACTTGCAATACAGGGCAAATGAGGGCATGTTTTTAATATAGAAAGGAGGAAAAAAGATGAATTTATTTCAATTTCCAGCCAGTGATATGGATTTTATATTCAGCGAGCAAAACAAACCAGTTCAAATAAATGGCGTTAATGGTAATGCTATTCTTAATATCACTAAAAACTATATCATAACATTGACGCCAATTAAAACAGGCGATATAATCGAGTATAATCAGAAAAAATATTTAATAACAACTGAAAATAACGAGATTAGATACGATAAGTATTATAAAGCAAAAATTGGGTATTGTAATTACTCGATTAAATTTAAGATACAAGGCATCGTAAAGCAATTTGATGCTATTATCGATAGCAAAACGTTTGATATTCAGTCAAATCAATACATTGAATTGCCAACAGGTAAAATAATCGTAAGAATACAGGATAATGCCGATAGTCAAAATATAGTTTTAGGGAATAGGTTTATTAAGATGGGATCCGCTTGGGAAATAACAGGCATAGACAAAACAACAAAAGGTATCATATCATTGATTTGTGATTTAGACCAATTTAATACGTCAGATGACATTCAAAATGAAGTTGCAGACGCATTTTTGCAACATACGTATGAAATAATCATTAACAATGGAGATGCTCTCAATCTAAAAACAAATGATACAGTACAATTAAATGTGACTTGTAAAGATAATAACGCTATTGTAAGCAATCCAAATGTAACATATAGCACTAATAACACTTCTATTGCGACAGTTTCAAATTCGGGTCTTGTAACTGCGATCGGTTCAGGAAGTACTATTATTACTGCAACTTATCAAGGCGTTTCTGATACAATAACAATCAATGTAGCATCAGCAACCAGACCAATGACAATAGTTGGTAGTGATACGCTGAATAGCGGTTATAATCAAACATACACGATAAAATATACAGACACTAACACGACAGTAACAGATAAAACATTCAATTTTAGTTTAAGCAATTCTAATGCAAGCATAGTATCTAAAACAAGCAATAGCGTGACATTGCAATATAAAGCAGATGGCACAGTGGTATTAACTGCGACATGTATAGAAGATGGTTCAATAAAATTGACAAAAAATATATCATGTAGCGGTAGTTTGTGGTAAAATTTTTTAAAAATTTTTTTGAAAAGCATTGACATTATTTTAAAAAAGAGTTATGATGATGTTAATTTAAAAATGGCAACAAATAGAAGGCGAATTAAGCAAAAATATATCATTGAATTGTTGATATTGTGCTAATTTTTTGAAAATTCTTATTACAAATTCTGAGTTCATCGCACTTATTGCTGACAAATTAAGATTAGGGATAAAAGCAGGTTAAGGCGTTTATCGCCTTTTTTCTTTTTATTTATAAATATAACTTTTGTTTTATGTTAAATATTTTTGTGCTATAATAGACATTGAATAAATTCTTAATAATTTTTTGGAGGCATTGCCATGCAGATAAGTGGCAGGATAAAAATTGACAAAAGAACAAAAAATCTAGTAAAGAGAATAAATCCTGGAGAAATAGCAGTGATAGACCATAAAGATATAGATGAAATAGCAGCGGAATCTTTAGTAGAAAAGAAAGTTCTTGCAGTTATAAATGCAGATAAATCTATAAGCGGGAAATATCCTAATATGGGGCCATCAATATTAAATGATGCAGGGATTCCCATAATTGATGATACAGGAAAAGAAATATTTTCATCTTTAAATGAAAATGATAGGATTACAATTATAGATAATGAAATTTATAAAAATGATAATCTCATTGCAAAAGGTAAATTGTTAAACAAGGATGTAATTAAATATAAATTAGATGAAAGCAGAGAAAATTTAAGTAATGAACTTGATAAATTTATTGAAAACACACTTGATTATGCGAAGAAAGAAAAAAGCTTCATATTAGAAAATGCAAATATTCCAGCTATTAAAACAAAGTTTAAGAATAAACACGCATTAGTAGTTGTAAGAGGTAAAAACTATAAAGAGGATTTATTTACAATAAAACAATATATAAAAGATGTAAAACCTATATTAATAGGTGTTGATGGAGGAGCTGACGCACTTTTAGAATTCGGACTGATACCTGACATTGTAATTGGGGATATGGATAGTATAAGTGATGAGGCTTTAAAAAAAGCAAAAGAAATAATAGTACATGCATATTGTGATGGAAGAGCCCCAGGACTTGAAAGAATAAAAAAATTAAATTTAAATGCAGTCATATATAAAGCGCCAGGTACCAGTGAGGATATTGCTATGCTTTTAGCCTTTGAAAAAGGAGCTGAACTTATTGTTGCTGTTGGTACACATTCAAGTATGATAGACTTTCTGGAAAAAGGCAGAAAAGGTATGTCAAGTACTTTTTTAGTCAGATTAAAAGTTGGTGAAAAATTAATTGATGCTAAAGGTGTTAATAAATTATATAAAGAAAATTTTAAAATGTCATATGTTTTTAGTATTATTTTAGCAGCACTTATACCTTTAGGTGTTATAGCATATTTTTCTCCACCAACACAACAGCTCATAAAATTAATTCAGTTAAGAATCCGTCTTTTAATTGGATTTTAAGGAGGATATTATAATAATGAATGTAAATATAAAATATTATGTTTTAACTATAGCTTCTATTTTCATGGCTCTTGGTATAGGTATTTTTATTGGTTTTATGCTTGATGGACAAAAGGTATTTTCTGAACAGCAGAATATTATAATAAATGAACTAGAGCAGAAATTTAAAGATATACAGACTGAAAATATTACTTTAAAAAATAATATAAGTGATCTTGAAAAACAAATTGGGTATTATAATCAGTATCATCAGATAATTTTTCCTCAATTGGTACAAAATAAACTTAATGGTATAAAAGTCTCAATAATTGAAACAAGCAGTGAATTTATATATCCTGGCATGAGAAATGCTCTTTTAAAAGCTGGCGCTACTATAAATTCTATAACAGTAATTAAACAACCCTTTGATTCAGGTAATGATTTCGATAATCAGGATTTAGTAAATTTTTTAAGTAAATTTGGAAATGTCGATACAAAACATTTAAATGAATTTGTTTCAGAGAAATTAGCTAATGCAATTGTTACAGGTCAAAACAATGAAATTATAAATTATTTAAAAGAAAAAGGATATATAGACTTTTCTGGAACATCTGGTAATGTAGATTTTGTAATAATAGCAGGTGGCAGCAATAATAAAGATAATACACTTTCTTCAATTGATATACCTATTATTAAAGAAGTTAAATCTGATAATATACCTATTATAGGAGTGGAACAAAGCGATGCTAAATATTCTTATATTGATGGATATAAAAGACAACATATTTCAACTATTGATGATATAAATGATATAATTGGTCAAACATCCTTAATAATGGTAATGGAAGGAAAAGAAGGAAATTATGGAACTAAACCAAGTGCTGTCAATCTTATGCCAGATTCTTTTGTTACAAATTTTCAAAATACAACTAGTAATACTATAAAAAAGTGAGGGTAAATATATGACTTCAAATGTAAGTGTTTTAATACCAGCATATAATGAAGGTGATAGGATTACTGATACAATTACTGGATTATCTGATATAAAAGAAATTGATGAAATTATTGTTATAAATGATGGATCAACAGATAATACAGTAGAAAAAGCCAAAAAAGCTGGTGCAAAAATTGTAAATATAAAAGGAAATAAAGGTAAAGGCAATGCATTAAAAGAAGGCATAAAATATGCTAAAAACAATATAATTGCTTTTCTTGATGCAGACGTTGGCTTAACATCAAAAGAGATTGGAAAGTTAATTAAACCAGTTGTAGATAATGAGGCTGATGTTACTATTGCTAAATTCCCTAAATTAAATAAAAAAACCGGTTTTGGTTTTGTTAAAATATTAGCGAAACAAGGAGTTAAATATTTTACTGGTAAAGAAATAGAATCATCATTATCTGGTCAAAGAGTTTTTAAAAAAAATGTATTGGACAATATAAATAATTTTTATAAGGGTTATGGTATAGAAGTTGGAATGACTATTGATATCATAAAAAAAGGATACAGAATAAAAGAAGTTGAAGTAAATATGACTCATTCAGTAACTGAAAGGGATTTAAGAGGTTTTATCCATAGAGGACGTCAGTTTTTTGATATACTAAATGTTTTAATTAAAAAATTATTTGATAATAGCAGGTGATACCTTGAAATATATATTGTCATTTTCTATTCCTTTTATAATTACATTTGTTTTTAAAAATATGTTTTTTAACATGTTGAATAAACCTGTTTGTTTAAGAGAAAACTATAAAAAAAATTTAATACCGGTATGCGGAGGACTGATTTTCATACCACTTTTATTGATATCTACTGCTATTTTAGGCTTGTTTAAATATCAACCTGAAAATTCACTTTTATTTTTGCTTGCAGTTACAGTTATGTCTTATGCAGGGCTTATTGATGACTTGATCGGAGATAGAAGTGTAACAGGTTTAAAAGGACACTTTAAGATGATTTTAAATGGGAATCTTACGACTGGCGGATTAAAAGCAATCTTAGGTCTTGTAACAGCTTTAATAGTAAGTTATATTCTTAGTTCAAATTATATTAATATACTTATTAATACGATTATTATTTCTCTTTTTACAAATCTCTTAAACCTTACAGATTTAAGACCAGGACGTGCATCTAAAACATTTATATTTTTTTCAATTATATTTTTAATGATAGGAAAAGGTAACCCTACTTTTTTATTAATGGTTACTGCAATTTTGTTGGTATATTTCCCAAGTGATTTAAAAGGAAATATAATGATGGGTGATACTGGTTCAAATGTTTTAGGTATTACATTAGGAATAACATCTATATTAGTTTTAAATTTTAATTTAAGGGTAGCTTTATTAGTTTTACTTATAGCTATACATTTTATAACTGAAAAATATTCTTTAACAAAAATAATTGAAAAAACAGCTGTCTTAAATTACCTTGATATGCTAGGAAGAAAATAAAAAAACAGGAAGGTAAAAAAATGATTAGTACTTTAAAGGGAATTGTAACTAAAATTATTTTATCAAATGAAGGTATAACAATTGCTGAGGTAAAGATAGAAAAGAATACTTTTGATTCTGACCACAAAACTCTTGCTATCAATTATGATGATATGGTTGGACCAGTTCAAATTGGAGATATAGTAGTTATTAATAATACAGCTAAAATATTAAATCTTGGAACAGGTGGCTATGATTTTATAGTATCAAATCTCAGTAATAATAATTTTTTTAATATTAAAGATGGACATATTATGAAACTAAGATATACTCCTTTACAAATAAATGTATTATCTATAGAAGAACAGACAAGTGAATATCATAGTTTTTTTGATAAATTTAAATCACTTAACAATTTTCCTGTTATAATTGGCGAATTACATAGTATGGTTGCACCAACTGCCCTTGTATTAAAACAATTATGTCCGAATATAAAAATAACATATATTATGACAGATTCTGCAAGTTTACCAATAAAATTCAGTAATACCGTAAATCAATTAAAGAAAGAAAAAATAATTTCCAATACAATAACTATAGGAAATGCTTTTGGCGGGGATTATGAAGCAGTTAATATATATACTGCACTTATTGCTGCTAAAGAAGCTATTGAAAGTGATATAGCTATAGTAGCAATGGGCCCAGGTATTGTAGGTACAGGTACAAAATATGGATTTTCAGGTATTGACCAGGCTAATATTATAGACGCTGTAAATAAACTTGGTGGAAAAGCCATATTAATACCGCGAATAAGTTTTAATGATAAAAGAGAAAGGCACTTAGGTGTAAGTCATCACACAAAAACTGTATTGGAACTTGCTAATTCACCATGTATACTATGTTTCCCTCAAATGGGTAAAGATAAAACAGAATATATCAAAGAACAAATAAGCAGCATTGAATCTAAAAATGAAATTTTTTTTATTGATTCATCTGTTACAGAAAAATCAATAAAAAATTTTAATTTTAAAATTACAACTATGGGTAGAGATTATAACAAAGAAAAAGAGTTTTTTGATGCGTGTGGAGCAGCAGCTATATATTGCTGTACAAATTTTTATAACTTTTCACCTTAATAAAGATCTTTTAAAGTTTTGTATTCTTCGCTTAATCTCTTTAGTAATAATATTAAAGTTGAAAATTTTCCATAATAATAAAAAACAATTTTGTTATTTACCATATCTATCACCTATTTATATATTATGATTTGCGTAAAAATTTATTCATGAAAGGAATGTATAAATTGAACTTAAGCGAAAAAACAATTAATTCAAAAACAATTTTTAAAGGTAAAATAATCAATTTAAAAGTCGATGAAGTTAGATTACCAAACGGAAAAATTTCAAGTAGAGAGATTGTAAATCATCCAGGCGGCGTAGCTATAATAGCACTTACTGATAAAAATAAAATTTTACTTGTCCGTCAATATAGAAAACCTGTAGAAGAAGCATTGCTTGAATTACCAGCCGGAAAATTAGAATATAATGAAAATCCGATAGAATGTGCAAAAAGAGAATTAATTGAAGAAACAGGTTATAAGTGTGATGAAATAAAACTTTTAACAATGTTTTATACTACACCAGGTTTTTCTGATGAAAAAATGTATTTATATTTTGCAAAAAATTTAAAAAAAGAAATTGCACAACCAGACGAAGATGAATTTTTAGAGTTATATGAATATGATCTTAATGAATTAAAAAATATGATTTCTGAGAATAAAATAAAAGATGCTAAAACTGTAATCGGGATTTTATTATATTCAGAAATGGTGAAGGTTTATGATATATAATGCTGATTTACATGTGCATATTGGTAGCACTATTGATGGAAGTCCGATAAAAATTACAGCATCTAAACAGTTAACAATTTTAAATATTTTGGAAGAAAGTCTGAAAAAAGGTCTTGATATAGTAGGAATAATTGATTCTGCATCACCAAAAGTAATTAATGAAATTAATTTTCATATTGATAATGGTACTTTAGTTCCTATAAAAGGGGGAGGGCTTAAATACAAAAATAAGCTTACTCTTATTTTAGGCAGTGAAATAGAGATTGGTAAAGATGAAAAAGGTTCTCCTCACTTACTTGCATATTTCAAAACAATAGAAGATATAAACCAATTTTCTAATATAATAAAAAAAAGTATAAAAAATATAAATCTTAGCAGTCAAAGATGTAGATTAAATAGCATAGAAGTATTAAAAATAGTTTCTATGCTTGGAGGATTCGTAATTCC
>JBNAVY010000055.1:0-11251 GCA_049700195.1 Thermoanaerobacteraceae bacterium
GGAATATTTCAGAGCAAGTAGACAGTTATGGACCAAAACATGATATATTTATTTTGCCTTTTATTATTACAATAATATATTTTGTAATGTTATATGTACCTGTAATTGACCCTAAAAGAGCAAACTATGGTAAATTTTCTTCATCATATAGAGTAATAAGAGCAGTTTTAGTCGTTTTTTTTGTCAGTTATTTATTTTGCATCTGTATTTATAGCATTAGGTTATAGAATTTCCTTTTATGTTGATTGGTTTTGGGAGTGTTATGGGCAAACTTTATCATAATTATTTTGTAGGTATAAGGACTCCATGGACTTTAGCAGATGAAGAAGTATGGAATAAAACGCATAAATTTGGTGGGAAAGTATGGGTTATAGCTGGGGTTATAGGAGTGTTTGTATCCTTTATTAAAGGAACATGGGTTAGCATTTTTATATTTATTTTACTCTTTGCGGCTGTTTTGATACCTGTAGTATATTCTTATTTAATTTTTAAGGATAAAGAAAAATAAAAAAGTAAACTATGTTAAAATTTCAATAAATAATATAAAAATTAGCTAGAGAAAAAGGGAAATTTCACTTTAGTGAGCGAATATCTTTAATTAAAAAATAAAACAGGAGGCAAAGAAAGATAAAGTATTAAGGAAAATATTTTTTTGACTAATTGATATATATCTCTGTTAGATAGATATGTATTATAAAAAATATGGATTTTTAAAATATTTGCCAGAAATTGTTTTATGCTGAATAATTCTATAATATAGAGGTTAAATATAAATGATGATGAATGTTTAAAGCAATAGTGATATAATTATTTATATAAAATGTAAATAAAATCTATAAATAAAGTTTATAACGAACAGGAGGGATTTTAATGAATTTTGACAAATTTACTCAAAAAAGTATTGAAGCTATTAATGAATCCCAAAGTATAGCGATAAAGATGGGTAATCCAGAATTAGAAGATATACATTTACATCTGAGTCTTTTAGAAGATAAAGATGGTCTTATTCCCAAGGTTTTATCTTTGATGGGAATAAATCCTGCACTTGTAAAAGCTGATGTGGAGGACAAAATAGAGAAATTGCCGAAGCAAATAGGCGGCTCACTTTATGCAAGCAGGACATACAATAAAATACTTATAGATGCAGAAGATGAAGCAAAAAAATTCAAAGATGAATATGTAAGTGTTGAGCACTTATATCTTGCCCTTTTAAATCAAAGAAATTCTATGTCTGAAGATATATTTAAAAGATATAAGATTACAAGAGAAGGTTTTTTAGAAGCACTTAGGAAGGTAAGAGGCAGTAAGACAATCACAACTGATAATCCTGAAGAAACTTATGAGGCGTTAACCAGATTTGGCAAGAATCTTGTTGATGAGGCAAGAGCAGGTCGTATAGATCCAGTAATAGGAAGAGATAGTGAAATAAGAAATGTGATTAGAATTTTATCAAGAAGAACTAAAAATAATCCAGTCTTAATTGGGGATCCTGGAGTAGGTAAAACTGCTATTGTTGAAGGACTAGCTCAGAGAATAGTAAATGGAGATGTGCCTGAAGGGTTAAAAGATAAGACAATTTTTGCTCTCGATATGGGAGCTTTAGTTGCTGGGGCAAAATATCGTGGTGAGTTTGAGGAAAGGCTTAAAGCAGTTTTATCAGAGATACAAAAATCAAACGGCAGAATTATACTTTTCATTGATGAACTTCATAATATAGTAGGTGCTGGTAGAGCTGAAGGTTCTATGGATGCTTCAAATTTGTTAAAGCCGATGCTTGCAAGAGGTGAACTTCACGCTATTGGTGCCACTACGTTGGATGAATACAGGAAGTATATTGAAAAAGATGCCGCTCTTGAGAGGAGGTTCCAAAAGGTTTTAGTTTCAGAACCAAGTGTAGAGGATACTATTTCTATTTTAAGAGGGTTAAAGGAAAAGTATGAAATTCATCATGGAATAAGGATTTCTGATGGAGCAGTTATTGCAGCTGCTGTGCTTTCTGACAGGTATATAACTGACAGGTTCTTACCTGATAAGGCAATCGACCTTATGGATGAGGCTTCTGCTATGATAAGGACAGAAATTGACAGTATGCCACAGGAAATAGATGATGTAAGGCGAAGAATACTTCAGCTTGAAATAGAAAAAGCGGCATTAAAAAAAGAAAATGATGAAGCTTCTAAAATAAGGCTTGAAAAGCTTGAAAAAGAACTTGCAGAAGAAAAAGAAAAATTTAATTTATTAAAAGCTCAGTGGGAGGATGAAAAGAAAGAGATTACTAAGGTAAAAGAGATAAAAGAAGAAATAGACAAGGTAAAAAGAGAAATTGAAGAAGCTGAAAGAAAATATGATTTAGAGAAATTATCTATTTTAAAGTATGGTACATTAGTTGAACTTGAAAAAAGATTGGAAGAGGCACAAAAGAGTGACAGAAAAACTCAGAGAATGTTAAAAGAAGAGGTAACAGAAGAAGAAATTGCAGATGTGGTAGCAAAGTGGACAGGCATTCCTGTGAATAAATTATTAGAAACTGAAAGAGAAAAACTTTTGAACCTAGAGGATATTTTGCATCAAAGAGTAATAGGACAGGATGAAGCTGTGCAGCTAGTATCAGATGCGATTATAAGGGCGCGTGCAGGATTAAAAGATATAAACAGGCCTGTTGGAAGTTTCATATTTTTAGGTCCAACTGGTGTTGGAAAGACAGAGTTATCAAAAGCTTTAACTGAAGCCCTTTTTGATGATGAGAGAAACATGATAAGAATAGATATGAGTGAGTATATGGAGAAACATTCAGTATCTCGACTAATAGGCGCACCTCCTGGATATGTAGGATATGATGAAGGTGGACAACTTACGGAAGCTGTAAGAAGAAAACCTTATTCTGTTATACTTTTTGACGAAATAGAAAAAGCACATCAGGATGTTTTTAATGTTTTGCTTCAGATACTTGATGATGGGCGACTTACAGATAATCAAGGAAGAACTGTAAATTTTAAAAACACAGTAATTATAATGACATCTAATATAGGTTCGAGTTATATTTTAGAAGGTCTTACAGAAGATGGGCACATTACTGAGTTTACTAAAGAACGAGTTATGGGGGAATTAAACAGGACCTTCAGACCTGAATTTTTAAATCGTATTGATGAAATAGTTTTATTTAAGCCGCTTCAAAAAGAAGAAATATTTAAGATCATAGAACTTCAGATAAAAGAAATAGAAAACAGGTTAAAAGATAGGAATATAACTATTTTTATTACTGATGATGCTAAAGAATTAATCTTAAACAGAGCTTATTCTATTCAATTTGGAGCAAGACCCGTAAAAAGGTTCCTTCAAAAAGAGATAGAAACAAGAATAAGCAGGCTTATAATAGAAGGGAAGTTAAAAGATAAAGATAAAGTTATAATAAATGTTAAAGAACAGAATTTATGGTTAGAAGTTAAAAAGTGAGTTTTTTGATTGATGAGGGATATTGTACCTCATCAATTTTTTAAATAAGTATAATTTTATAAAATTTATGTTTAAATACTCTAAAGAAGTAAAGTAGAATTGTTTTTATCCGATAATAATAATATGGAATAAATTTAATGACAATATATCTAAAAAACTTTCCTTTTTTGACAAAATAGTATAAAATGAAAATGAAACTATATTTGGGAGGGAGAAAATGAAAGGTACAGTTGTAGCCACTTGGATTAAAAGTTTAAAGAATTTGTATGGCGATGATCTTGTCAATGATACTTTACAAAGTTTAGGTTGGGATTTAAATCATGTTATTACGCCTTTAGAAGATATTGATGATAAGTCTATAAAAAAGGTTTTTGATGTGATAAGTGAAAAAACAGGAGTTCCTGTAAATAAGATCTGGAGAGAAGTTGGGAAACAAAATATTAATACATTTAGTGAATGGTTTCCTTCATATTTTACAGGAAGAAGGCTTGTAAATTTTTTATCTATGATGGATGAAGTACATTTACAGCTCACAAGAATGATAAAAGGAGCAAATCCACCGAGACTTTTAGTTAAACCCGTTGCAGTTGATACTATGGAGATGGAATATGTATCGAAAAGAAAACTTTATGACTATTTTTTAGGGCTTTTAGAAGGCAGTTCAAAATTTTTTAATGAAGAAATAAGTATAAATGAGATATCAAGAGAAGATAAAGAAGGTAATGGACATTTAAAAGTTCAGATAAAATTTAATAAACCTGTTTATAAATATAAAAGAAATTTATTCAGTCAGATTGTAGGTTTAGGTTTTATAAAAAGTATTTCTTTGAAGACAAGCTTGTTAAGCTTTTTAACTGGTTTTATAGTATTAGGCTACATGTCTTCATGGGATATATCAAAAAGTTTTGTTGGAGCTTTTATTATAGGACTTGTTACATATTTAACTTCGTATTTTGTAAATACACCAATAAAAAGTTTACATAGTTTTATAAAAATTATAGGTTCGAGAAATTTAGAAGATGAGTTTCAAATAAAAAGCGGAGATATTTATGAAGTTATAACACATGAATTAAATGATTCAAAAGATAATATAAAAAAAGATATGCTTTTTCTCAAAGGCGGCACAGATGACATGTATAATTTTACTCAAAAATTTAATCAGATAGCCGATAACATGAAAAAGGTATCTGACGATATTGCAACAGTTGTAAATGATGTTGCTATATCATCAGTTCATCAGGCCGAAGAAATTGAGAAATCAGTAGGTATACTTGATGAAAATATAAAGAAAATAAATACAATTGCAGAAACTGAAAAAAACAGTAATATGAAATTAGAAGATTCAATAAATAATATAAAAAAGACAAACAGTGATATAACAGATGTAACAGGAGACCTTTTACAAATAGAAACGGATTTTTCTCATATATATGAAATGGGAAAAATGTTATCTGGAAATGCAAAAGATATTATGAAAATCGTAACAACTGTAGAGCAGATATCAGATCAAACAAATCTGCTTGCTTTAAATGCTGCTATTGAGGCTGCTCGTGCTGGTGAAGCAGGAAGAGGTTTTGCTGTTGTAGCAGAAGAAGTGAGAAATCTGGCAGAAGATTCAAAAAATGCAGTGAAAACTATAACTGATAGTCTTTTAAACTTTACAGGACAAGTAGAAAATCTTTCAGAAAAGATTAGTGCTCAGTTTGAGAGGCTTAAAAAAAGTATATCAACTTTAGAAGGTGTTGTTGAAAATAATAAAGAAGCTACAGGCAAAGTTGCTGGTATTTCAGAAATAATAGTTGACTCTGCAGATGATTTGTATAAAGAAGCAGAAAAACTTTCTGAGGTATTTGGTCATCTTGAAAATCTTGCTGCTATATCAGAAGAAAATTCAGCCTCCTCAGAAGAAATGAGTGCAAGTGTGTCAATGTATTCGTCAAGATTAAAAGAATTTATGGAACAGATAGGACAGATGGAAGCACTGGTTGTAAACTTTAAAAAAGAACTTGACAAATACAGGGTTTAGATTTGAAAATTATAATTATATAAAAAACTCTCTTTAAAAATTAGGAGAGTTTTTTGTTTTAAGTTTAATAGTGGTATAATTTTAATCAGGAGGTGTTTTTAATGAAATATATAAATATAGGAGATAAAGGAATAAAAGCTTCAGAAATAGCTTTAGGCTGTATGAGGATTTTTGATAAACCGATTGAAGATATTAAAATACTTATTAACACAGCTTTAGAAGAAGGAATAAATTTTTTTGACCATGCAGATATTTATGGTGGAGGGAAGTCTGAAGAAGTCTTTGCAGAGGCTTTGAATATGAATTCTGATTTAAGAGAAAAAATAATAATTCAGACTAAATGTGGTATAAGGCATGGTTATTATGATTTTTCAAAAGAACACATTTTAAATTCTGTAGATGAAAGTTTAAAAAGGTTAAAAACAGATTACATAGATATTTTACTTCTTCACAGACCAGATACATTAATGGAACCGGAAGAAATAGCTGAGGCTTTCTCTATACTTTATTCTAATGGCAAGGTTAGAAATTTTGGTGTTAGTAATTTTAAACCAATGCAGATAGAACTTTTAGCTAAATACTTTAACCATAGAATAATTATAAATCAACTTCAATTTAGTATTATGCATACTGGAATGATAGACAGCGGGTTTAATGTAAATATGAAAATAGATAAAGGTGTTGATAGAGATGGAAGTGTGCTTGAGTATTGCAGACTTAAAAATATAACAATACAGGCTTGGTCCCCTTTCCAGTATGGATTTTTTGAAGGTACTTTTTTAGGTAATGAAAAATTTAAAAAGCTTAATGATAAAATAGATGAGATAGCTGAGAAGAAAGGTGTACCTAATATTGCTATACCAATTGCATGGATTTTAAGACATCCTGCTAAAATACAACCTATAGTCGGCACAACAAATGTAAATAGACTTAAAGATATTATAAAAGCTTCGGATGTTGAGCTTACAAGAGAAGAATGGTATGAGCTTTATAGGGCTGCTGGCAATAAGTTACCATAAAAGTTATTTAAAGGTACTGTATTTTAGTACCTTTTTGTTTATTATATAATTAGGAATCTTATGATATAATTAAAAAAATAGTATAATTTTAAGAGGTGTAGCATGATAAAAAAGTTTGTGAATATTTTAAAACAAAAACATAAACCTAAATATATGGCTTTTGAATTTATAAAATACATAGGTCCAGGTCTTTTAGTCGCTGTCGGATTTATAGATCCAGGAAATTGGGCTTCAAATGTTGCTGCAGGATCTTTATATGGATACAAACTTTTGTGGATGGTTTCACTTTCGACTTTCATGCTTATTGTTCTTCAGCATAATGCCGCACATCTTGGCATTGCAACAGGTTACTGTATTTCAGAAGCAGCAACGCATTTTTTAAAACCTAATATATCTAAAATTGTTCTTTTTTCAGCAGTAATTGCAGCTATTTTAACTGCAATGGCTGAAATTCTGGGTGCTGCAATTGCTTTACAAATGCTTTTTAAAATACCTATTAAAATCGGAAGCATAATTACTCTTGTGTTTATATCATGGATGTTATTTTCTAATTCATATAAAAAGTTAGAAAAATGGATAATAGGTTTTGTATCACTAATAGGTGTTTCTTTTATATTTGAACTTTATTTAGTAAATGTTGATTGGGCTCAAGCTGCTGTAAGTTGGGTAAAGCCAGAATTTCCTCAAAACTCAATGCCTATAATAATGAGTGTTTTAGGAGCTGTTGTAATGCCTCATAATCTTTTTCTTCACTCAGAGATTATTCAAAGTAGACAATGGAACTTAGAAGATGAAAAAGTAATTGAAAAACAGCTTAATTATGAGTATTTTGATACTATTTTTTCTATGGTAATAGGATGGGCAATAAACAGTGCAATGATTATTGTTGCAGCATCAGCTTTTTTTGCAAACAATATTAAGGTTACAGAACTTGATCAGGCTCAGCAGATGTTAAGACCATTATTAGGTAATGCGTCTGCAATAGTTTTTGCTATTGCGCTTTTATTTGCAGGCATTTCTTCTTCTATAACAGCAGGCCTTGCGGGAGGAAGTATCTTTGCAGGTTTATGGGAAGAACCATATAACATAAATGACTTACATACTAAAATTGGAGTTGGTATTACATATATTATAGGAGTATTAATAATATTTTTTATTAAAAGTCCTTTTGAAGGTCTTGTGTATTCACAGATGTTTTTGAGTGTGCAGCTTCCTATAACAATTTTTCTTCTTATTTATCTTACATCTTCAAAAAATATAATGGGGAAATATGCAAACACGAAGTTGTATAAATTACTGCTTTGGACCATTGGGATTATTGTTACAATTCTTAATATAATGCTTTTATTAAGTTTTATTATATGAACAGTTTTTTTATAATATATAATTTTTATTGAATAAGTTTTCATAAAGTGGTAAAATAAATTACATATTTAAGCTTTGTCGATTTTTTGAAGAATTTAATAAATTTATATTTTATAATAGGTTTATGCTTTAAAGAGAGGAGATATTAATTATGAAGATAACATTTTTAGGTGCTGCAAAAGAAGTGACTGGCTCTAGTTATTTAATTGAAACAGGTAAAACAAAATTTTTGGTAGACTGTGGCATGTTTCAAGGTGGAGATGTTGAAGATGAGTTAAATTACCAGGAATTTATATTTAATGTTCAAGATATAGATTTTGTGCTTTTAACTCATGCTCACATAGATCACAGTGGCAGAATACCTCTTTTATATAAAAAAGGATATAGAAAGAAAGTTTATACTACAAAAGCTACAGCCGATTTGTGTACTTATATGCTTCCAGATAGTGGACACATACAAGAAACAGAAAGTGAATGGAAAAACAGAAAGCGAAAAAGAGCTGGGAAGTCATTAAGAGAACCTTTATATACTGCAGAAGAAGCTTTAGACTCTTTAAGTATTTTTTACCCGGTTAATTATAATGAAATGCTTCAGCCATCGGAAGATGTGAAAGTAAGATTTAATGATGCTGGTCATATGCTTGGTTCAGCCATAATTGAGGTCTTTATAAATGAAAATGGGAAAGAAAATAAAATAGTTTTTTCAGGAGACCTTGGGAATAAAAAGATACCGCTTCTTAATGAAGTTAGTATCATTAAAAGTGCTGATTATGTTTTATGTGAATCTACATATGGAAACAGACTCCATGAAGATATAGGTGACAGAGCTAAAAAGCTAATGGATATAATATTAAAAACTATAAAAAGAGGTGGTAATGTTGTTATACCATCTTTTGCAGTTGGAAGGACTCAGGAGCTTTTATATGAGCTTCACAAAAACAGAGAAACCTATAAGGATGAGATAGAGTTTTTAGATAATGTTCCTGTTTATGTTGATAGTCCTTTAGCTACATCAGTAACTGATGTTTTTAAAAAAGATACAGAATATCTTGATAAAGAAACACAGGAATATGTTAAAAAAGGTGATCTTCCCCTCGACTTTCCAAATCTGCATTTTACACATAGTGTAGAAGAATCAAAAGCTTTAAATGAATTAAAAACACCTATGATTATAATTTCTGCAAGTGGCATGTGTGAGGCTGGAAGAATCAAACATCACCTGAAACACAATTTATGGAGACCTGAGTCGACTGTACTTTTTGTTGGATATCAGGCAAAAGGAACTTTAGGGCGTAAGCTTTTAGAAGGAGAAAAAAATGTAAAAATATTTGGTGAAGAAATAGTAGTAAAAGCAGAAATAGAATATATTGAAAGTTTTTCAGGTCATGCTGACCAAAAAGGTATATTGGAGTGGCTATCTGGATTTACTGATAAACCAAAAAAAATATTTATAGTGCATGGTGAAGATGAAGCACAGTTAGAGTTATCTAAAAAGATTCATGATGAATTAAATATCGAAACATTGATACCTTCAAGATATGATACTTATGATTTTGTTCATGATGAGCTGTTAACTGGAGAAGCTAAAAATAAAGTCAAATTAAATCTTGAACTTGCGAATAAAATTGAAGAAATGACTTTAAGAAGTGATAAAGCCATATCAAAACTCCAGGATTTATTAAATGCTAAGAATGTAGACAGGGATTTAGGGCCAATTGTTAATGAAATAAATAATATTAATGAGAGTTTGATGAAACTTTACAGAGAAATTATGAGTTAGGATGCAAAATTTGCATCCTTTTTTTAAATGTATGTATTGTGTTATGATTGACTTGTTATGATTTAATAGATACAATTGATTTATAGATTAAACTTTAATAAGTACAATATTAAGGGGGTAAATAATAATGAATGAAAGGTATGAACTTAATAAAAATTTAGCACAAATGTTAAAAGGCGGAGTTATCATGGATGTTACTACACCAGAACAAGCTATTTTAGCTGAAAAAGCTGGTGCAGTTGCTGTAATGGCTCTTGAAAGGGTACCATCTGATATAAGAGCAAATGGTGGTGTTGCAAGAATGACAGATCCCAAAATTATAAAAGAAATAAAAGATGCTGTTTCAATACCTGTAATGGCAAAAGTGAGAATTGGGCATTTTGTTGAGGCACAGGTTATACAAGCTTTAGAGATTGATTTTATAGATGAAAGTGAAGTTTTAACACCGGCCGATGAAATGTATCATATTAATAAATGGGATTTTACTGTGCCTTTTGTATGTGGAGCAAGAAATCTTGGCGAGGCACTAAGACGTATAGGAGAAGGTGCAGCTATGATAAGGACAAAAGGAGAAGCAGGTACAGGTAATGTTGTAGAGGCGGTAAGACATATTAGAATAATAAATTCTGAAATAAAAAGGATTACAAATTTAAGAGATGATGAACTTATGACTGTTTCGAAGGATATTCAGGCACCTTATGAACTTGTAAAATATGTAGCAAAAAATGGGAAACTGCCTGTTGTAAACTTTGCTGCAGGTGGAATTGCAACACCTTCTGATGCTGCTTTAATGATGCAGCTTGGTGCTGATGGAGTATTTGTAGGATCAGGAATATTTAAATCACAAAACCCTGAAAAAATGGCACAGGCTATAGTAAAAGCAGTTGCATATTATGATAAACCGGAGGTTATTGCACAAGTATCAGAAGGATTGGGAGATACGATGACAAGCTTAGATATAAGACAATTGGGTGAAAAAGAACTTTATGCTACAAGGGGATGGTAATTTGAAAGTAGGTGTTTTATCAGTACAAGGATCAGTCAGTGAGCATGTAGAAAAACTAAAAAAAATAAATAATGTTGAGACACTTAAAGTAAAAAATAAATATGATATTTTAAATTTGGATGCTTTGATTATTCCTGGAGGAGAGAGTACTGCTATTGGTAAAATTTTATATGACTTTGACCTTAAAAATGCCATTATTGAATTAAATAATAAAAGTGTTCCTATATGGGGAACATGTGCAGGAATGATAATAATGGCTAAAAATATTGAGAATCAATCAGAAAAATATCTTAGTATAATGGATATTACAGTTAAGAGAAATGCATATGGCAGTCAGATTGATAGTTTTAAAACTTATTTGCCCATACCCCAGGTATCAGACAAACCAGTAGAAGCAGTATTTATAAGAGCACCATATATAGAAGATGTTGGTCCTGGAGTAGAGATTCTTGCTGTTTATAAAAATAAAATTGTTGCTGCAAGACAAAATAATTTATTAGTTACGGCATTTCATCCTGAGCTTACAAATGATTTGAGTTTTTATAATTATTTTTTAGGGCTTTAAACTTATAAAGCCTTTTTTATATTTAATAATTTTTTTT
>JBNAVY010000056.1:0-11183 GCA_049700195.1 Thermoanaerobacteraceae bacterium
ACTATAAATGGAATTACAGGTAGAAGAATGTATGATACATGGTACAAAGTAAAAGGTCTTTTACATTCTGGACTCAAAGAAGCTTTGACACCAATTATTACACATACTTTCCCTCTTACAGAATATGAAAAAGGTATGGAATTAATGATAAAAGGGCAATGTGGTAAAGTAGTTTTATATCCATAAAAAGGAGTGAGAATTATGCCACTTACAAAAATAAAAAAGGTTTTACAAGAAGAACTGGAAAATTTAAAATCAGAAGAACGAGCCAAGGGGAAAGAGCTTATTGTAGTAGATGTAAAAAAACCTGATGCTACAAAAGGTGCCCGTTTCTTGTTAAAAGGTTATGGTAATAAAGAATTTATAAGAATGAATTCTAACTCTTATTTGGGCATGCAATTTAATGAAGAAGTAATAAAAGCTGAAGAGGAAGCTGCAAAAAAATTTGGTGTAGGTCCTGGGGCTGTAAGATTTATTAGTGGTACCTATGAACCTCATAGAAACCTTGAAAAAAAACTTGCTAATTTTCATAATAGAGAAGATGCAATGATATTCAGTTCTGCATATATGACAGTAGTCGGTATAATATCATCTTTAACTACACCGGAAACAGTTATTATAAGTGATGAATTAAACCACAACTGTATAATAAATGCTATAAGACTCTCAAAACCAAAAGAAAGATATGTATATAAACATCTGGATTATGAAGACTTAGAAAACAGTATAAAAAGCTTTATTAATAAAACAAAAAGAATAATAATTGTAACAGATGGAGTCTTTAGTATGAGAGGAGATTATGCAGATATAAATAGAATCCAACAAATATCTCAAAAATTTGATGAATATTTTGAGGAAAATATAATCACAATTGTTGACGATTCTCATGGCGTTGGTGCTTATGGCCCTACAGGAAGAGGTACAGAAGAGGTAACAAATGGAAAAGCTGACCTTTTAATTGGTACAATGGGAAAAGCATATGGTGTAAATGGAGGCTATGTAGTTTCAAATGAAGTTATAACAACATATTTAAGAGAGAAAACCATAACTTATATTTATTCGAATCCCATTACTTCATCTGAGGCTGCAAGTGTTTTAAAAGTTCTTGAAATCTTAGATAGTAATAATGGTATAAGAATAATAGAACATTTGGAAAAAATAGCTAAAAAATTTAGAGATGGCATTGTTAAATTAGGATATGAAACTGTCGAAAGTTGTCATCCTATTGTTCCCCTTTTAGTTAAAGATGCTTCAAAAACAAAAGATTTAGTAAATTATCTTTTAAATAATGGTATCCTTGCAACAGGAATAAATTATCCGGTTGTACCAAAAGGAAGTGAAAGCATAAGATTTCAGATTAATGCTGATCACACATCATATGATATAGACTATGTTTTAAATGTATTAGAAAAATATAAAAAAGAAAAATGGGATAGTTAATATACTTTATTCAACTTTTTACTAAAAATAATCCTAAAAAGTAACCTTACTTTTTAGGATTATTTTATAGACAATGTCAAATTAATATGTTATAATTAATCAGAAATTAATAAGACCCTTTAAAATTAGTCCAGTGAGGCTAAAAAGGAGGAACGGTTTAATTGTATTTTATCCTCCTCTTAGAGGGTTTTTTTATAAAAACTCAAAGGAGGTATTTTTTATGAGCGAAAAAGTATATGAAATTAGTGACATCCCACCACTCAAACAGTCAGTACCCCTTTCTTTTCAGCATGTCTTTGCAATGTTCGGTGCAACAATCTTAGTACCACTATTGACAGGACTTGACCCTGCAGTAACACTTTTCACATCAGGACTAGGAACCTTGTTATTTCATCTTATAACAAAAGGAAAGGTCCCTGCTTACTTAGGTTCTTCTTTTGCCTTTATAGCACCAATAATTGTTGCAACAAAAGAATTTGGTGTAAGAGGTTCTTTTACTGGAATGATAGCAGCAGGCCTTGTCTATATATTAGTATTCATAATTATAAGTTTAACAGGGATAAACTGGATAGAAAAATTACTGCCATCTGTTGTAGTCGGCCCAGTCGTTATGATAATAGGACTTAGTCTTGCTCCTGTAGCAATTTCTGAAGCACAGCAAGACTTAACAACAGCATTTGTTACAGCAGGACTTGTTATAGTATTTAGCATGTTCGGAAAAGGATTCATAAAAGTAATTCCTATACTTTTAGGTACAATTGGCGGTTATATATTTGCAATATCAAGAGGTCTTGTAGACTTTGGGCCTGTTGCAAAAGCATCGTGGATTGCAATTCCAAAATTTACATTTTTAACAGGCCACACACCTGAACTTGCATGGGGCGCTGTAACATTAATTGCACCTTTAGCCCTGGTTGCAATTATTGAAGATCTTGGCCATATCCTTGTAATAGGAAATATAGTTGAAAAAGATTTAATAAAAGACCCTGGATTTCATAGAGTAATGCTAGGTAACGGCCTCGCAACATCAATTGCAGCACTTTTTGGCGGACCGCCAAGCACTACTTACGGCGAAAACATTGGAGTCCTCGCAATAACAAGAGTCTACAGCTCAAGAGTAATACAAGGAGCAGCTATTATAGCAATACTTTTAAGCTTTATACAAAAAATAGGCGCTTTGATAGAAGTAATACCCCAGGCAGTAATGGGTGGTGTAACTATAATCCTCTTTGGGATGATTGCAGCAGCAGGTATGAGAACCCTCGTGGAAAATAAAGTAGACTTTTCAAACAGCAGAAACCTTATAATAGCCTCTGTGATACTTACACTTGGTGTTGGAGGTATCAAGATTGGCTCCGGAAACTTCATCTTTCAAGGGATAGGCCCTGCAACACTTGCAGGAATACTCTTAAACCTGGTGCTTCCTAAGATAACCTTAGAAAAAGAAAAAAGTTTTAGAAAAACAAAAAAAAATTTAAAAACCAATGAAATAATCAATGAAACATAAAAAGGGAAGAATCTCCCCTTTTTATGTTTTTTAATCATCTATAATCTCCCAAAAGTCTTATATAATCCTCTAAACTTCCATCATCTAAACATGTTTCAATAATCTTCTTACCAAGAGGATCAAGTTCAGGAACTAGGAATTGCTTTAATTCTTTTTTAAAGAACTCATTCAGCATCTCAGCGCCTTTGTCATATCCATCATTTCCTACTTCGGGCTGCTTGTTAACTTGCAGCAATTCGCGAGGAATAAAACTTCCGTTTATTTTTAATGTATTTAAAGCATAGCCTAAAAGACTACTTCTAGCTAGTGTAACTTGATCTGGTCTAAATCTTACACTTCCTCTTCTTGCAAGATATTCACGAGCAATCCATTCAGGCATAAACCCAACTTTCCATACACCTATATATTGGTTTGGAACTAAAATATATCTTGTACCAGGTGTACTGACAATCTGGTTTAAAAGCAAATTAGCATGGGTTACCTTTTTACCAGTTGCAAAAGGCCAATAAGAACCAACTCCTTCACTTTCCAAACCTTCACTTCCGACAATACTTGGGTTTGCATGGCCTCTTGGGGCAGTTAACCTCCAAAGCCAAGCTAGTGCAGGCGGAAGTAAATGAAAAATACCTAATATCCCATATGAAGGATTTTCTTTTGAAGTTGGGGGAGTTCTTACTCCAAAACTTCTAACATCCACATCAACAGGTTCATCTACTACATTTGGCATAAAACTCCTTGGCATTACTACTCTAGGATTAGGACAAGGCTTACCTGGTGCATCCATTATATGTTCCCAAATAAGGCAAGTTGACTTAGGTGCACCTTCTATATTTAAAAATATAAGAGGTTCCTTAGGATATATACATAATTTTTCAAGATGCGGATCAGTACCATATTCATTTATATGATCAACCCTAATAAACCAGCCTTTCTCTGCATCTTTAATCACTAACTTTTTACCTTGTTGCAAGTCTGGATGACATAGTGCCATATCGTCTGTTACAGGTTGTAATTCACAAGTTTCTTTTAAATCTACATAAATCTCATCATTATTAATAATATTACGAGCAACTTTTATACTGCCATCAGATTCTCTGTGAATTTGCTCCAGCATTTCACTTTTACCACCTCCACTTGCACCTTCATGCATTATTGTTAAAATATTATCATAAGGTGTAATAACTCTGACAGCTGATGCATGTGCTGTTACCCATTCTTCTTTTTCTCCCATTGTAAGTAATACACCATAAATGCCTTTTTTTGCACTTGGCCCAAGATACAAATTATATGAAAATAGTTCATGTATGTTTTCTAAACGGTTGTGAACAACAACCTGTTTTCCATTAAAATGAGTATGCCTGAAAGGTGGTGCCAGATACACAATAGCTTTAGGCGTAAATCCATTTTGTATTTTATTTTTAGATATAAACCCTTGGATATCTGCAAGTGCTGTAGCAAAAAAACCTGCATTAACAGGTGCAACAAGAAGTGAAGGATAACCGTATTCCTCTCCTCCTGACATAAAAGGCATTACAATAAGATCTTGTTGTTTTAACCACTCAAAAGTTTCTTTTCTTAATTCTTCAAAATCATAACCATATCTTTCAAAGAACCTTGGTTTATCAGTCTCTTTATTATCCGCAACTACAAGACAATCCGATTCTCTCCTTCTCATATAGGGTTCGGGAAAATTAACAGCCAAACCATTTTTGCACTTTGCAATAGTACCTTCTAATACAGGCCCCTTTCCTTTTACTTCATAATAAATTTCAAAATAATCTTTATTTCCATCTGTAGATATATTAAGTAAGTGTTCTCTGCTTTCAGGAATAATTATTTTGCGGCATTTCCCTAATATTTCTTTTGTTTCCTCAGGTAAATTCATTTTATTAATTATTTTCGAAGTTTCTTTATCAATGTCAAATAAAAAGTCCAACTTATACCACCTCACAATAATAAGTATAATATTATTATACTAAAAATAAACACATATTGCAATTTAAAAAAATAATTTTGCAATTACATTTTTACTGTATGGTTTTTGTAGTGCAAAATAGCCAATTTAATTGCATGTCCTTATGTAATCTTTTACATTTTTGAAATATATGATTTTTAATCTTGCAAATAAAATTACCACCAGGTAATAAACATAAATAAAAAGCGCCTATTATAAAGCGCTCTTTTATTATATAAATTTAATTTATAACTTTATTTACATTTATCCCTTTTAAATTTAATATATAATTCATTTCAAACACTGCTGCTTCTATTAATTTATCTATTTCTTCATCCGAAAGTTTATTTCCTAAGGCTTTTCTTAATAAATTAATAACTTCTGCTTTTTTTTCAAGTCCATTGCCAGATCCAAATTCTTGTTCTATGGCATATACAAATGTCTTAGCAAGTTCATAATATTTTTTCATTTTATCTAGACCAATTTTAGTCCTTAAATAATCAATTGCATAACCTAAAACAACCATTATAATTAATTGTACGCCTGCAGTCAAAATTTGCATAATTAAATTATTCATTTCATCACCTCCAAAACCTTAATAACAACAGATGCAACATCTCCCCAAGTAACATAAGCTTTAGAGTCTTTATACTCATTTATAATTCCTAGCTGCCTTAATCTATCAACATCACTATCCTGCTCTATATTTATGCTTTTTAAAAAGCTAAAAAATCCTTCAGCAATAGCTTCTGCAAAAATGGAACTTTCATCAATAAGAAGTTTCAAATTTTCTGGATTTGACATAAATGCTGTTTCTACTATAATCGCAGGCATTAAAGTATATTTTAGCACATAAAATTCTGCATATTTTACCCCTCTATTTTTGGTTCCAAGCATTTCAACTATTGAGTTTTGAACATACTGTGCCAAATTCCTGCCTCTTTGACTACCTGGATATGAATAGGTTTCTGAACCATTAGCACTTTTATCCTTTGAACTATTGCAGTGAACAGATATAAAATAATTTGCATTATTTTTGTTGGCAATTTCACATCTCAATTTTAAATCTACTGTTTCATCATTTTCTCTTGTCATTATTACATCTATTTTTTTATCAATTAAAATTTCTTTTAATTTTAAACTTATCTTTAGATTAATGTCTTTTTCTAGATATCCATCAACAGATGCTCCCGGGTCCTTCCCTCCATGACCAGGATCAATAACTACTAACACAAAAATCACCACCAAAAAGTTATATAAAATATAATATGAAATAACTTTTAAAACTTCTCTTAAAAACACATTAAATTTTATAGAAAAACTACATATGCAAAAAACATTAAAACATGTTAAAATATATTTAGCTTTTGGCAGAGTAGGTATCTCGCGTAAAGTGATGAAGAATGGGACGTTGTCTTCATACGAAAAGTCTTGATTTTAAGACTTGCGGTGAGTTGCCGCGTCCGCTGCCACACAAGGAGCCTATTCCTATGGTGTGGCGGTGCTGCCATATCATAAAATTATAGGAAGGAGGCTTTTTTATGAAAAAACTTAAAACAAAAGAACTAGTTTTTTAGCTTTGCTTGTAAGTCTTAATATAGTCCTGACTAGGATAGCTAGTATAAGAATCCCTATAGGAGGTATAGAAGGTATAAGAATTGGCTTTGGAGGTTTCCCAATAATTTTAGCAGGTATTTTATATGGCCCAATTGCTGGAGGTTTAGTTGGAGCTGTTGGAGATATTTTAGGTTATTTTATTAACCCTATTGGGCCATATATGCCACATTTTACATTAACTGCAGCCCTTACAGGTATAATACCTGCCATTATATTAATACCAAATAAGAAATCCATTCCTTCTTTTGTTGATCTTTTAATTGCAATTGGAATCGGACAGATTATTACATCAATAATCTTGGTCCCTTACTTTATTCAATTATTATTTAAAGTATCTTTAGCAATAACTTTACCTCCAAGAATAATTTCTCAAATAATACAAATACCTTTATATGCTTCTTTTACAGAGTTAATACTTAAAAAATTAGACTTAGAAATACAGTATAAAGCATAAAATAAAAGATTATAAGATAAACCCTAATACATTATTAGCGTCCATAATGTACAGGGTTTATCTTACTATAACTAACATATAAAATCCAGATATCCTTTCTACTATTTAATTGTCAGACAAGTCTTTATCCTTTTGTCTTAATTCATCTCTTTTTCTTCTATATTCAATTATTGGCAAATCACCCTGAATTAAGTTTTCATCCATTTTTAATTCACTTTTTTTAGGTAGTTGAGTTAAGACAACCCTCCTATCCTGATGTAAAACTATTTTATTAAATATAGTAAAAATACTATTTGTTATATCTTTAATAATCGGTAATTTTATAAATTTTTGATATGTTCTTAAATATATTTTTGTATTTTCTTCATCTATAGGAGCAAACACTGCAACAATTCTCATTTTTTCGGAAATCCTATTCTGCCATAAATTTGGCATTTGAAATTGTAAACTAAATAAATTCTTCATGTTAGCCATATCTTTTGGTTTTAATGGAACTTGTCCATGATCTTCTTCGTTTTTAACATAAAATGTCATTAAGTTATCATTCCACTCTGCATATGGTCCATTTACTAAAGTCTTGTTACCTTTCCCTATTGTTGTTTTATGAACAAAAGGTAAATGCACTACATCTAATTGATTTTCAATGGCTCTTGTATAATGAACTTGCCATACCTCACTAAAGCCTCCATATGTAAATCCACTTTTAAGTTCTTCAAAAAAAGGTATTTGAGGTAAATCCTCCTTCTTATCACCATACCATACCCAAATAAAACCATATTCTTCTTTTACACTATAATAATTAACTTTATAATTTTCAGGTATTTTATTTCCTTTCCCATTAGCTGGTATTAAAACTACTTTGCCTGTCGAATCATATTGAAAACCATGAAATGGACATTCAATGTGGGTTTCAATTACTTTACCTTTAGAAAGGCTTGCTCCTCTATGACAACATTTATCAAAAATACAATTAATTTTATTATCTTTATCCCTCCAAAACACAAGCTTTTCTGAAAATCTTGTTACCCCTATGGGTTTATTTAATTTTAATTCATTACTATCTAATACTGCATACCATTGATTTTTTATCATATTATAACCCCCTTTAAATTGTATTTAATTTACTGTTATTTTATCATATTATAAGATTAAATCATAAAATTTGATTTAAATTTTTATATGTTTATTTTCAAATTTATTATTATAATATTTAAACTATATAAAATGCGATGTAGATTTATATTAAAAATTGAGTCCACTAAAACAACAAAAAGATATAATAGAAATTTGTGTTAAGAAATTAAAAATGAGATCCGATATAAGTATTTTAATCTAGAATATGAAAAAAGTATTTATACATGTTATCGACAATAACAACTGCATTATAAAAACAAAGCATAAAAGCTCAGCAGGTTTTGAAAAATAGAAAATCACCCTTGCATAATGCAAAGATGATTTTAGGTAATCTCTTGCTCGATATGATATTTCATTATAATACTATAATATAATTATACTACAATACACGAAAAAACCGTCCCAATTGTCTATTTATGCTATAAATATTTGATTTTCTATTAAATTGTTTCCACCTGCGTTGATTCCATCTATAAACATTCTATGCCACAACTCGAATATTAATAATAGCCATATTTGCCTTCCTGTATGATTTCCTGCATTTTTACAGTTAAACAATCCTTCAATGTATGCTTTATTAAAATATCCTCTGTTGGTCGCTTTTTGTGATAGCAAAATATCCATTGCAAAATCTCTGTATTCAATACATAGCAATGAAGTAATAGGTACTGGAAATCCGTTTTTCTTCCTGTTTAATACGAAATCCGGCAAGACATCTCTAAATGATTGTTTTAAAATATATTTTTCAGTATTCCCTTTATATTTCAATTTTGACGGTATCGACGATGCAAACTCAACCAGCCTGTGATCAAGAAAGGGTACGCGAAGCTCAATAGAATGTGCCATTGATATCCTATCCGACTTTAAAAGAACATCTTCTGGAAGCCATACTTTCTGGTCAAAATACAGCATCTGATTGACTTCATCTTTCCATTCCGGCATGTGAAAAATCGAGAATGTATATGGATCATTTTCTATTTCCATTATTGTATTTGCATATAAATCACCGCTTAATGCTAAAGATATTTCTCTTTCACTGAATGTCATACCTACCCCTTTATATCTTTTTGCAATGGGCGATTTTGCCCTTCTGATAAAATCCTTTCCAAACTTAAAAGGGATTGCTGATATCAATGGTTCTATAAGTTTATTTCGAATAGCTTTAGGTAAAGCATTATATTTATTTACAGCATTAGGCTCTTTATATACTGTATAACCTGCAAATACCTCATCTGCACCCTCACCTGATAATACAACCTTGACGTGATTTTTAGCAAGCATTGATACATAATACAGAGGAATCGCCGTCGGATCGCTTAATGGTTCATCCATATGCCATACAATATTATCAATATCTCTAATAACATCTTCAGGGTCTATTATGCATTCATAATGTTCTGAACCGTAAAACTTTGCTGTTTCCCTTGCAAATTTTAGTTCATTGTATTCATCCTTAATTGTACTTGCTTTTGGCTTTTTAAAAGCAATGGAGAATGTCTTTAATTTACCGTTATACAGTTTTGCAGCTTCAGATAATACTATGCTTGAATCAAGCCCGCCACTTAAAAATATTCCTACCGGCACATCACTTATAAGCCTGTCCTCAATTGAAGCATTAAATATAGAAGATATCTTTTCTGTATAATAAAACTCGGGTTTTTCTTCAATTTCACTTTTAAAATCAATATCCCAATACTTTCTTATATTTAAGTTATTATCAGAATATACTAATAAATGACCCGGCATTAATTTATATATATTGCTAAACATTGTCTGTTCACCTGGTACATAACGATATGCAAGATATGTCCCAAGCTTTCTATAATTCACATCAGTATCAACAATGCTGCATTTTAGTAATGATTTTATTTCAGACGCAAATACAATTGTATTATTATTAACAGTATAATAAAGCGGTTTTATGCCTATTCTGTCTCTTGCAAGCACTATTTTTTTGTTTTTTTCGTCATAAAGTGCTATCGCAAACATCCCGTGAAGATGTAAAACAAAATCTTCTTTATATTCCTCGTATAAATGCACTATAACCTCAGTATCACTTTCGGTATAAAATTTATGCCCCTTTATAATTAAACTTCTCTTTAAACTCTCATAATTGTATATTTCACCATTAAAAACCGTCCAAATATTCTTTTGTTCATTGTGAATAGGCTGATGCCCGCTTTTAAGGTCTATTATGCTTAATCTTCTCATACCCAATCCCATATCATTTTTACAGTATGTTCCTTCATCATCAGGACCTCTATGGCGAATTACATTAAGCATTTCCTTTAAATTGTGTTCGCCGATAAACCCTGCTTCATCTCCTGAAAATCCACATATTCCACACATATTATACCTCCACCTTAATATCATACTGCTTATTATAACCTTAAATAATTAAAATAGGATTAAAATTACCATTGTTTTGAGTTTTGCAGCAAAATTTTATGTAACGTAACCCGGAATCAGCAATTTTACTAAAAATTCCGGATAAATTTTTTAAATTTTTATCATATTTTGGTTGTAGATTTTTATAGATTGTAGTGTAATATAGTTATATTAATTTTTTTGTAGAGGAATATGTGTTTAAAGAAAAACAAACGTAGTTCTAGAAGGATATATCTTTCTATTGCAAATAGATATCGCAATAAAGAAAGAGGACATACAAGAACTGTTACAATTGGAGTTTCTTTTATTATTTTTTTGAACAAGATAGTTAAAAAATGCTCTTATGTAGTTTAATTTGTGATTTATTGTAATTGCTTTATTGTTTTTTTCGTTTATTAAATATTGAAAATATTCTTTAATATGTTTTTCTTTTACGTCTTCAATATTAGTAATATCTGGATATTTTTCTTCCAATCATTTAATAAATTCGCTTAAATCTCTTTGATAACCTGAAATCGTGTAATAAGATAAACTTTTTATTTTTCTGTCATCAATAAAATCTTGAATAGAAAATTTTACTAACAAAAAAATCACCTACCTTTTTTGGTTAGTGATTATACTCATTCATTTTGACTATATGTTTTTTAAAAACCCTCAAACCATTGATTTTACTGATTTGGTAGCGGCGA
>JBNAVY010000057.1:0-10474 GCA_049700195.1 Thermoanaerobacteraceae bacterium
AGTGCCTAATTTCATTAAATAATTTATGTGTCTAGCATCACCAGTTTCTATAAACCGATCAATTCCTACAGTCCAATCAAGTAGTCTTACAAAAGGTGTTAGGTCAAATATAGGTGCTATATCTGATTCTTCAATATCTTTTATTTCCTTACCAACTGCTTCTATTGCTCCATAATATATGCCTTTTATTTCACATTTTCTAATAAATTTGGCATAATTTAAAATAATTAGTGCCAGTATTGGAATTGAGCGAAATGAATGTGTAATATCAAATATTATTTCATCCCCTTTATCTATATCTATTTGTTCCAAAACTTTATCAAATATTTCCCAAAGTTCATTTTCATTTTGTCCTGAGGGTATATCAACATAATTAATACTTAGTTTGCCTTTATATTTGTCTAAAATCTCTTTTAAACCTGGATCATTTGGATATTTCTTATTTTCAGACCAATTTGCATTAGTAGCCTCTTCAGTTTTAAATATAAATATGCTTTCTAAATCAACATTGTGTTTTAATAAAATATCAATAAGAGCTTCCTGTACATAGCAACTACTTCCACTTTCAATACTATCAAATTTATATTTACACTTAGTATAAGCTCCTGTGCCGAGAAATGAAAAAAACTTAATAGTCATTTCTATGTCCACCTCTCATATTTTCTAAATCTTACATGGGTAAATAATCTACTTACTTTTATGTTTTCACCATTTTTAATCTCAGTGATAACTTCTCTTTTTGTATTTGAATAAACAGGAATCAAATCATTTTTCAAACAAAAGTCAACAATCAAAAAAGTAGCTCCAAAATCTCCTTGTACAAGTACATAATCGCCTTTTCTTGCATTAATCTTTAACCAACTAATTAAATCTTGTAAACAAAAAGTTAAGTTATCATCGTATGGAGAAATATCTAACCATTGGACCTTTAAATTATCTGGCAAATATACAAATTCATCTACGCCTAAATTTGCAATGGCATCTTTTTTTTGAAAATCTGTAAGTTCATGGGAAAATATTAAAAACATCCTTTTCAAATCTGTTTGCTTCATCTTATAATCCTTCTTTTCATTAAATTCTAAAAACTTTATTTTTTGCCAATTTTTGAACTTCAAATATTAAATATTATCTTATATATCAATATTCTACATAACTTTCCAAATTCCTTTTAAAGAATTGTATTTTTATATAAAAATGTCGTTGAGTACCATAATAAAATGAAGAAAAATTCAATAAGCAACCATATATTGAATTAGATCCTACTTATTATAAAGAGAAAAAAGTGTAATACGATTATTCTTCAATCTTTAAAAAAGCTAGAGTCTTTAGGTCTTAAGGTCACGGTCGAATCTGAAGTGTCTTAACTTTTAATTTAACTTTATTAACCATTTATTTATCCCATATTTTTACATTAGAATGGGTTTAGTTTTTTGATGCCTTTTTGAGAGACACTATTTTCAGGATAGGTAGGCTAAAAACTTAGGAAATTGTGATGTTTGTGGAAAGTTTTGCAGGTTTCAATTCCTTATAGGTAGGCTAAAAACAAAGAGCAACAAAAAAGGAGAGCTTATCTCTCCCTGGTTTCAATTCCTTATAGGTAGGCTAAAAACTTATTCTAACATGCATAAATAGCATATTATATACCTTACGACTTTTTAATTACTGTCAAGTATTTCTACTTTATTATACCATATTGTTTTACAAAATCTACTTTTTTGTAAAATTGAAAAAATAATTTGTCGTCGATCCTCAACATCTTTTGCATTATTTTAGGTCGACGACAAATTTATATTAATCAATATTCTCACCTTACTTTTCCTTTAATACCTCTAATATTTCCTTTAAAAGTTTTACTTCCTCTGATGTTTCAGGTGGTGCTTGTTGTTTTTGTTTTTCTTTTCGGTTTTTGATTAAATTAATAGGTGCAATTACAAAAAAATATATTGCAGCAGCTACAATTATAAAGTTAACAACAGCATTTATAAAACTACCTATTGCTATAGGTCCTAATTTGATTGCTGAAAAATCTGGTGCTCCAAATATTGCTCCAATCAGAGGTGTTAATACATCTACGACTAATGAATTAACAATCTTATTAAATGCACCACCTATTATTACAGCTACAGCTAAATCTAAAACATTTCCTCTTAGTATAAATTCTTTAAATCCTTTTATCATTATATTACCTCTTTCTAATATTTTTATCTTGCTCCTCCTCCGCCTCCGCCAAAACCTCCACCACCCCCATGAGATGAAGCTGAAGAAGACGATGATATAACATTTTGTGAAAAGTTCTGTGAAAATGCCATTAAAGAAGTATTAAAACTTTCTGCAAAATTATTTATATTCATTTCTCCTATAAAAGCAGGTATATACCAGTCAATTTTTTCAAAAGGAGCATTTAACTCTTTCATAGCTTTTAATACCTCTTTTGCTATACCTAAAGCTGTACCATATACTAAATATTTTTCCCATATTACTAAAGAAGCTGGTGGATACTGGGAAATTAAAGAAAAATCTTTTAAAAACTTTTTAAAAGCATTCCATTTTAATGTAAGCAATTTGCCTTCATAAGAATATTTCTTTATGCCAAATTTATAAAGACTTGCATGAATAAATGCAGATACAGAAATTATTATAAGCAACATATTCAAAATAACAAGTGAAACATTAAAATGAAGTATTGCACTAACAATGATGCTTGCAAATGAAAGCAATGCCATAATTAACCATAAGTATACGTATTTACTTACTTCTTTATATTTTTCTACTATTATCCATTTATTTTCATTATATACTTTTTCAGTTACTATTTTTTTAAACTTAGTTACAAATTCACTGAATTTCTTTTTATCAATATCAGATAAATAAAATTCATCCCCATAGGATTTGTATTCAAAAAGTAAAGCCTTTAAATCTTCACTTAAAGTTTCATCAACTTTTTTATCTGTTAATAAAATTTTATATTCAAGTTTAAAACCAAAAGTCTTTTTATTTTTTTCTTCCTTTATTTTTAAATATCCCCTTCTTGCAAGTTCTAATGTTGATGCAATAATTGAATCAGAGCTTATATATTCTTCCAATTTATTTAAAAGAATTTCTAACCAGGCAGGCGGGCAATCACAAGGAACTTCTCTTTCATATATCCCTTCATAAAAAACTTCAGGCTCTTTGCCATATTTTTGTTTTATCTTTGTAGCTATTGACACTGCTAAACCCAAAAATATCAAAGAAAGTATTAAATAAATTTTTTCTAAATTTCTCTCTAAAGTTTCCTTTTGTTCTTGATTTTTCTCCCACGCTTCTTCTTCATCTAAAATCATATTTCTGCCATTTTTAGATATTAGTTTTACATTATCAGGTTTTAAATTTGTAAGATAATTTTTAGGAAAAACTACTCTTACTTCAACCCATTGTTTTGATGGTATATTACCAGCATAAGCAATAATACCACTTTGGTCATTTTTTATACCTATTTTACCATCTATTTTAGGATGAAGCCAATAATTTATATCATTTAAATTATCAATTTTTCTAGGTAAATTAACTTCTGCCCAAAGAGCAGGAAGGCTTTTATCCCATCCTCCACCCCATACCTTCCAGTAAAATTCGGCTACATCTTCATATACTTTTAAGCCTTTTGAAATTTTATACTCAATTCTAAAAGTCTTAATGTCGTTATTAGCTTTGTAATTCCATGTTATCCTGTACTCTTTTTTATCTTTTGTAAATTCAAATTTAAGCGGCACTTCTCTACCATCTTTGATCTCACTTACTGACGGATCTTTTATCTCATAATCTCCCACTGGTATGGTTAGCCATGCTTCAGAAAAAGAGCCACTAAATTTATAACTTATATCATTTATAACTTTTATTTCTCCATCATTTTGAATAAAATAGTATACTTTAGCTTCTTTTAAATTGTAATCTTTGGCATATACATGAAAAGGTATAAAAAATATAAGTAATACTATAAAAAATAAAAATTTAGCTTTTTTCATACTAACCTCCACTTATAACATTTTTTATTAAAAATGCTACTGCTAAAATAATACCCCATAAAATTACAAAATTCTTTACTTTCCTACTATCAAATTTCTGTGATATTACTGCACCCAAATATCCTCCAAAAGCGAAACCAACCATTAAAACAGCTGCATAAACCCATAAGACTTTACCACTGAATATTAGAACTATTCCTGATGTTATGTTAATAAATAAGGATAATATATTTTTTATACCATTTGATAAATGGATGTCTGAAACACCTGCAATGCCTAATACAGCAAGCATTAAAATACCTATACCAGCCGCAAAATATCCTCCATATAAAGAAGTAAAAAACTGCAGAATAAATATGAGTATTCTATAATTTTTTTGAGACTTTTTAAAGTTTTTTTCATTTATATTTTTTATTTTATCACTTAATGCCAAAATAATTGTAGCAAATAAAACTAAAAAAGGAACAATAAAATCAAAAATTTTATTAGAAGTTATTATAAGAAGATATGCACCTAAGATTCCCCCTATCAAAGAAGGCAGTGTTAAAAATTTTAAAAGTTCTTTGGTTTGATACAATTTTTCTTTAAATCCCAATGCTCCAAAAAAAGAACCAGTCCAAAGGGCTACAGTATTTGTAATATTGGCTGATAAAGGAGTTACTCCGACCCACAAAAGTGCAGGAAAGGTTATTAAAGTACCCCCTCCTGCAATTGAATTAGTTGCTCCAGCTAAAACTGAAGCAACTAAAATAATTATGTAGTTTATCATTAAATTATTTTTCCAAATTCTTCGAATTTAAATCTATAAGCCCTTGGTAAGAGTTTTTTATTTTCATCTTTATATCCTATAGCAATTATCATTGGTACAAACATGTGTTTATCAATATTTAAAAATTCTTTTAATTTCTCTTCATTAAAACCATCCATGGGATGTGTTTCAAGACCATAAACTCTTGCAGAAATCATAATATTCATGCCTAATAAAGCTGTATCTCTTATAGACTTTCTTTTTGCCTGCTCCTCATCTTGCCAAAACCTAAGAGCCTGTGCTTTTGCAATCTCTTTCTTATCTTTGTCAAGATAGCCAAGCTCAATTGAACTTTCAAAAATTTTATCAGCATGTAAAAAGGCTCCATTAGGATTTGCAATTAAAACTATAACAGCAGAAGCATCTTCAACTTTTTGTTGGTTATATGCTATCTCTTTTAAAATTTTCTTTTTATCTTTGCTTTTTACTACAATGACCTCCCAAGGTTGAAGATTATTTGCTGAAGGAGCAGTTGAAGCAAGCTCTAAAACCTCTTTTATAAGACTATCAGATATCTCCTTTGAAGGATCAAAAAACGTAATTGCTCTTCTATCAGATATTAATCTTACGCAATTATCCATAATTTTAATCTCCTTTTTATGATAATTTACAAAATATCACTTTTATTAATTATAAAATACTTTTAGACAAAAATCAATTTTATAAAATATATATTATTTTTAATGAAATAAAATATTTTTTAAAAAAGCTCATATTTAAGAGCTATATTTTAAATATTATTTAAAAATATACATTGGATGATTCTTCAAAAGACTCTATAATACAATAACTTTTATTATATTTTTTACATTCTTTTTTAATCCCTGATACTTTTTCACTTAATTCATCAACAGCAAAATATTTTTTATTTTTATTATTGATAACTGCAATAGAGATACCCATAATCGGAAAATCATTTTCCCTGCCTGATCTATCTTTACCATGAATAAATCCTCTCTTAATGTCAATACTGTTGTAAAATTTTTTAATGTTATGATCAAATTCTTCTATAATATTACTACATAGGTTTTCTACATTGTATGTATTAAGTATTGCAACAAAGTCATCACCACCAACATGACCTAAAAAGCTATTTTTATAAAAATATAAATGCCTTTCAAGAATATTGGCTGTATATTTCAAAACTTTATCACCTTTTTCAAAACCATATACGTCATTATAAGCCTTAAAATTATTTAAATCAAAATATATGAAAGAAAAAGGATCTTTATTTGAAATAATTTCTTGTATTTTTTCTTCTATAACAAGATTCCCGGGTAAACCAGTTAAAGGATTTGAATATTTTGCAATGTTTAATTCTAATTTCATTGATTTTTCTAAAAGATTTATAATGGATACTATTCCATAATACAAACCATCCTTTTCAACAATTATATAATCATATAAATTATCTTCTTCCCTTGTTATAACTGCTTTAACAACTTCACTTATTGGAATATTGTAATCAAATATTAAAGGGTTAGGATCCATTATTTTGTATATGGGTCTTTTCATGTATATTGCCCATCCATATTGGGTACCAATATGAGAAAAAAATTCTTTTCGCATTACAAGACCAGCTATTTTCCCATTATTGACAATAGTAATGCCTTGAAGATTAGGATTGTCAGTAAACATTCTTTCAACTTCTAAACCTAAAGTAAAAGGCGGTATGCTCTTGTCTTTTCTTGCAATTTCTCCTATTTTAACAGTATAAACAGAAGAAAATTTTGTTTTTTCGACATACTCTCTTTTTTTCTGAATGATATTTTTTACATCGTCATTTATACAACATAATTCAGGTGATGGCTTTGATAAAAAATAGCCTTGTGCAAATTGTATACCTATTTCTATTACTGTATTTAGCTCATCAATATTTTCTACACCCTCTGCTATAAGCTTTATGTTGGTATTATTAGCAAATTCCATCAAAGCTTTTACAATTGCTTTTTTAAAATTATCCTTATCAATATTTTTTATTAAAGACATATCAATTTTTATATAATAGGGTTTTATTTCTGCAATTGTAGAAAGCCCTGAATATCCAGCTCCTACATCATCAATTGCTATTTTATAACCCTGGGTTTTATAATTATCTATTATTCCTTTAAAATTTCTATAATCTTTTATTGCTGTTTTTTCGGTTATTTCAAAGATTAAACTTGTTGGATTAATCCCATAAAATTGGATCATGTCCTTAGTTGTACCTTTAATAAAATGTTCATCTTTAATAATGTCTGGATCAACATTTAAAAATAGGTATTTATCAATTTTAAAGCTACTAAAATCTTCAATAGCTTTTATCCTGGTTATCATCTCTAGTTCCCAAAGTAAACCATTATTTTTTGCTTCTTTAAATAAAAATTCCGGATTGTAAAACAGGCTACCTTCGGGTCCTCTGGTTAGAGCTTCATAGCCAATTATATTTCCATCTATAAGTGATACAATAGGTTGAAAAAAAATTTTAAAGTCTTTCTCTTCTATTATCCGCTTGACTTCATTTTTCAAATTTATCACCTCATATTCGATTATACTAAATCATTGTTAAACCTTTGTTAATTTAATGTAAACTTTTTATTATTAAAAAGGGAACCTTTTTTGCTTTTTAATCTTCTTATATAATAGAGGGAGCTCCCAAAGAAGAGGTGACGAAATATTGGATATAACAGATATTATTAAAAAACTACAAAAAGGCGATTTTGAAGCATTTAAACACCTCATGAAATTTCAAGGCCCAAAAGCATTAAAAACTGCATATCTTATCACAGGAAAAAAACACATAGCAGAAGAATGTGTTCAAGAGGCATTCTTTCAATGCTACCAGAAAATTTATCAGCTTAAAAACCCTCAAGCATTTGAAAGGTGGTTTTACAGGATTTTAACAAGGATATGCTATGACTATATAAAAAAGAATAAAAACAATATTTCATTAGAAGCCTTGAAAGAAGCAGGACAAGACTTTCACTCAGAAAAAGATGATACAGAAGAAATTTATCAAGAAAAAGAGTTAAAAAAGTTCCTTATTAACAGTTTATATACATTAGACCCCCACTACCGCACAATAATAATTTTAAAATATTATCAAGAGCTTTCAATAAAAGAAATTGCAAAAATAATGAAATTACCTGAAGGAACTGTAAAATCAAGGCTTCACAGAGGGATAAAAAAATTGGAAGAAAAGCTAAAAAAGCTCCATTTAAGTACCTGCTATCCTGTAGGTAATCCTCAATTACAAGGAGGAATCAAGGATGAATAAAAAAGAAGAATTAGAAATCCTACTTAGCCAAACTTTAAAAGAAAAGACAGAAGAAATTCAGTTTAAAGATAACCTAATTCTAAATGTAAGAGAAAGAATACTATTAAGTAAAAAAGGAGGAAATATTGTAATGAAATTAAAAATTATGCCTTTGTGGAAAAAAGCTGTCGCAGCAGTTGTCATTGCTGCTTTAACATTAGGAGTTGCCTTAGGAGTATCACCTTCAGCAAAAGCAATAGCCAATGATGCCCTAATAAAATTAGGAGTAATAACCATGAAAGTGGTAGAAGAAGGCAAAGACTTCATAGTATTAAAAGGCACAGACGACAAGGGTAATGAAGTAGGTATGAGTATAAGAAAATTTGATGGCAATAACTCTGAAGAGATAGCTATAAAAGGACATACACAAAAATTTTCATCATTAGAGGAAGCTGAAAAATATTTAGGTATGCAAATAAAACTTCCCTCCTACCTTCCTGAAGGATACAAGCTACATGGCATGCTTGGAGATAAGGGAGATAAAGGTGTAAGCAAATACTTTTCAGCAACCTTCATAAATGAACAAAACAATCAATTAAAAACAATATGGCTTCGCATAGATCCTGCACTTCCTTCGCTTACAAATATATCAAGAAATGCAGAAAAAGTTAATATAAATGGCACTACTGGATATTGGATAGAAAAAGAAGTTATTACTTTTTCATCTGATGAAAATTCTGATAAGAAAATGAGTGAAAAATTAAAAACAGCAAAGCGCTATGAATTATACTGGCAGTTTAATGGCCTAACATATCACTTAAGCGGTCAGGACCTCACAAAAGAAGAAGCAGTGAAAATGGCAGAATCAATAAGATAAAAATTATTTGCCTAGAAAGCTTTTTATAAGCTTTCTAGGCAGTTTATTTGTAATCAAAATATTTTTCAGAAAAGTCCTCTTTATTCCACTTATGGTCTTTTTCTATTTGCTTTTCTGTTAAGTTAAAATAGGTATACATCACGTTATCTCCTTTGTCAGGAACTGGGTCATCCCATGTAACGTCGATATATCTAACTTCACCATTTATTCTCACCATATTCCATGCATGAGGCTGATTGTCGCCTTCTCCTGATATGCTTATACAGTCTAGTCCCGCCATATTTGCCAATAGGTTAAAAGCTGCTGAATAACCTTGACATACACCTACTCCTTTAACTAACACTCCATATGCTGTATATGAATCCAAAGGTATTGTATTGTGAACAGCATTTTCATAATCATATATAGTATTCTTTATTATATAATCATGTATAGATTTTATTTTATCTATATCTGACATATCTGGTGTTATAATATTTTTTAGTATTCCCTCTGCTTTAAGCTTAGTTTCATTTAACATTTCTTGGACTTGCTCTTTTGTAAAATTATAATTAAATTCAATATAAACATTTTCAACTTTGTTTCCATAACCATTTACATATACAGTCCATTTGTTTGTATATCCTATTTCAGGATGTTGTTCTAATACTATTGTAGTTAATTTTGATATTTTATTAAGTAAATCATTAAATGAAGAGGTAGAAGATGACAAATATTTTGCAGATGTAAGATCTATTTTTTCATTTCCTTTTTCTAAACTATTTTTAATTAAAAGATATAAATCTCGCTCAGTAGTAATATTTGATAAGATTGATCCATTTGATATTTCACTACCGTTATTTGGCTTTTCTATTATATTATTTTGATTCTTGAACTCTTGTATTTTCGAATTTATCTCTATATGACCGTTAGAATAATTAACATCATCTCCAAAAGCCTCACCTATAAATCTCAAAGGTATATATGTGAAATCACCTATTATACGAGGAGCTGTTTTAAGGGTAAATATTTTATTATTAACTGTAGCAAATTTATTATTTATATAAAGTATGATTTTAATATTATCTTTAAAAGCTGTAACTTTATGTGTATTAGTTTCCCAATCAACATCTGCACCTAATGCTTCTAAAAAAGGTCTCATTGGTACTAGCAATGTATCATTTTGAAAAATAGGCTTTTGCAAAAAAACTTTATTATTCCCGTAAATAGATATTGAGATCTCATCAGCCTTTACTGAATAAGGTTTAAAAAAAAGTATAAACAAGAAAAATAATAACAAAAATATTAAAATCTTATGTTTCATGAATTTCATAAATAACACCTCAAAAATATACTTCTGTCATTCTTTAAAAAATCAAATCACAAGTTAAGATAAATACAAATGTTTTTTATTATATAATAACATATAACCAATTTTTTATGAAGTATATTATTGACGTAAATACATACTCTATGCTATAATAAAAAAGCAGTGCAGGGGAGTAGCTCAATTGGTAGAGCAACGGTCTCCAAAACCGTGGGCTGCGGGTTCGATTCCTGTCTCCCCTGCCATT
>JBNAVY010000058.1:0-10309 GCA_049700195.1 Thermoanaerobacteraceae bacterium
TATTTTCCCTTGGGTTGTTTCTTCACTTTTTGCTGTCTCTTTTGGCTGTTCGCTGCTTGCTGGCGGTGTCACTGGTGTGGGTTGATTTTTTATAGGCTGTGGTTCAAGTTCTTTGGGCACTGGAGCAGGTTCTTCTTTCTGTGAATCCTCTGGTGGTAAATTAGCCATTTCTCTTATAACATTTAAAGTTATTTCTTTAGTTAATTCACTATTTTTATCTCCACTTGGTTCAACATGAATCTTTATAATATTTTCGCCATAATCTAAATCAACATTTTTTGTAAAAACACCATTTTCATTCTGTATAAATTCTTGACCATTTATAACAATTCTTGCTCCTTTATATGTGTTACCTTTTATTTCTATGTTGTTGGTATCTGAACTGACTTTAGTATTATCTTTTGGAGTATAAATATATAAAGGTATATCTCTCCATCTTTCAACTACATCATTTATAGACATAGTATTTTGACCTTGGTCTACAACTGTAATTTTTCTATTGGCAATTTCATAGCCATTTTCATCTTTTTCTATTCTGTCCCAGGAACCCCTTGCATATTTATATTCAATTTGTGTTCCTTCATTTAATTTTAAAGTAATAGAATACTTATTATTACCTATATTAGTAAGCTGCAAAGCCCCAGGATCCCAAAATGCATCAGAAAAACTCCCAGCGATATTTATTCCTTCATCAGGAGTATAATCTGGTACTGTAACATTAAATATCACTTTTACAGTTATTATATCAGGTGTTGCTTTTACTGTATTTGATGCTGTCCTGTTATAAGAAGTATCAACTGCTGCAACTTTATAATAATATATATTGCCATTTACTACATCTTTATCTATATAGTTATACACACTTTCAGATACAGTTGCAATCTTTGTAAATGGACCTGCCTCACTTGAAGACTTATAGATTTCGTATCCGAAAACAGCAACATTGTCACTTGACGGACTCCAGTTAAGTGTAACTTTCGAGGATTCAATTCCTGGTTGCTATAAGACTGGAGCTGTAGGTGTTTCTACATCATTTGATGGCACAACAATAAACTGTTTTGCTTCATCTGTTTTTCCATCTGACCCTTTTGTATATGTCCAATCATGGCCTTGATTAGAAGAAAATCTCATAATATATTCCCATGTACCTACCATATCAGGTACAAATTCAGCCATATATTTGTCATTATTCCCAGAATCCTCTACATATTGTGCATCAACCCATGTCCAGTCCTTACTTATTTCAACACCTTCCACCTTATTGTATACGGCATTGTAAACTGCATCTCCTACAGTATTTTCAATATACCTATATCCTAACTGGGCAATCATATTTTCTCCTTGGCCAGGTTTATCTGTTAATCCTTCTGCCCACACTTCAGCATACACTTTGACTGGATTATTTACGCTTATTACATGAGTACCGGCTTGATTCATATTTCCTGCCCATCCAATGGTAAATGCTGGATATGCCTCAACGTCATTGCTTAAAGCACTCTCATTTCTATCACTATCTACAGCGGTTACAGCATACACATACTTTAGACCATTAATGATATCTGTATCAGTATAGGTGGTTTGTGTAACATTTAAAGCTATTTTTTCATATAACCCACCTTTAACTGTAGAACGGTAAATATTATAGCTTACTGCTTTATCTACACTGCCCCAGGATAGGTCTACTTTACCATTGCCTGATACTACACTAAGGTCTTTTATTGGATCTGGTGCTGTCAAATTCTGTCCTTCATCTGATATAAGTATAGCTCCACTCATTTTATCTACATCTACAACTACCTGTCCATCATGAATAGTGTATTTATTACCAGTCAAAGCATCAGTAAATGCTACACCATCTCTTATAAACTTAGTGGTATCTATTGGGATCTGTGTTTTTAAACCTTTATTAATTACAACAATAGCCACACTGTCAGGATAAGATTTCCCAAAAGCATCTTTTCCATTTATGATTCTTCTTCCAAAAGCATAAACATCGCCATTTGCATAAAGTGTCTCAAGGTCTCCTGTTTTTAAAACTTGATTATCATTTCTTGTATTTACAATTTTCTCAAAGAAATCCTGCAAATCAGTATCCTCTTTCCCCCAAGGGAATGTTCTTCTGTTGTCCGGGTCCTTTCCTCCAGATTGTCCTGCTTCATCTGCATAATAAATAGAAGGCATGCCTGGATAACCCATCTGAAGTATTGCAGCAAGTTTAAGTCTTTTAACCGCAAGGTCCTTTGCTTCCTGAGAATTTTGACTGTCATCGGCAGAATTATATCCAAATACTGTAAGTATTCTCATTGTGTCATGAGAACCTAAAAGATTCATAGTAGAATAAAACACTGGCAGAGGATATCTTTCAGATATACTCATAAGCCTTTGGTCAAGTTTTACTGCATCTATAGGATTGTGAACCCCATTCCCATCATCAAATGATTTATTAAGTATAAAGTCAATCACTGCATTTCTAAAAAGATAATTCATAACAGAGTTAAAAGAGTCACCAAGAAGATCCATTGTTGCATCACCCCAATCTTCAGCAACCATCGGAGCATTCGGCTTTACAGTATTAATAGCATCTCTAAAATGAACCCAAAAATCATGAGAAACTTAATTAGCAACATCCAATCTCCATCCATCTGCACCTGCCTTTTCATATTTATCAGGATTTAACCAGTATTTAGATATTGCATTAGGATTGTTTATAATAAAATCCGCCCAACTTTTGACATTATATTCACTGCCGTTTATCTGCCTTATAACAGGTAAACTGTCAAATCCCCACCAACCTTCATAGGTACCGTCAGGCTTTATCTCATACCAGTCACCAAATGGAGACTTTGACTGATTTCCCTGCTTCCATGCTTGATAAGCACCTAAAACTCCTGTATCTAAATATTTTCCGTATTTATCAAAATAAATGCTGTCATCACTTGTATGGTTGAAGACGCCATCAAGTATTACTTTAATTCCTTTTGCATGGGCATCTTCCATAAGCTTTTTGAAACTGTCAAGGTTGCCAAACATTTCATCTATTTTTGAATAATCCGTCGTATCGTATTTATGGTTAGAAGGTGATTCAAAAATTGGATTGATATAAATAACTGTTATCCCAAGGCTTTTTAAATAATCCAATTTATCATCTATACCTTTTAAATCACCGCCAAAGAAGTCATTTGACCAGATTCCATCACCTGTATATCCAGGTTTATCCTTATTATTAGGATTATCAGGAAGGTCGTCCCAGTTGCTATGATATTCAACAGGATCAAAACCCCTGCTGTATTCCTTTAGATGGTCGTTAGACTTATCCCCATTAAAGAACCTGTCAGGGAATATTTGATACATTACTGACCCTTTCATCCAATCTGGGGTATCTAAGTTTTTGTCATAAACTGTAAGTTCAAAATCCTTAATTACTGTATCTGCGGCTTTACCTACGCCACCTAATTGTTCATCATTATCTCCGTAATAAGCAGTTTTAGTACCATTTTTTGCAATAAAATAATACCATATCCTTGTAGGATAATCAAAGGTAAGTTTTACTTCCCAGTATTCATACTGTCTATCTTTACTTTCGCCAATTCTATACAGAGGTACTTCATTTCTTGTTTTCTTTATATCATCCCAGTATGAAATTTTAGCTGACTCCAAGTTGTTATTTTTTGCCTGAAATCTTAAAGTAACAGTCTCATCTGTTTTAATTGCACCAAAAGGTGAACGATAAAACAAATCATGTGTATCATGTTTTAAGGAATCGAAATATATATCATTTAGTGGACGTGTTGGTACTGTTGGAATTGATGGTTCATCACCTGAAACAGGTACTATATCTGTCCATATTTTATGGGTCGTTGTATCAAAATAAAATACAATTCTAGCATCACTCACTACATTTAATGGAATATTATCATTTTCCAGTCCATATTGTGGATCTCCATACCAATTGTTATCATAGAAAACTTTAAAAAGATAATTCCCTTTTGGAACGTTTGAAGTGTATTCGTAAACATTGTTAAACTTATAGTCTCTCATTATAGCAGTAGATGAGGCAGGCTCCCAGTTATTACCTGCTCCTATTGCTGATTGTATAGTGCCTACAATTCTCGGAAGTTTTTTTTCAGCAATTGGTGTATATATTGTGGAATCAGTAATACTTTAAGTGTTGTAATTGTAATAAAAAGTCACTACAGAAGCTGAATCAAGATGAAAGCTTAAATTATTTCCAAAACCGTCTGGTATCCACTGCCTCCCATTCAAAACTATTTTATACTCATAATCTCCTGCAGGTAATACGCTCTGTGTTGTGTATTCATAAAAACCATTGCCTTTATATGTCATTACTGATATGTTGCTGTCGCCATTCCAATCGGTATCCCCAAGTTTTGACTGAAAATTGCCTGCAACAACAGCAGTTGCTGGCGCTGTATCTGTCTGTGCCTTTACATATTGTATAGGCATTGAGCTAAATACTGCTGTAAATACTAAGAGAAATGCAAGAAAAAAACTAATAGCTTTTCTTTTAAACATTCCTTTTCCTCCTTTTTATTAAATTAAACAAAATAACTGCTATCCTCCTTTCTTTTTTAATGTGCAATCGATTTCTCGAAAATTAAAAAAATAAGCATATATTTTAGAGAATACATTTGTGCAAAAATTGCGCAATCGTTTCCCTTATCTGCTTTTATTATATCTATAAAAAAATTATTGTCAAGACTATAAATGTAGAAAAAACACTATACAGTGTTTTTTCTACATTTTTTTTAATCTTTGAGTTATTTCCATTTTATCAGCTTGTTCAGCTAAAATCATAGTAAATATTAAAAATACAATGCCGAATCCCCCTATTATAAAAATGTTTTGTAATATTATATTTATATTATTTCCTGAAATTACTTCTCTTAAACCTGCTACTCCATATGTCATTGGTAAATATGGGCTTATTACGTTAAAGAACTTCGGCAATAATTGCATGGGAAATGTCCCACCAGAAGATGTTAGCTGCAACATTAAAAGTACTATCGCAAAAAATTTGCCGGCTATGCCAAAAAGCATCACAAAAAGCTGAATTATTGCTACAAATGCTATTGACATAACAGCATTTATTAAATAATAATACATCAAATTGTGAACACTTAGTTTGAGCCCTTCTACTAATACAAAACTTGATACAACAGATTGCAAAATACCAACTATACTCAAAGATAAAAACTTCCCTGCCTGAATTGATTTGTTACTTATATTTTCATATTTATTTTTATCAAAAATATCTATTAAAAAGAATAATATTAATGCGCCAACCCATAAAGATAAAGGAATAAAATATGGTGCAAAACCAATACCATAATTTTTAACAGGATTAAATTCTTCCTTTTTTATAGATACTGGGTTATTTATTATTGCTTTCTTATCAGGTGATGCTTCTTGCGATAATATTTTATCTGAAGCTTCACTTAATTTTTGACTAAGCAATGCTTGTTTATCTGACAAAGCCCTTGTACCATTTTGTAATTTTTCTGTACCATCTTGTAATTGCTTAATACCACTGCTAAGAGTATCTATGCCACTATAAAGATTATATGAACCCTTATTTAAACTTTTAAGCCCATTATCTAACTGATTTAAACCTTGAGATAACTGTAAAATTTTACTTGTAACTATATTTATCCCTGAATTATACTGTACCAACCCGTTATATAACTTATTTGCTCCTTCATCTAGCTTATTTGATACCTCATATAAATTTAATATGCCATTATTCAAAGAATCAATACCTGCATCTAATGACTTAGATACCTGATTTAACTGAGAATTAGCAGTATTAAATTCCTGTATTTTTGACATACTAGCACTTAATTCTTTACTTATAGTATCAATATTATTGTTTGAATTACTAATTACCATAAGGGCTTTTTGTAAATCCGGATCATTTGCAGCTTCAGGATGTTTTGATATATAACTTTTTAAAGATTCTTCTCCTGAAGACAATCCAATAGAAATTTTGTCTATGTTATTACCTAAATTCTCTACTTTTTTACTAAAATTTTGAACATTTTGCCCTAAAATATCATAACCATTTGTAAGAGATTTAATCCCATTTTTTAATTTTATTGTGCCATCTGACGTTGTCTTAATACCCTGGCTAATTCCGTTTATTCCTACCTTAAGTGAATTCATACCTTCTATTAAACCAGAATTTTCTCCATTTAAAAGTTTTTGTGCTAATTTGTCTGTGCCATTAGATAACGTGTCCATACCTTTTAATGCTTGAGATAAACCATTATTTAATTTTAAAGCTCCATCTTTTAACTGTATACTTCCATTCATTGCTTTGATCATGTTTTTATTTAACTTTAAAGCACCATCTGATAATTCGAGAGCACCTGTCGAAAGTTTGTTCCCTGCATTTGCTGCTTCTTTTAATCCTGTCCCTAGTTCATCAACATTTTTGAAAATAGAGTCAATATAATTTTTTCTAATAGAACTTTGTATCTCGGCTTGAATTGATTCGATTGCTTTGTTTCCAATTTGTGTTGCTAAAAAGTTCTTTTTATCATTTGTTATATACTCTATAACTGCTTTTTTTGGATTTTTACTATCTATACTAATAATATCCTTTGTAAAATTTTGCGGTATATTAATCATAAAGTAATACTTATTACCTTTTAAACCATTAATACCTTCTTGATAATTAACAAATTTATAATCGAATTCTCGCCCTTCTTTTAATTTATCAGTTATTTGTTTACCTATATTTTCATTTTTATCATCGTAAATACCCCCTGTATCTTGATTTACTATCGCAACAGGAAGTTTATCTAATTTTGAATAAGGGTCCCAAAAAGCATATAAATATAAGAAACTATAAAGTAAAGGCATAAAAGCAACTACTATAACAGCCAATCTTATAAATCGGCTTTTAATTATTTTATCTATCTCTGATAATGCCACCTTAATTGCATTCATATACCTGCCTCCTCTATTTTTTATACTGACCGGTCAGTACGAAAATATTATATTCCTAACAAGATAAAATGTCAATATATTATATAAAGTTCTAAATAAAAAAAACTCCTAATTTGGAGTTTTTATTTCTAAACCTTTTAAAGCAAAATTAAATACACTTTCTGTTATCTCATATGGGTCGATATCTTTATTTTCTTCTTGTATTACTTTTAAAGCTAAAATAGAACTTATCATGCCAAAAAAAGCTGCTGCTACTATTTCCTCATTACACTGTGCTATAAGTTTCTGCTCTTTCCCTTCTTTAATTACCCCTTCAATAATATCCAGATAACCATAAAGCTTTTCTCTGAATTTTCTGGGTACCTCTCCATGTCCCCAGATCTGACTTAGTAAAACAATTATAAAATCATGATTTCTGTATAAAAAATTTGTCTGGACAAGCACAAGCTTTCTTAGCTTTTCAATAGCATTGTTGACTTTTTTTATTTCATCTGATGCTTCTTCTTTTAAAATTTTAATACCTTCATCAATTAAAAAATCTAATATATCATCTTTACTCTTAAAATGATAGTAAAGTGTTCCCTTTGCAACTCCTGCATCCTCAGCAATTTCATCCATTGTAGATTTATAAAAACCTCTTTTAGAAAAGGTTTTTATTGCTGATTTAAAAATCCTCTCTTTTGTCTTATTCATATTCTTCATTCCTTTTATTAAACTTATACATAAATCATTTTAACTGTCATCCCGCCATCAACAATTAGATTTTCTCCCGTAATAAAAGAAGCTTCTTTTGAACATAAAAATAAACATGCATTTGCTATGTCCTCTGGATTTCCTACACGCCCTGCGGGATGCTGCAAATGATCTTCTTCAGTCAATTGGGGCTTTTTAGCTTTTCTACTTTTCTTCCATTCAGACACTTCTATCCATCCGGGACTTATAGAATTCACTCTTATTTTATCATAAGCCAAACTAATTGCAAGAGAGTGAGTTAAAGCTATAATTCCACCTTTTGAAGCAGAATAAGGTTCTGTATGAGGTTCAGACATAAATGCTCTTGTAGACGCTATATTTATTATGACTCCTCCCCCATTTTTTCTCATGTAAATAGCAACATATTTAGAACACATATATGTTCCTCTTAAATTAACATTTATGACTCTATCCCATTCTTCCATGGACCTTGTGTAAATTGTTCCTCCTGCTCCAATACCTGCATTGTTTATCAGAATATCAATCTTGCCGTATGTTTTTATCGTCTTATCTACCATGTTTTTAACATCTTCCTCTAAAGAAACATCTGTATGTACAAAAAGTGAATCTCCACCTTTAGATTTTATATATTCTTCATTTTCTATGCCGGCTTCATCGTCAATATCAGCTATAACTACTTTTGCTCCTTTTTCAGCAAAAGTTTGCGCAATGCATCTCCCTATTCCTTGTCCTCCTCCTGTCACTATCACTACTTTTTCATTAAAATCCATAAATACACCCCTTTAAAAATAACATGTATATTAATATTTTAAATCAATATAAGAATAAAGTAAAAAAAAAATTAAAACTATTGTATAATAAAAATACAATATAAAAAGTTGGTGATTATTATGGCAAAAATGAGAATAGATAAACTTTTATCGAATATAGGCATTGGTACAAGAAAAGAAGTAAAAAAAATCATTAATAAAGGTTTTGTATTAGTAAATAGTAATATAATAAAAGATTCTGGTTTAATTGTAAACACTGAAACTGATGAAATTTTATTAAATGGTAAAAAGATAGAGTATAAAGAATTTTTATATATTATGATGAACAAACCAAATGGAGTAATAAGTGCAACATATGATTTTAAAGAAAAAACAGTTATAGATTTATTAACGGGTGAATTGAAATCTCGAAATTTATTTCCTGTTGGAAGGCTTGATAAAGATACAGAAGGTTTGCTTCTTATAACTAATGACGGAGACTTGGCACATCAGCTTTTATCTCCAAAAAAAAATGTTGTAAAAAAATATTATGCTGAAATATCAGATTTTGTAGATAATAAAGACATAAAAGCTTTTAATGAAGGCGTCATACTTGAAGATGGGTATAAAACTCTTCCCGCAAACCTTGAAATTCTTATTTCTTCTTCTGATGTGTCGAAAGTTTACGTTTATATAAGAGAAGGAAAATATCACCAAATAAAAAGGATGTTTGAATCAGTCGGTAAAAAGGTCATATACCTTAAAAGATTGGCAATGGGTAGTCTGACCCTTGACAAGAATCTAAAACCTGGGGATTGGAGAGAATTGTCTGAAGAAGAACTATCTATGCTGAAAAAGTCGATATAAAAACCAAGCATCAATAAAACCTTTTTATATAAATCCTCCATCTACAGTTATAACTTGTCCAGTTATAAAATTTGCCTTATCAGATAATAAAAATAATACAGCATTTGCTACATCCTCAGGTTTCCCTATACTCATTAAAGGTATTTCATCAAGCAAATGCTCCTTTTCTTCTGCATTTAAAATATTATTCATTCTAGTATCAATTACTCCAGGGGCAATACAATTAACTCTGATTTTAGAGGGTCCTAATTCTTTAGCCAAAGCTTTTGTAAAAGCTATAATACCACCTTTTGAAGCAGAATAATGTACTTCACAAGAAGCACCAGTAATACCCCAAATAGAAGAAATATTTATTATGCTTCCATTTTTATTTGGTAACATGAATCTTAAAACACTTTGTGTACAATTAAATATACCTTTTAAGTTAATATTTATCATATTATCCCAATCAGCTTCTGTTATATCTATAAACTGTTTTATTTGTGCTATCCCTGCATTATTAATCAAATAATCTATTCTGCCAAATTTTTCGTATATTTTATTCACCATATCGTCAACTTGAGATCTATTTGATATATCTGCTTTAAAAACTTCTGCATAACTAAAATTACTCTTAATATGTTCTTTTAAATTTACTGCTTTGTCATAACTATTGTTATAATGTATTGCAATTGATGCTCCCTCTTTTGCTAATTCTGTAGAAATTTCTCTTCCTATATCACCTGCTCCACCAGTTATTATAGCGACTTTACCTTTTAACATATTTTCACCTTCTACATGCTTTATATAAAAATTAACCTAAAAAAGCTCTGGCAAAAAAGCACAGAACTTTAGAAATTTAATTTTTATTTACTTTGGAGCGGATGACGGGATTCGAACCCGCGATCCTCGGCTTGGGAAGCCAATGCTCTACCACTGAGCCACATCCGCAAATAAATAATTTTATATATCAAAAATGGCTCCTCAGGTAGGGCTCGAACCTACAACCTACCGGTTAACAGCCGGTTGCT
>JBNAVY010000059.1:0-10111 GCA_049700195.1 Thermoanaerobacteraceae bacterium
AGGTGTATATTTCTGTAAGTAATTTTAAAAATATTGTACAAACCAAAAAGCTCTAATAACTTTAATATTGGCATATATTTTTGTGATTTCTGAAAGATCTTCCAACTCTTCTTCGCTTTCTTCTTCTTCCGTTTCTTCTACAGCATTATAATGAATTAATAGAGATCTTAAAGTTTTTTTGGATATATCAACTTCTAAAGGAAAATAGTTAATAAACAAATTATTCACTAACACTATGATATTAGTATATTGTGCTGTTATAAACTCATATAGTGCTAAAAATTCGTCATAAGTAATTATCCTTCTCCCATTATTCACAATTTCTGCAAAATAAGCAAACTTATTATTTAAAATTGCACTAATATCTAATTTAAACTCGGAGTTATACAGTTTAATTGGAACGCCTTTTAAAACGAGAATTGTTTTATCATTTTTAGGTAAAAACTTTGTTATTTTACCCCTAATATAATTTACATAATTATCCATTAATTTTCACTCCTTTACAAAATCTTTTAAAATTCTCGACCTTGTATGATGTCTAAGTTTTTTTATCGCTTTTGATTCTATTTGTCTTATCCTTTCTCTTGTTACACCAAAGATTTTACCTATTTCTTCCAAAGTCTTTTCTTGTCCATCATCTAATCCAAACCTTAATTGTAATACACTTTTCTCCCTTTCTTTTAAAGTGCTCAGGACCAAATTTAAAGTTTCTCTAAGTAGCTTATCTTCCACTTCATTTTCTACAAAATCACTATCTCCCTCATATGTAACGAATTCAATAAGCTCTGTATCGCCATTCTCGTTAATCAAATAATTAAGGGATACCGGCGATAAAACGTTTTCCATTATATAAACAAAGTCATTTTCTTCACTTTCAGTTACATTTCCTCCTTTAATCTCTCTAAACAATTCTTTAAAAGAATACTCAGGATGTAAATAAGACATTTTTAATACCTTTCCAATCTTATCAAAATAATGCACCGGTATTCTAATAAGAAAACCATAATTCATAATTTCTCTTCGAATAGCTTGATCTATCCACCCTGTAGCATATGTAATAAACTTAACTCCCTTTGTATGATCAAATCTTTCAACTGCTTTGATCATTCCTATAAATCCTGCCTGTATTAAATCTTCTATCTCTAAACTTTGTCTATAGGTTTTTAAATATTTAACTGCTCTGCTTTTTACTAGATTTACATTTTTGCTAATTATAGCATCTAATGCTATTTTTAAGCCTTTTTGATAAAGTACACATAACTGTTCATTAGTAAGGTTTTGAATTGCATCTACAGGATAAAATTCGTTATATCTTTCTCCAGTCCTATTTTCATCATCTAGATTATCAGTTTCATCTATTTCATCTTCAAATTTTATATCAATATAATTGTTTATTAACACATTAATAATCTTGTATTGATCTCGTAAATCCAGTTTTGAAAATAAACGATTAAAATTTTTTTCTGATATCATATTATTTCCATCAATATATGGTTTTATCTTATTCAAGACATACTCCTCATTAATGCCAGTTACACTACTCATAATACGTACACCTTACTTTTTGATATATTAGATATATCTTTTCATAATACTTCTCACATTCCTCCAAGTAATTACAATCTCTTATCCTCATTATCTCTCCCCCATCTAAAAACACATTATAACAAAAATTTCCCGTTTTAATTTAATTTTACCATCTTATAAACCAAAATCCAATTGAAATATTAAGAAAATTTCGCCATATTTCGACAAGGTTAGCACAGCAACTTTTAAAGTATTATTCTTTACAAACTGGACAGTAAAAATATAGTTTGTACATTTAACATACGTATAATATAATAGAATCAAAAAGACTTACCTTTGAAAACATAGAACTGCGCTATCTAAAAAAATTCTAAGGAGTGTCAATTATGTCTTTAACAGAAAGAAAAGAAGTTTATACATATGAGGATTATCTGAACTGGCCAGGTGAACATAAAATAGAAATAATTGATGGACAGATTTATTTACATACTGTTCCACCAAGAATACATCAAGAAATCTCTGGAGCAATAGTCTTTCAATTTTTTAATTACCTGAAAGATAAAAAATGTGAAGTTTATTTCCGCCTCGGAGTAAGACTACCATCAGGTGATGAAAAAAGCGATAAAGAAATAAAAACTGTTGTAGAACCTGATATTATAGTAGTCTGCGATAAATCAAAATTAGATGATGAAGGGTGCAAAGGTACTCCTGATCTGATTGTTGAAATTACCTCTCCTTCCACTGCAAGGATAGATAAAGTAGAAAAATTTAATTTATATGAAAAACATGGAGTAAAAGAATACTGGATAGTAGAACCAGAAATAAAATTGGTAACAGTATTCCTACTTCAGGAAAATGGTAGATACGGCAGACCAAACATATACACTGAAGAAGATAAAATTAAAGTCTCTATTTTTGAAGACCTTGTAATAGACTTAAAAGATGTGTTCAACTATTAAAGTAATTCTTTTCTGACAGATCTTTTTATAAAGCTTTGATAGTTCATTACTATCATAGAGTTGATAATAACATTAAACCTTTTAAAATCCTTTGTTTTAAGTCCATATAAAACAACCACATACCTGTTTTTATCATTTACAAGGACTACAGTCTTTCTTCGATTTAAAGTGATCAAATTCGCATGCCAAGAAAATAACAAATTTTCTTCTTGATACACAACAGGTTTTCTCTTTATCACATCTAATAACTTTTTTGTACACTGTATTAACATAGCCTATCACACCTTATACATGATCATTTTCAATAATACATAAAATGTATTATTTGACTACCAATACACGCATAAACAGCTACTTTATGCCCTTTATAAATCATAAATTTCATTTAAAAAATCCTTTAAAATAACAATTTTTATCCATCTATAAGAATTTAAAATCAGCAGAACATCGTCATCAGTTATTATATAATTTTCATTTCCATAAACAGCTTCCACAAGTATCATATTATCCTTTTCATCTCTACAATCATTTATTTTAATACCTCTTCCCTCTAACATCATCTACTTTTTTTGTTATGTCCTCTAAAGATATTGGATCCATATCAGTTTTTTCATTAATTTTCTCATATCATTTATTTATTGCCCTATTATTTTACTTTCAATAATTTTCATCAATCCACTTGTTAATATAATCTATATACTTGACAAAGTCATCCAAATGATTTTTCAATATATCAACAATCATTCTTTCCTCAACTTTCATATAATCATATACAAGTATATTCCTGAAAGAAACCATGCTTGATACACCTCTTGCAAATGTTTGCGGCAAAACACCAACTTTACTCAATGCTAAAATACTCTCTTTGTATGTATCTGATTTTCAGTACCAAGAGCAGATATTATAATATTGGCAATATCAATAACACACTCAATTGATATTTGAATTCCTCTTTCTATTCCCCAATATTTAATCATATCTGCCTTTATATTTTCTTCATTAACATCTTGTGCCACTGATTTCAGCAATATTAAATTTTTTTGAAGCTCTTTTATTTTATTATTAATTATTTCCAATATGCTTTTTGTCATAATCTCCCTACAAAACATTTTCTATCCACTCTTTGACAAACTCCATCTGAGTCCTTCTAAAAGGTTCCATATCCATATATTCTCTTAAAGTTTTCACTTCAAATTCAACTTTTATATCTTCATTTTCTTCAAAAATAAGTTTGCAAATTTAATTATCTGATACCTCAATACAGGGTTCGCAGTAACTATGCTTATGTTATAAGACTTTGCAAATTCTATCATTTCTCATCCAAATAATCAATTTGTTTAAATAATCTAATATAAACATCATATTTATGGTAATTAATGAAAAGGCATAAAAGAATTTAAAGATTTTTGTTAAATCTTCAATTCCATTCTTCTATTTCTTGTTGCCATACCCAAACTTTCATAAAATTTTATCGCATCGCTGTTAAATTCCCATACAGTTAATTCAAGTGCATCATAACCCGAATTTTTTGCATAATCAACAATATATCCAAATAGCTTTTTCCCTACACCTTTTCTTCTGTGATTCGAACTAACACATAAATCATCTATATAGACAAATTTTCTCTCTTTAAAAATTGGAATATTCCTCGTAGTCATTACTTCTATAATGCTGTAAGCTATTATTTCATTATTACTATCTTCTACGACAAAAATCCTCGTCTTCTCGTCATTTAATATCTCTTTAAATCTTTCTTCCGTAAATGGGTTCTCCACATCTACATACACATCCGGCCTATTTTTAAAATGTAGACTATGTACTTCTTTAACAAGAGTACTTATAGATTTATAATCATTCAATTCTGCTTCTCTTATTTTTATATTCATTAGATTTCCCACCTAAATATATATTTTAATTATAATAATACTAAATAGAAGTTCCATTTTTATATCAACTTATTTTAGTTTCTTTACAAACTTTGCCCAACTTTTTTGTACATTGTATTAGCATAACCTATCACACCTATCCTTATAAAAATCTATTTATCTCAATTTCTTTTCAGACAGGTCTTTATTCTCTTGTCTGTTTTTCTGTTCTCTTAACCTAAAAACATTAATCATTGGCAATTTTACTGGTGGATTTATTCCAGAAAGAAATGTAACAGTTAAAATATATGCCCGCGATAACTGAGAAAGTGTCATTAAGCCATTTAGATCCAGCCATGCCAAGAAAATCCTCTTGTTTTAACTTTTGAATATTTCCAGCAAATGCACCTTCCATAGTTAAATTAATTTTAAACAAAATTGAATTCTTAACTTTTGCCTTTATATTAGTTATAAATTCAATATATCTTATATAACCATCTTCTAACTCTTTAACTTCTTTTATATTACAATCAAAATCATAAGTAACTTGTCCTTTTTGTTCTTTTGTTTTTATATCCCTCGTCTCAATCTTAAAATCAGATACCATATTACCAATAAACTGGAAATCTACTAATATTCGATTTGAATTAATCATGCCTCCACCGCCAATTTATTTTCTGAAACTTCATCATTTTGGTTTTCTACAGCATCAAATATATTCCAGATTTGAGTTTCATCATCTTCTTCACCGAATATTATCTTGAAGTTCCAACCTAATTTCTTTGAAATTTTCCATAGTTGTTCAATGGTCGGATTATATTGACCACTTTCAAGTTTTGATACCATTGATTGTGTAATTCCCAATTTTTCAGCAAGCTGTTTTTGTGTCAAATCATTTTTAACCCTAAATTCATATATCTTCATAGAAATCTCATATAATATATCATCTAATCCAAACTTTTCTTTTGTCGATTCATCAGCTAAATCATCAATTAACTTCCATGCATCTCCTAATTTTAATTTATTATCCATATAAAACCCCTCATTTTAATTACGTTGCAATAAGCTAATCCAGAAACTCTCTTTATAAACTTTTCTTTATATCCACTATATTCCAAAATACTCCTTAGTTCTTCTTAAAATTTAGGATATATAAATTTTAGTACTAGAAAATGCTCTGGATATAATATATTATAAAAAACCTTCATTCTTTGTCTCCTTACTTATAAGTTATTTTAACTACTTTTTATTATCTTAAACTGTTTATAATATCTTTTTAATAAGACTGGTATTAAATTGCTTATTTGGTCTTAGAATTATATTGCCTACAGATAAGGTATTTAAGAATAGAATCTTCACGGTTCTACTATAAAACCGTAATTACTTGTTGATGAAATACTTTGCTAATATAGTAAAATGCAATAAGTCCAATTTCTAATATTAAAATCGTTATAAGCAAATAAATAATTAAAGAATTTTTAGAATCCTTTTTCCCCTCTCCCATGCTTGTTTACCCCTTTTAATCAAGATACCAGTTTATTCAAGTTATTTTTATATGATCAGCATTTGAAATCCCATAGTGTATATTGTAAAAACTTCCTTTTTGCAATGGTAATAAATAAACTGGATATACATATGTATTAGCGTTTACAACGGTGTTTCCAGTAGCATCATATATGGTATAATAAATTTCCACTTCATATATAGGTTTTGTGGCTACATTTTAATTTCCCTTCTATCACAAAATCCCCTCTTAAATCTTATCAAACTGCATAAACAATAAAAAGGTATTTTTTACTTTTCCCTGCAGACACTACAAATTGAAAAAATCTTAGAAACATATGTTTAAACTATAAAATAGGTTAAACATTTAAACCCTACTTAATTAAACATTTAAAAAATAATTATATATTATCCTCACAAATATTCATTCTTTTTCTTTTTAAACTCTTAACAAGACCCTTTCACATCCTGCACCCAAACATGACAATTTAGGTACGTCCCTAAATGTCACATTTTCTATGTATGAATCAATAAGTTTAACATATCGTTTAGGTTTCCTATGAGTCCAAAAGTAAGTAATAAAAGAAATAACTACAATACCAATGCAAAAAACATCATTAAAATCCGGGATTAATTTTATTATAAAAAGTACAATTGTTTTAAAAATCAAAAATCTACCTCACTCCTGCAATATCAACGTAGGCTACAACACTTAAGCATTTGAATAATTGCTTCTTTGTTTTAAGCTTTTTTCTAATAAATCATCAAAATGTTCAACATCTAGATTAGGAATATTTAAAGACCCCATAATGCTGTCAACTATTTTTTTATATTTTCTACATAACTTTTTATTCGCTTCATTTATGCATCTTATAAATGAATTATAACCTATAGCATTATTTTCGTATGTAACATATTTTCTGATTAATAAAGAAAATTTATTAAATGCATCTGGATATTTAACTCTTAGAAGGTTCACATCTTCTTTCATTTTGCTGTATTTTTCTTCCGCGCTTTCAGGCATCCTTTCTCTCTCGCTTAAAATCCTGAATAAATCTCTAAATTCATATTTCACTATATCATATGGCCAATCGCCATACTTGTCCATAATAATTGTTAATTCTTCAAAAAAATCTGGTTCTTTTACAGCAAAATCATAAATATTTTTTACCACTTTATCTTCATTATATAAATTCAAACAAATCACCCCGCTGCTTATATTACAAATACTCTCTCTTTTTCTCTTTCAATTCCTTCAATATCTCCTTCACATTCTGTACCTTATCCTTTGAACATATCAATAAGGCATCTTCTGTATCTACTACTATTACATCCTCTATTCCGAGTGTTGCTATAAGTTTTTCATTACCATTTATTATGCATTTTTTTGTATCTACGCTTACAACATTGCCTTTTATTACATTGCCATATTCATCCTTCTCATGTAATCTCTCTATGGATGTCCAGCTTCCAACGTCGTCCCACCCAAAATCTCCCGGTACTACATATACATTTTTAGCTTTTTCCATTATTCCATAGTCTATTGATATGCTTTCAAGTTTTGAATATTCATTGTATAATACTTCTTCTATATCATCTGCATTAAAGTTTTTACTTATATTTTCCAACGCTTTGTGTAAATTAGGCATGTATTCGTGTATTGCATTTAGTATTGTTGATGTTTCCCATATAAACATGCCACTATTCCAAAGATAAGCTCCTCCTTCTACATATTTTACTCTATAATACTCAATCGTTTCTTTTAATCCCTTTTCTAAACTATGCTTCGGTTCTAGTATAGTTATAATTAAAATCTTATTGTCTTATCCCATACCAGCTCAATCTTTTTAAAACTATTTCTTATTTGCAATATATACCCCTTTAAAACTAAATAAATCCAAAATTGTGCGTAAGTAAAATACATTAAAACAGCAAAAAGAATATTTGTAAGGCTTATTTCGTTCTCTGCTACTGCGGAAGCACTAATTTGAACTGTATAAATCCACAAAGTTTCAAACCATAACACAAGCAAAGGAACTTTGTAATCAATTGTTAATTTGCCTAATAAACCTAATACAAACCACGCATCAGAAGCTATAACAAGGCTTACAAAAATATAATATATAGATATCATTTGAAGAATATTAAATTTATTTTTACTTTCTCTCCTTAAGCCTTTATCTTTTATAACTTTCGATATCAAATAAAGATTTCCCTGCATCCATCTTGTTCTTTGTCTAATCCACACTTTTAAGTTTTCCGGTTCTTGTTCCCAAGTAACTGAATCTGTAACAATCGGCAATAAATAATCCTTTGCATAGATCCTCATGGATAATTCAGCATCTTCCGCTAAAGCATAAGGGTCCCAACCATTAATTTCATTTAACACATTCCTTCTTACAAGCATATTTGTTCCTGTCAACATTCCCAGTTTAAAAAGATTCCATCTTCCTGACTGCATAATCAGCTGGAAAACCATAAATTCTAGTCCTATCATTCTTGTTAAACTGTTTTTATACATGTTAATAGTTTTTACATACCCTACTGCACCAGCATATTTTTTATTTTCAAGAGTTTTACTAACCAATCGTATTAACGCATTTTTATCCGGTTGATTGTCAGCGTCATATACCACTATTAATTCGCCCTTTGAAATTGACAATCCATAGTTTAAAACTCTTGCTTTGCCTTTAGGGCTACCCAGCGGTACTTTTATATGATGTACATTTTTAAACAAGTTTGCAAAATAGTCTGCAATTTCGACTGTTTTATCTGTAGAATTGTCATTTAGCACATAAATATTTAACTCTCCTGTATAATATAAACTTGTCATGGCATCTAATGTTTCAAAGATTACTTTTTCTTCATTATGAGCAGGAATTAAAATATCTACACTTGGATATATATCTATTTTATTTTCTTCCACTTTTCTTTTAGTTCTATAGAGTAAGCCAAAAATTGTTAGTACGGAATAGTATAATATTAGCATCCAGAACAATATTGTTACTAAAATTACAAATTTAGGAAACAGCATAAAATTCTTCTCCTTGTTGAAAATTTTCAATAAACTTTTTAAATTTAGTAAAATCGTTACTAGCTTCTTCGATTTCAATTTTTATATTCTCAGTAACACCTTGATAATTGATTTTAGGAGCATTTTCTATATAATCTTTTATCCTATTTACAACTATCTCACTTCCTGCTAGATCGGTATTCTGCAGCAGCACTATTAAAGTATTCTCATTGAGATATCCAACAATATCAAACTGTTTTCTAATTGATTTTATAATAGCCTCTCCTAAAAACTTTAAAATTGTTTTAGAAGTTTTGGGATTATTATTCACATCAAACTTTTTTACACTAACAATTAACAGCTGACCATTCTCTTTTCTTCTTTTCATAGCAGTAAAAATGACTTCAGCTTTATCTATAAATTCTGTTAAAGTTAATACCCCAATTTCAGGGTTGTACTTTTGCAACTCTTTTATTTTTTTCTCCATTTCTATATTATTATTGATTATTTTTTTAAAATAAATTGACTCAACCCATATTAAAACTCCTAATAAGACAACTATAAGCTGTTGAATAATAAACTCAAGTTGTGTTAAATTGCTCGAAATTTTAATCCATGCAACTAACACATAATAAAATCCTATTGCTAACATTCCTGCTAATAAAAAAGTAAAACTTTTCAGGTTATCATATAAATAAGTGAGTACAGTTAAAGCTGCAAAAAAGATAAGGAAATAAGGTTTTAAACTATTAGGTAGGAAATTTAAAAATAAATAGAAAAATACAAATTGAAGAAAAGTTATTAAAGAAAAATTTAAATACATAAGATTTTTTTTCATAAACTCACCTTGCTTTTATGCTATTTTCGGCTAATCTTTGACATTCTGACTGTATCTTCCATTTTAATAAAATAAATTCTTCATTATATGTAGCATTTAATCTTGTTGATTTTTATTATCTTGACAAAAAGTTTGTAATACGCACAATAAATCAAACCATTTCTCTCTTTACTTGTCACCGCAACCTCATCCTCTACTATCTCACCTTATAATACTCAATTGTCTCTCTTAATCCCTCTCCCAAACTATATTCTGGCTTCCATCCAAGCACTTTCAATGCCTTTTCATTATCAAGATAACTATGTACTATATCTCCCTTTCGAGGCTCTGCATAAATAGGTTCTAAATAAGTATTCATAATTTCATTCATCATCTCAACAAGCTCATTTATACTTGTAGGCTCACC
>JBNAVY010000060.1:0-9649 GCA_049700195.1 Thermoanaerobacteraceae bacterium
CATTTCATTACGTTTTGTGCCTTGAGCGAAGCGAAAGGAATGATTATAAAAATGAGTAAAAAAGCTTTAATTGGATTATTTATTATAATCTTGATAATTGGTACTGTTATTGCGTCTATTTTTCTTACAATGCCTTCAAAGAATAATAGTTCGCCATGGGTTTCAAACACAATTGGTGTCATAACAATTGATGGAGTAATTGGAGACGGTGGTACAAATATTTTAGGAATTCCTCAGTCAATAAACGATCCAGTTGAACAGATAAAAAAGGCACAAGAGGATAATACTGTGAAAGCTGTAATAGTAAAAATAAACAGCCCTGGTGGTTCTGCAGCAAAATCTGTAGAAATATACACAGAGCTTAAAAGATTAAAAGAAACGGGGAAAAAGGTGATAATTGCAATGGGAGATGCTGCAGCATCCGGCGGATACATGGCGGCGTGCGGTGGAGATATAATAGTCGCAAATCCAGCTACAATAACAGGAAGCATAGGAGTTATAATGCAATATACAAATTATGAGGGGCTTTACGATAAATTAGGATTAAAAGAAATAACCATAAAAAGTGGTCCTTATAAAGATATGGGTTCTCCTACAAGAGATTTAACACCAGAAGAGGAAAAAATATTACAAGGTGTTATAGATGATACATATGAACAATTTGTAGAGATTGTATCTGAGGGAAGAAATATGCCCATCGAAAAAGTAAGGATATTAGCAGATGGAAGAATATTCACGGGAAGGCAGGCACTAAAAGTTGGACTTGTAGATAGATTGGGAGATTTTTATGATGCTGTAGACATTGCTGCGAAAGGAGCTGGAATACAGGGTAAGCCTGTGTTAAAATATTATACAACGCCAAACCCTTTCAGTATATTTTTTGGAAGTGGGGCAAGAGGCAATTTAGAAGGTACGGGGCTTGAGATATTAAGACTTTTGTTTATTGACAAGTGGAGTTTAAATGAGTATAAGTGATTAATTTGTATAGGGTATTGTATTTTGAAGAGCGGTACAGAAAGTGGTATACTATATTTATCTTGATGGTATAGATGCACTTAAAGAGTTAAATTGGGAGGCATTTTTAAAAAATTATCTTGGAAAGAATCGGTTAGTCATACAAGAGTATTGCAATAATTTCTTTTTCACAAAAGAAATGCCATGGGAAAGATGCATTATAGAGTATAAAAAACATTGGTTTGAAAAAAGTGAAAATAGACAGGATCTACTTTCTAAGTTTAATGAAGAAAAAATTCGCTTTAACGTATCTAAGGGAATGAATAAAATTGTAAAAATTTTTCCCGAGGCTGAAGATATAGATGTGTATCTTATTATAGGACTTTATACCAGCAATGCTTTTCAATATTTTCTTGAAAGTCGACCTGCTGTAGGTTTAGCAATAGAAGCTCATGGCAAGACTTTTTTCGGTATACCAATGCCTTATGAAGACATACCTTTATGGCTTTCTCATGAGATAGGCCATGCATTTCGCTATAAAAATTCTTCAAATCCTTTGACAAAATGGCTTTTCCAAAATGGTTTTAAATTAGATAAGTCAGTAGAGGAACTTCCTCTTTTTGAATTTCTGATTGAAGAGGGTTTAGCGGTTATGACTACAAGATGGGTTTTTCCCGAAGAACCTTTGTATAAAGTATTGGGATATACAGAGGATGTGTATTTTTGGTGTGTAAATAATGAAAAAGAACTTATGAGTAAATTAAGAAATATTTGGGATAGACCGCCAGGGAGGGAAGAGTATTTTAGATATTTTAGTGGATATGATGAGAGTATTCCTCCGCGTACAGGGTACTATATTGGAATGCGTCTTGTAGAAAATTTCATTGAAAAGCACCCTGGAATAGAAAAAAGCGATCTTTTTGTAATTCCAGCAAAGGAAATAGTAACATCGTCCATAAAATAAAGACAAAAGGAACCGGACAAAGGAGCCGGTTCCTCTTGTCTGATTTAAAAAGAGTGCATTTCTATCCAAGAGGTTACTCTCCTATTTACTTCCTCCCATTTTATATTGTTCATGAAGGCCTCTATATAGCTTTTTTTATCAGTGCCGTAATCTATAAAATAGGCATGTTCGTAAGTGTCAAGGACCAGAAGGGGAATCGCTCTTGATACTATGCCGTGGTTGTGGAAGTCCTGAAGATAGTTGTGAAGTTTTAAATCTATAGGGTCAAAGCAAAGAAGAGTCCAGCCCCGGGAAGCCATTCCACAGGCTATGAAGTCCTGTCTCCAGTTTTCGAAGGAGCCAAAATCCAGGGCAATCATGGAGGCTATTAAACTATAAGGGGTACCTCCTGTTCCTCCTAAGTTTTCGAAATATAATTCGTGAAGTTTAACACCATCTAAATTATAAGTCTCTTCCAGTTTAAGCTCCCTGTATTCGCTGTAGCCGGCATTTGCTTTTGAACGATTGGCTGTTTTTAATTTTTCGCGTATTTCGTTTGTATTTTCTACATATCCATTATATAGTTTGTAGTGTTCTTCAAGGGTTTTTTGCGATATTCCTTTAAGAAAAAGATTATATTTTTTTGTTACAAGCTTATCCATATTCCTCCTCCTTTTTGCATATCTGATTTTAGCATATGAAAATATGAATAAACTGTGCCTAAAAATTTAAGTATGTATTCAGTTAACAAATCATATAAGAGGAATTGTATTATTTATCTTATATTATATTCATTATCTGAAGAAATGGGTTCAAATTGTGTTATAATAGAATGTAGTATATAATAAATGGTTTTGGAGGTGTTATTAATGGATTTTCAAACAATTACAAAGGATACAGCAGAAATAATTGAAGAATTACTAGATATATCTAACCTTAAATCTAAGGATATATTTGTTCTTGGAGGCAGTACAAGTGAAATAATGGGTAAAAAAGTAGGTACTGCAGGTGGTATTGATATTGCAAAAGCAGTTGCTGATCCTATTTTGGATATTATACATAAAAGAGGTTTATATATTGCTGTACAGGGTTGCGAGCACATAAACAGGTCTCTTTTAGTGGAAAAAGAAGCACAAGAAAAGTATGGATTTGAAGTAGTAAATGTCATTCCTCATGAGCATGCCGGAGGCTCAATACAAACTTATTGCTATGAGAATTTTAAAAGTCCTGTCATGGTTGAAAATATAAAAGGTTTAGGCCATGCAGGACTTGATATTGGACTTGTACTGATTGGGATGCATCTAAGACCTGTGGTTGTTCCAGTTAGGTTGAGCAAAAGTAAAATAGGAGAAGCTACAATTGTAGCTGCAAGAACAAGGCCTAAGATGGTAGGAGGAGAAAGGGCAAGATATATGAAATTGTAAAAGGGCACGGTATACCGTGCCTTAAATTATTTATTCAATTGAAGATATCTTACTATTACAGCAGCAGCCTGGGCTCTTGTTAAAGGCTGTTGAGGTTCAAAGTATCCATCTGAACCATTCATTATTTTAAGACCTGATACTATAGCTATATATCCTATCATGTCTTTAGGTATTTTATCATTGTCTTTAAAGTTTATTATAAATATATCTGGGATATCGGCAATATAACCAGCACCTAAACTTTTTACAAGCATTTTAGCTGCTTGTTGTCTTGTGACAATAGAATCAGGGCTTTTTTCTTTTTCTGTTATGATATTTTTATTTATTGCTATGGCATAGTAAGTATCATAATCATCTGAGTAACTTGGCATAGTGTAATAATAGTCAGGCTGTATTGCTTTAATGAGTATTTTTATAAAATCCTTTTGGAGGATATCTTTATTTGGATAAAATTTGTCTTCTTTTACATCAATTATTCCGTATTGTACCAAGAGATTTATATCTTTTTCTGCCCAATTCCCTTTGATATCAGTAAAATTAATTTTAGATTGTTTTACTACGGGTTTTCCAGAGTAATCTATAATTTGGCCAGTTTTCGCATTTATATAGTTAAAAAAGTTTGATTGATAAACTAGTTGTATTGTTGGAGATTGATCTGGAGATTTATAGTCAAAGTCAGGGATGTACATTAATGTAAATTCAGAGTTGTCAAACATTATTTTGTAAGCTTCCTCAAGGCTTATTGTATTTTCTGCAGCAGGCAATTTTACAGAAGTCCAATTTATAGAATATGAGACTATGTCACCTGTATATTGATTTACATTGACGTTTATATTATTGAAGGGACACAAAATTCCATTTGATATTTCTACATATCTGAATGGATATGATGGCCAATCAATCATTTTGTAGTTTTCTTCTTGATATGCTGTTTTGCTGAACTTTTCAGGTATTATTTTTTTAAGGTAATCTTCAGCGATTTTTCGCATCTGTTCTTTAGTGTAGGAAGGTTTTTTTCCTTGCACATTGTCCATATCGGGATTTCCTATTGAAAAAGAAGTTAATTCACCTGTAACTGCATCAACAGAAGCATTTACATAGTAGTATTTATTGTCTTTAGTTAAACTCCAATTAAGACTCCATATAGGATTTGATTTTGCAGGGGGATAATTATTGTTACTATATAAGTTTACACTGCTTAATTTATAATCGCTTATTGAAAAAGGAATGCTGTTTTTAACCACTTCAATAGCTTTGTCTTTTGATATGTATTTTTCAGAGGCTTCGATTGCTTTTTGCTCTTCTGGGGAGAATTTTTGTGAAGATTCTGCTCCTACATCTCCGCCACGACCACCGTACATTGGCATATAATAGTTATCACTTGTTTTTATTTCTCCTGTAATAGCATCAATTGGAGCATTTTGGTATATACCATAGACTAAAATTGCTTGAGGTTCATTGCCATATACTTGGTCGTAGACTAAGTTGTATTGAAGTTTTAAACCTATTTTTTCTTTAAATATTTTTATTGCTTCTTCCTTAGATATTGCGGCTTTAGGGTCAGGGAAGGTATAATTTCCCCAAGTTAATGAATAAGATGTTACTTTTAAAGTGTTTTTATTTACTGTGACGTTTAAAGAATTATACGGGAAAGGTATACCATTTACTATTCTTTCGAAGGAAAAGTTATAGTCATAAGAATAGTCATTGTAACCATTGCTATTAATAATTTGTTCTTTTGTTTCTTTAAATTTTTCAGGAGCAATTTTTTGTAAGAATTCAATTGCTACTTTTTTTGCTTCATCCTGTGTGTATTTTGGAATTCTTGGCTGTTTTTGTAAAACAGGACTCCAACTATAATAGTTTGTAATCTCACCTGTATCGGCATCTATTGTGACGCTTATGTTTCCTTTTGAAGAAGAATTCCAATTGAGAATCCATGATTTTGTATTACCATATTCATAGTAGTTGGAGCTAAAGTCATAGCCATTATCACTTATGTCTAATTTTGTTTTTGCTATTTCAATGGCCTGTTTTAAACTTATCTTAGTATCAGCTTGTGCCTGTACAGTGTTTGGTGTTACTATAAGTGTAAACAGGAAGACAAGGGCAATTGTGATGGAAATAAACTTTTTCATAAAATAACCTCCTTATTATTTTTAATATATTTTTAATATATATTAACAAGACTTAAGAAGACATGGAAAAGTTCCAATAAAATATAAAAATTTATTTACTTTTTAAAATGTTCCATATATTCGGATCTTCTTGTCCTAAACGCCATACTGCAATTCCAGAAAGTCCATAATTATCTATCAAAGGCAATTTTGCAGCAAAGCTTCTTGCGTCTTCAAACCATACAGTGTGTTTTTTGCCATCTAATACATAGGTGTACGTAGATTCCTGGGCAGTCTGATCGTATATTATAGATACTCCTAAATTTGTTGCTAAGTCTACAGCTTGTTGGTATGTTAAGGTTCTTGGGTAGTTTACTCCTTCTGTCCAGTCATAACCGTATACTGCCATACCAAGCCATATTTTTTTGCGTGGTATTACTGTTGTTGCATAATTTAGAATGTTTGTGACAAACTCTATAGATGCTATAGGACCAGGGAGAGAAAAATGTTCATCATATGCTAATATATATATCTGATCAGTGTAATTTGCGATATAAGAATATTCAAAAGCCCCCGAAAAAGGATGGTGGGGATTGTCTGATAATTCAGCAGGTACAGATATTGTGGATAAAATATTATAAGATTTTAAAGTTGCATACAAATCTTTTAAAAATATATTTAGATTATTTCTGTCTTCAGGAGGAACAAATTCAAAGTCTATATTTATACCGGGATAATTGTTTGAAATTGCGATATTTTTAATATTAAGAATTAAAGTGTTTCTTAATTCAGAGTTCGATAGTATATCATGTATTAATTGAGATTTTTTAGGGTCAGAGTAATTATGAATGATTGGGTAAATAGGGAGATTATTGGCTGAAGCAATATTTTTTACCTCACTGGAAGACATATCTGCTAAAGTTCCATCATCTTTTATCCCATACCAAAAGGGTATGAGTGTTGTTATATTTTTAGCATGAATTTTAAGATTATCAATTGAACCTTTTGCTATATCAAAATACCATTTATTATCCATTATAAAAACCCCCGCTATTATTTATAATCTATAATATGTAAAATATTTATTTGAGTGAAAGAATTAGTTGAAATCAATAAAAAAATTTAAAAGTAAATTTATTACAGATTGATTTAAAATAGTTACGGCGGTTTTTTTGATAATTTTCTAATTAATAAATTTTAGTTAATATAAGTTTATATTATTTATTATTTTTAGTATTTTATTTTAAAAAAATTTAGCATAAAAAACATACTTAATTAATATGTTCTTTATGTGATGGGATTTTATGGTGTAGTTATGGCTGTATTATCTGATTGCTGTTTTTGATTTTCATTATTTTCTGTGATTATGTTTTTATTATAGTTTAAAAGTTCAGATACGGTAACAAAGCTATAACCTTTTTCTTTTAATTTTATAATTAGTTGCGGAAGAGCTGCTAAAGTATTTGGTTTACCTTCATGCATGAGAATTACTGAACCATCTTTTACATGATTTAAAACACGATTTACAACACTTTGAACTCCAGGAGATTGCCAGTCATCTGGGTCTACATTCCAGAGAACTACATTAAGGCCTAAAGCATCAGATATTTCCAGTAAAGTTTTATTATATGCACCATAAGGAGGTCTAAAAAGTGTTGGTTTTTCACTTGTAGCATCAACAACAATTTTTTGATTTTTGTACAATTCATCTACGATTTGTTCTGGTTTTAATTTAGTCATGTTAAAATGACTATATGAATGAAGACCAATTTCATTTCCATTTTCGGAAATATATTTTAATAATTTTGGGTATTTCTCTGCGTTTTTACCAATAACAAAGAAAGTTGCTTTTATATCTAAACTTTTTAGTATATCGACATATTTTTGTGTGTATTCATAGGATGGGCCATCATCAAATGTCAGAGCAACAACTTTTCCTGCATTGTTATTAAAACCGAAAACTTTCAAATGAAAAGGAATAGGAGGACCAAACAAATCATCTTTTTCTGGTCTTTGTACAAGATTTATTATATAATTACTATAATCTGTATTGTTAGTATTTTCTGAAATGTTTGTTTCATTATTATTTGATATACTATTTTGTTCAGGTTTTTCCTCTAAGGAATTTTTATTATTATTAACATTTATTTTATTATCTTCTTTAGAAACAAAAGTGTTATTTGAATCTTTCAAAGAACTATTTTCTGAAGAATTTGTATTTTTTATTTTTTTTGGTGGTATAAGGTCTGCGCTAATAGGAGTTTGTTCCTTATTTTTGTCTATGGTATTTGCAACGGTTGTTTTTATATAATTATTATTGAAGTATATATATGTAAATACTCCAGAACAAATAATTATTAACAAAAGAAAAATTGTTGTTATGGTGTATAATAATTTATTTTTTTTACTACGTTTTTTCCTTATCACGTTTTTCATCCCCTTGTTGAATATATTATACCACTTTATTTATTAACATTTATTAAATTTATGTTACATTTTTGTAATATTTGGTGTGAATTTGTACCATTTTGAGATAATATAATTTATTGTTTTCAGAATTATAGACGTTTGAAAATTAATAGTGTTTCTACAATGTTTAATTCTTTTGCCATTTATTAAATAAATCTAATTTATTTGCGATGAAATATGCTAAAATCAAAAAAGTTAAAATTAACAGTCCGCCAAAAAATCCGATGGCTTGTTTTGGAACAAATACAGAAGAAAATAAAACAATACCTATTAAAAATATTGTTATCCACTGCATAAATGACGAGGTGGAATAATTCATTTTAGGCTTATATTTAATAAATGTATATAATATAATAATCCAGTTAAAAAATTGTATAAATCCTGTTGCACTTGTTATATATTCATAAACGTCTTTAGGGAGTATATACGATAAAATTATTGCTATTAGTAATCCTGTACTGCTTAAAAAAAGGGCATACAAAGGAACATCTCTTTTTGTTTTTACAGTTAAAAATGATGGTGCAAATCTTCCTTTTCCAAGGGAATATAAAACTTGTGTTACTGCATACATTGCTCCATTCATTGTAGTTAGAGCTGACGTAAGTATTACAAAATTCATTATTGAAGCTATATAAGGAATTTCTATAAAGGATAGAAGTTTTATAAAGGGGCTCTCTTTAATAGAAATACTTTCCCATGGTACTATAATTAGTAATATTGAAATAGAAGAAATATACAGTGTAGTTAACAAAATGATTATATATTTTACTGCAATAGGAGTATATTTTTCTGGATTTTTTGTTTTAACTGCCGACATGGCTACGACTTCAATACCTCCAAAAGGGATTAAAGACATAAGCATAGCACCTAAAAAACCTTTTATACCATGAGGTGCAAATCCACCATAGACATAAAGGTTTTTTATACTCGCAGCAGGCATTTTTATATTAAATCCCAATATTATGAGGATACCTATTAGTACAATCAAAGATAAAGCTGTTATTTTTATAATCGAAAATAATGATTCTATTTTTCCAAAATTTTTTGTGCCCATAATATTTATAGTTATTACTAATCCTGAATATAAGAGTGCAAATATCCATAATGGTATATCTTCAAACCAAAATTTTGTGAATATAGCTGATGCGGTAACTTCACTGGACATTATAAAAACTCCTGCTGTCCAATACACCCAACCACTCATGAATCCACCAAGGTCACCTAAAGCTTCATTAGCATATACTCTGAAAGAGCCTTCAACAGGCTTAAAAATTATCATTTTAGATAAAGAATAGAAAACTTGCGACATTATAAATGATGATAAGATATAATCTAGGATTACAATTGGCCCTGCTGTGTGAATTGCAATGCCACTAGCCAGGAAAAAACCTGCTCCTAATATTCCGCCAACACCTATAAAAACTAATTCATTAACTGTTAGTAAATTTTTATCCATAAAAGCACCTCCATAAATTTTCCTAATTATTATTAACAAATTTAGTCCACTTTATTATATTGCAAAACTAAAGTCAGTGTAGTAGAATTTAATATTATATATTTTAATATAGGGGGAGTAGAATGAAATTTGATTTATTGAGTAAAAAGGAAAAAATATATGTTTTTACTATTTGTTTTTTCCTCTTATTTTTAATTACATTAGTATTTTTTGTCTTTTTTTTAGATATAAATAAAAACAGTATAGACATTTTTGAAACATTTACAGGTTGGATTGCATATATATT
>JBNAVY010000061.1:0-9550 GCA_049700195.1 Thermoanaerobacteraceae bacterium
GATTAAAAGGATTAATATTTTTTAAACTACTACTATATTCAACTACCTTTTCTATTAGATTATCTATTTTATTATCAATTTCTTTTTTATTTTCAATTAGATTTTTTATCTCATTTTTTATTTGGACAATTGAATAAGTTTCATTAAATCTATTTACATATCTAAAAGCAAGTTCTTTAGATTTGATAATTATTCCACTTCCCTGTGTTACCTCAACTACACCCATATCTTTTAAAACTGCTATAGCTCTTCTAATTGTTTCGGGTGAAACATTATATAATGCCGCTAATTCAGATCTTCCAAAAATTCTCTCTCCCTCTTTTAAATTCCCATTTATTATTTTCCTTGCTATATCAAGTGATATCTGCTGATATTTTGGTTTTTGTATAACTGTCATTTTGATCCTCCTGTTTAATTTATTTCTTTCATTTATTATATAAAACAATTAATAAAAACACCATATGGTGTTTTTATTAATTGTTTTATATAATTGTGTCTTCAACGGTACCTCCTGCTGGTATAAAAGGAAGTACCATTTCGTCCTTATCTATAATACATTCTATCATAAAAGGCCTGTTTTCACTATAGGCTTTTTTAAAAGCAGCCTCAAAATCATATTTTGTTCTTACTTTTATACCCTCAACTCCAAAATCAGTCGCAAGTTTTGCAAATTCTAAATTTGGATTTAAATCAGTCTGAGAAAATCTTTTTTGATTGAAAAGGTGCTGCCATTGTCTTACCATTCCCAAAGATTGATTATTTAAAAGCACAGTAATAACTGGTATATTATAAACAGACGCTGTTTCTAATGAATGTATATTCATTCTAAGACTTCCATCACCTGCTATGTTTACAACCCTTTTATCAGGTCTGCCAACCTGTGCACCAATTGAAGCAGGAAGACCAAAGCCCATAGTACCAAGTCCTCCTGATGTAACAAAAGTACGTGGTTCTAAAAATCTGAAAAACTGTGCTGCCCACATTTGATTTTGACCAACTTCTGTAGCTATTATAAGATCATTATTTGATAATTCTTGTATTTTTTCAACAATCCATTGAGGCCTTAATACATTGTCATTTTTATACTGTAATTTAAATTTTAATTTAAGATCTTCTAATTCTTCTATCCAATCTTCTCTTGTTATTTCAGGAAGATTTTTGGTTAAAATATTCAAAATGTGTTTTACATCTCCATTTAATTGTATATCTGCTTTTACGTTTTTACCGAGTTCTGCAGGATCAATATCAATATGAATTACTTTAGCACCAGGTGCTAACCCTCCAGCTTTTCCGGCTACTCTATCACTAAATCTAGATCCTATTGCAATTACTAAATCTGACTTATAAATAGCCATGTTTGCGTATCTGCTTCCATGCATTCCTATAAGACCTAAAGATAAAGGATTATCTTCAGGAAATGACCCCAAGCCCATTAATGAACTTGCAACAGGTATATGAAGCTTTTCAGAAAATTCTTTAAGTTCTTTCGAAGCTTCTGACCATATTACTCCTCCGCCTGCAAAAATAACAGGTCTTTTACTATCAAATATTGCTTTTATTGCTTTATCTAATTCATTATTATTTATTTTATTTTCTTTAATTTGTTCTTTTGATTCATTTTTTGTAAATTCTATATCTGCATTTTGAATATCTTTTGGAACATCAACTAAAACAGGACCAGGTCTGCCTGTTGAAGCAATTTTAAATGCTTCCCTTATTATATCAGCTAATTTATCTGGAGATTTTACGATAAAATTATGTTTAGTAACAGGCAATGTAATTCCGGTTATATCTACTTCCTGAAAAGAATCTTTTCCAATAAGGTTTGTCGGTACTTGACCTGTTATAGCAACTATAGGAATTGAATCCATATAAGCATTTGCTATACCAGTTACCAAATTTGTTGCACCTGGACCAGATGTTGCAAAACAAACTCCCACTTTACCGGTTACTCTTGCATAACCGTCTGCCATATGTGCAGCCATCTGTTCATGTGTAGCTAAAATGTGATTTATATCAGAATCATATAAAGCATCATATAAAGGAATAACTGCACCACCTGGTATTCCAAAAACAGTTTCTACACCCATTTCTTTTAAAACTTCTATTATTACCTGTGAACCTTTTATAATCAATGATCTCCCCCCTTAAAAACTGCACCTGTACTTGCTGATGTAACCTGTTTTGCATATCTTGCCATATAACCCTTTTTTATTTTTGGCTCTGGTTTTACCCATTTCTTAAGTCTGTCTGATATTTCTTCATCGCTTAAATTTACATTTATTTTTCTTGCGGGAATGTCTATTTCAATAATATCTCCATTTTCAATTATAGCAATTTCCCCACCTTCCATAGCCTCTGGTGAAACATGTCCTATAGAAGCACCTCTCGTAGCTCCTGAAAATCTACCATCAGTTATAAGTGCAACATCTTTGTCAAGCCCCATACCTGCCAGCGCAGAAGTTGGACTTAACATTTCTCTCATTCCCGGTCCTCCTTTTGGCCCTTCATATCTTATTACAACAACATCACCTTTTTGGATTTTACCTGTATATATTGCCTGTATCACTTCTTCTTCTGAATCATATACTTTTGCGGGACCTTTGTGTACTAACATTTCTTTCGATACAGCAGATGCTTTTACAACAGCACCTTCTTTTGCAATATTTCCATAAAGTATAGCAAGACCTCCAGTAGTACTATAGGGGTTATCTACTGATCTTATTACATCATAATTTAAAATTTTAGCATCTTTTATATTTTCCTTTATGGTCTTAGATGTCACTGTTAATGCATCTGTTTTTAAAACATCTAATTTAGATAATTCTTTTAATACAGCCTGTATACCGCCTGCAAAATACAAATCTTCAATATGATACTTCCCAGACGGGCTAAGTTTACATAAATTAGGTACTTTTTGACTTATTTCATTGATTTCTTTTAAATCAATATTTACATTGGCTTCATTAGCAATTGCTTTAAGGTGAAGTATTGTGTTTGTTGATCCACCTAAAGCCATATCTAAAATAAAAGCATTTATAAAAGCATCTTTAGTAAATATATCTGATGGTTTTATTTCCTTTTCTAAAAGTTCCATTATCTTAATTCCTGCTTTTTTTGCAAGTCTTATTCTTTCTGAATATACAGCTGGTATAGTCCCATTTCCTGGTAGACCTATCCCCAGTGCTTCTGTAAGACAATTCATTGTATTTGCTGTAAACATTCCAGAGCATGAACCACATGTAGGACATGCATTTAATTCCATTTTTCTTAATTCATCTTCTGTAATACTTCCTATTTTATATGAACCAACTGCTTCAAACATGCTACTCAGATCACATACACCAGAATCACATGTTCCCGCTAACATTGGACCTCCACTTATAATAATTGAAGGAATGTCAATTCTCGCCGCAGCCATTAACATTCCCGGCACTATTTTATCACAATTAGGTATAAGTACTAAAGCATCAAAACCATGAGCTGTTGCCATAATTTCTATACTATCAGCAATTAATTCTCTACTCCCTAGAGAATACTTCATGCCTTTATGATTCATCGCAATACCGTCACAAACGCCTATTGTAGGAAATTCTATAGGCGTACCGCCTGCCATTCTTACCCCTGCCTTAACTGCCTCAGCTATTTTATCTAAATGTATATGTCCAGGAATTATTTCATTTTTTGAGTTTGCTATACCTATTATTGGCCGATCTAATTCTTCATCTGTTAATCCTAATGCATATAATAAAGATCTATGAGGGGCTTTTTCAATTCCTTTTTTTATGCTGTCGCTTATCACTATTACCACTCCTTTATATACTCTACTATTTTATCACCCATTTCCTCCGTATTTAATATTTCCCCATTTCCTATGTCAAAAGTTCTGAATCCATCTTCAAGTACTTTATTAACTGCATTTTTAATATCATTTGCTACTTCATAAAGATTAAATGTATATTCCATCATCATAGAAACAGATAAAATTGTAGCTAAAGGATTAGCTTTTTTAGTACCTTTAATATCTGGTGCAGAACCATGTACTGGTTCATAAAGACCGAATTTATCTCCTCTTAAACTCGCAGAAGGAAGCATACCAATTGAACCTGTAAGCTGTGATGCTTCATCACTTAATATATCTCCAAATATATTAGATGTAAGTATTACATCAAATTGAGAAGGATTTTTTATTAATTGCATTGCACAATTATCTACATACATATGATTCAATTCTACTTCTTTATATCTTTTACCAATCTCATCAACAGTTTTTCTCCATAACCTTGATGTGTCCAATATATTTGCTTTGTCTACAGAAGTAACTTTTTTATTTCTTTTTAAAGCAGCTTCAAATGCAATTACTGCTATTCTTTCTATTTCCGAAGTTTGATAAACTTCTGTATCCTGGGCTCTATAACCATAATCAATTGACACTGTAGATCTTGGACCAAAATATATTCCTCCAGTTAATTCACGTACAACAAGTATATCAAGTCCATCTTTTAATATTTCTGGTTTTAAAGGTGAAGCTTCTCTCAATGGTGGAAATAAAAATGCAGGTCTTAAATTAGCATATACGCCCAGACTTTTCCTTAAAGCTAACAAACCTGCTTCAGGCCTTTTTGAACCTTCTAAATTGTCCCATTCAGGTCCTCCTACAGCACCAAGTAATACTGCATCACTTGATAGACAAGCTTCTTCAGTTTTTTTAGGATATGGTTCATTAAATTTATTTATTGCATTTCCTCCAAAATAATATTTATTTATATTAAATTTTAAATTGTATTTTTCTGAAACTATATTTAAAACCTTTAAAGCTTCTTCAATAACTTCTGGGCCTATCCCATCACCCGGTAAAACCGCTATATTAAACAATATTACACCTTCTTCCTATAGTAATTTATTAAACCGCCATATTTGATTATTTCTTTTATAAATTCAGGAAAGGGTTGAGATTTATATTCTGTACCTTTTGTCAAATTTTTTATTATTCCATTTTCTGTATCTACTGATACTATATCACCTTCTTGAATATTCTCAACCGCTTCTTTTGATTCTAATATTGGCAATCCTATATTTATAGCATTTCTATAAAAAATCCTGGCAAAAGATTTTGCTATTATGCAAGAAATTCCTGATTCCTTAATTGCAAGAGGAGCATGTTCTCTAGATGATCCACATCCAAAATTTTCTCCACCTATCATAATATCACCATTTTTAACTTTAATTTTAAATTCTTTATCAATATCTTCCATACAATGACTAGCCAATTCTTTTGGATCAGATGTATTTAAAAATCTCGCTGGTATTATTACATCAGTATCAATATTATCTCCATATTTTATAGCTTTACCTTTCATCAAAGCACCTCCTCAGGACTTACAATATATCCTGCTATAGCTGATGCAGCAGCAACTGCTGGGCTTGCCAGATATATTTCACTTTCTGTATGACCCATTCTCCCAACAAAATTTCTATTAGTAGTTGATAATGCTCTTTCGCCTTTTGCTAATATTCCCATGTGTCCACCTAAACATGGACCACATGTCGGAGTTGAAACTGCAGCACCAGCTTTAATAAATTCTTCTATATATCCTCTTTTTATAGACTCAAGATATATTTCCTGTGTAGCGGGAAATATAATAAGTCTTACATCTGGATGTACTTTTTTATCTTTTAATATTTTATAGGTTTCTTCCATATCGCTTAAACGTCCATTAGTACAAGATCCAATTACAACCTGATCAATTTTTATTTTTCCAACATCTTCAATGTTTTTTGTGTTTTCAGGAAGATGTGGAAAAGCAACTTGAGGTCTAATATTCTCAAGATTAATTTCATAGACTTCTTTATAAAAAGCATCTTCATCTCTTTTATAAACTTTATAATCTCTTTTGGCTCTGACCTTTACATAATCTTCTGTAATTTCATCATAATCAAAAATACCATTTTTAGCTCCTGCTTCTATTGCCATATTTGCAATTGTAAATCTATCATCAATATTTAATTCTGATATTCCTCCTGTAAATTCCATTGATTTATACAAAGCTCCATCTACACCTATTTTTCCAATTATATACAAAATAATATCTTTTCCACTAACCCATTTAGGTTTTTTCCCTTTTAAAACAAATTTTATAGCTTCAGGAACTTTAAACCACGCTTTTCCTGTTGCCATAGCAGCAGCCATATCAGTACTTCCTACTCCAGTAGAAAAACAAGTTAGTGCTCCATACGTACAAGTATGAGAATCAGCACCTATTACAACATCTCCTGGTAAAACCAGTCCTTTTTCTGGCAATAAAGCATGTTCTATCCCCATTTGACCTACTTCAAAAAAATTAATAATCCCATATTCTCTTGCAAATTTTCTAACTATATTTACCTGTTCTGCTGATTTTATATCTTTATTTGGCACAAAATGATCAGGTACTAATGCTATTTTGCTTTTATCAAAAACATCTTTTCCTATTTTTTTAAATTCATTTATTGCAACTGGTGATGTAACATCATTACCCAAAACCATATCTATATTAGCCTCTATTAATTCTCCCTCTTTTACTTCTCTTCCAATATTTTCAGATAAAATTCTCTGTGTCAGTGTTAAACCCAAAATTATCCCTCCTTGACGTTTCTATAATTTTGAAAAAAATCTTCAATTATATATCTTATATCTTCATCTATTATTATTTTTTTTCTATCAGCCAGATCTTTAAATCTCCAAAAAACCTCCATTAATTCTGTTGATGAAAGATTATACCCTAGCTGTTTAACTTTTATTTCAAAAGCATTTCTTCCTGAAAGTTTACCTAATGCCAAACTGTCTGTAACTATTCCAACATCTTCAGGTTTTATAATTTCATAAGTTAGTCTATTATTTATTATTCCATGTTGATGTATTCCAGCCTGATGTCTAAAGGCATTTGCTCCAATTATTGCTTTATTAGGAGGAATATTTATACCGGTAATTTCACTTACCAGCTTACTGCTATTATATATTTCTTTTGTATTTATACCATGTACAAGTCCAAAATAATCTTTCCTAGTATTAAGTGCCATAACTACTTCTTCTAAAGCTGCATTACCTGCTCTTTCTCCAATTCCATTCAATGTAACTTCTACCTGTGTTGCTCCATTTTCTATGGCAGCTAAAGAATTTGCAGCTGCTAAACCTAAATCATCATGACAGTGAACGCTTATGGTAACACCATCAATATTAGTAACATTATTTTTTATATATTTAACAAGTCCTCCAAATTCTATTGGCATAGCATATCCCACTGTATCTGGAATATTTATTATTGTAGCCCCTGCCTCAATTACTTCACTTATTATTTTAACTAAAAAATCCCAATCTGTTCTTGATGCATCCTCAGCAGAAAATTCAATTTCATCAAATTTACCTCTGCTATATTTAACCATATCAACTGCTTGCTTTAATACTTCTTCTCTTGACATTTTAAGTTTATATTTTAAATGTATATCTGAAGTTGCAATAAATACATGTAATCTTGTTTTTTCAGCATTTTTTAAAGCTGATAAAGTACTATCAATATCTTCTTTTATAGCTCTTGCAAGTCCAGCAATTGTTACACCTTTTATATTTCCAGCAATAGTTTTTACTGCTTCGTAATCTCCCCTTGAGGCAGCAGGAAAACCTGCCTCAATAACATCTACACCTAAAGTTGCTAATTGTTTTGCTATTTTGTTCTTATCATTTATATTAAAATTCACTCCTGGTGTTTGTTCTCCATCCCTTAAGGTAGTATCAAAAAATATAATTCTTTTGACCCCCATTTAAAACACCTCCGTTTTTAATCTTTTTTAAGCCAGGACATCATACTTCTTAAATCAGCTCCAACTTTTTCTATCATAGAATTTGCTTCTTTATTTTTTATAGCATTATACTGTGGCCTTCCAACTTGATTTTCTAAAAGCCATTCTTTTGCAAATTTACCATTTTGAATTTCTGCCAAAACTTCCTTCATTTCCTCTCTAGTTTTTTGTGTTATTATCCTTTTTCCTGTCATATAATCTCCGAATTCTGCTGTATCAGATATTGAATATCTCATTTTGCTAAATCCGCCTTCATATATTAGATCAACTATTAGTTTCATCTCATGTACACATTCAAAATATGCTATTTCAGGCTGATATCCAGCTTCAACTAATGTTTCAAATCCTGATTTCATTAATTCTGTTACTCCTCCACATAAAACAGCTTGCTCACCAAATAAATCTGTTTCTGTTTCTTCTTTAAAAGTTGTTTCAATTACACCTGCTCTTGTACCTCCTATTCCTTTTGCATAAGCAAGAGCTATATCAAATGCTTTACCAGTAAAATTTTGATATACTGCTATTAGATTTGGTACTCCTTTACCTTCTTCATAAACTCTTCTTACAAGATGACCAGGACCTTTTGGTGCAACCATAAAAACATCTACATATTCAGGAGGTACTATTTGATGAAAATGTATATTAAATCCATGAGCAAAAGCTAATGCCTTTCCTTCTGTTAAATTTTTTTCTATACATTCTTTATATACTTTAGATTGTTTTTCATCAGGTATTAGCATCATTATTACATCTGCTATTTTTGATGCTTCTTCAACTCTCATTACTGTAAATCCTTTTTCTTCAGCAAGTTTTTTAGATTTGCTTCCTTCATAAAGACCTATAATAACATCTAAACCCGAATCTAAAAGATTTAAAGCATGAGCATGACCTTGGCTTCCAAAGCCAATAACAGCAATTTTTTTCCCTTTTAATAAATCTAAATTTGCATCCTTATCATAATACATCTTTGTCATTAAAAACCCTCCTCAAATTCTTTTAAAGTTTTATTTCCTCTTTCTAAAGAAATTACTCCTGTCCTTACACATTCTTTAATATTAAACTTATTTAATAAGTTAATAAATGCATTTACTTTTTCAAAATCACCAGTAAGTTCTATTATTAACGATTCTATTGATATATCAATTACTTTTGCTCTAAAAGTTTTTACAATGTGCATTATATCGTCACGGTTTGAAGAATCATAACTCACTTTTATCATTATTAGTTCTCTAGATACATTTTCGTATAAACTAATATCTTGAACTTTTAAAACATCCACAAGTTTTTTTAACTGCCTTATTATTTGTACAATAGTATACTCATCACTATCTACAGTCAATGTTATTCTTGATAGTTCTTTATTTTCAGTAGTGCCTACAGCAAGACTTTCAATATTATAACCTCTCCTTGAAAAAAGTCCTACAACTCTTGATAGTACTCCTGCATGGTTATTTACGAGTACAGATATTATATGCAAATTATTTCACCCCCTTAAAAAAACATTCCCCGCCCTAAAAACAGGGCGAGGATTTTTCCACGCGGTACCACCTGCATTCACTGATATCTCACGACATCAATCTCAGTAAGTAATAAATACTTAATCTCTAACAGGGATTTACCGTTATAGCCTACTGCTATTTCAGCTATAAAGCTTCAGAGCGATCAAATATGCATCTTAGCACCGATTCGCAGCAACCATCGGCTCTCTTTAGCA
>JBNAVY010000062.1:0-9438 GCA_049700195.1 Thermoanaerobacteraceae bacterium
AACCTATGACCCCCTGCTTGTAAGGCAGGTGCTCTCCCAGCTGAGCTATGCGACCGTATTTGCTCTGTGCAAATAATAGTATACATAAAAATTCAAAGTTAGTCAATAGTTATAACGATTTTGTTTTTATATTTTTTAAAACTATTTGTTTTAATAAGTATTTTTTGTATTTCATTATTTAGCAAGTCTTAACAATTCTTTTAATTCATCTTCATTTATTAAATATTTTTTCCTACAGAAATGACATATTACTTCTACAGGCTTATTTTCATTAATAAGTGTTTTTATTTCTTCCTCTCCTAAACTAATTATAGCTTTTTCAAATCTTTCTTTAGAACAGTCACATTCAAATTTTAAAGGAGTTATATCTGTAAATTTTACATTAAAACCATCAAGCAATAGTTCTAATATGTTTTCTGGAGTATATCCACTCCTTAATAGATCAGTAATAGAATTAACTTTTTTAATTTTGTTTTCAAGTACAGCCACATTATCTATGTCAAAATCAGGCATCAATTGAATTATAAAACCTCCTGATGCCAAAACATGCATATCTTTATCAATCAATACACCAAGACCTACTGAGGAAGGAATCTGTTCAGAAAGAGTAAAATAATAAGTTATATCATCTGCTACTTCTCCTGTTTTAAGTTCTACTTGCCCAATATAAGGCTCCTTTAAACCTATATCTTTTATTACTCTTACATATCCTTTTTCCCCTATTGCTCGACTAACGTCTATTTTGCCTTTGTCATTAAGTGGCAAGTCTACTGCTGGATTATCAACATATCCTTTTACTTGCCCGGGGTAGTTTGAAACTGCAACAACTCCGCCAATCGGTCCATCGCCTTTTATTACTAATGTAAGCTTGTCGTTTTTATCCTTCATCATCATTCTCATCATAGATGTAGCAGATAAACTTCTACCTAATGCCGCACAACTAGCGGGTGAAAGATTATGAATCTGACGTGCAGTTTCAACTGTATCTGTTGATAATACAGCAAAAGCTAATATTTTATTATCATTAGCTGTCGCTCTTACTATATAATCTTGCATATTTACCTCCTAATAACAAATATTATACTAATAAAATGTATCAAAAAGCCCTAACATAATTTTGTTAGGGCAATTTTTATCCGATTATTGAGCTTTACGAACTTTTGCTGCTTGTGGTCCTTTTGATGCCTCAACAACTTCAAACTCAACATCCTGGCCTTCCTCTAATGTCTTAAAACCATCTGTTTCTATAGCTGAGTAATGTACAAATACATCTGTACCATCTTCTCTTTCGATGAAGCCATATCCTTTCTCAGCATTAAACCATTTTACTTTACCTCTTACCATTTATATCTTCCTCCAAACGTGATAAATAATTTACCTCTTTATAATAGCACTTATTCATAGGTATTGTCAAATTTTTTATTGCCTATTCAAATAAAAAAATATTTTTTCAAGTGCTACACTGGCTTTGTCCCTTATTATTACCTCAGCTTTTTCATCAAAAGGTGTAGGAGTCTTATTTATAATTATTATTCTATCCACTAAATCAGGCATATAATTTACAGGTGAAACCAATAAAGAAGACCCTACAATCAAAAGTAAATCACATGTCCTTAGTTCTTCAATTGCGATTTCAAACTCATAAGGCATTGGATCCCCAAACATTACAACATCTGGGCGTATTATACCTTTGCAAAAATCGCATATTGGTGGAATTTGTCCTTCATTTACTTTTTCAACCATTTTATCAAAAGAAATCTTTTTAGCACAATTTACGCAAGTAGCTGTACGTATATTACCATGAACTTCAAAAACATTTTTTGAACCAGCTTTTTTATGGAGGTTATCTATATTTTGAGTAATTATACTCGAAATTATACCCATAGACTCCATCTTTGCTAATATATAATGAGCATTGTTAGGCTCAACATTAATCATAGATGTAAGTATTTTAAATCCATTCTTATAAAATTTTTTTGGTTCATTGAATAAAACTTTTGCAGATAATGCCTCCATTGGATCCATATTTTCCCATAAACCAGTTTCCGGACTTCGGAAATCAGGTATGCCACTTTCTGTTGAAATACCAGCTCCTGTTAAAACAATTGTTTTTTTAGACACATAAATTAAATCAGCAGCTTTCTTAAATAAGTCTTCACCATTATACATTGATATCATCCCCTAAAAAGAATAATATCATAATTTTTTGAAATTTTCAATTTTATAATCTTTAAGTTTCTTTTTAACCATTGCTCCAATGCGTCCTGTTTCTTCAGCAGAAAGACCAGCCCAACCTTTCTTCTTAACCTTATCAATTAATCCTAATTCTTTTGCCGCTTCTATTTTAAATATATCATTCACATGAATTAACCTCCTGTATTAAATGATTTTAATCTAATATTTTCAATGATTCAAAATAAAGCTTTTCCCCAGTTTTGCTGTTTACTATATATTCTGATTTAGGTATATATATTAATTTGCCCAATTTTTTATCTGTTATTAAATAACTTAATTTAAGTCCATCTTTTAAAAATATATCTAAAGCCTCTCCTTTAGTTAATAATAGTTTTCCAGTATTTTGTTTATGTACATAAGTATTAAAATTAAAGTTTATATTTTTTAAGTTAAATTTATTATCTACTACTAAACTTATATAATTTTCTATATTTAAGATCTCATTATTTTTTTCGTAAAATATATATACTGTTTCATTTTCTGAATTATATTTTTGTAAGACAAAATTTCCTTTTAAAAATCGAAAATGTGATTTTATATATTCTTCAGCTATTTTTTCAGTTGATATATTTATATTATTTTTATTATTATAATTCCAATATGTAAAACCTAGGTGAATTACTTTGTTTGTAAAAAAATCCACTGCAATATTTATATTTAAAATACCATCTTTTAATTTCGTATAATTCCAATTATAAACTAAAGAGCTGTTATCTGTTAGATAATAGTCTTTAATCTGCTCATTTTGTAGCATTTTTATCTCATTAAAATCGATATTAAAATTGCATGCTATTTCTTTCACTAATTCATTACTTTTGTATTCTTCAATACCTTTATAATCACCTTTAAAATCATATTCACTTTTTACTTCATTTAAGTTGTAACCCTTGCTATCTATAATATTACCTGTTATTGCATCAATTCCATATGCTAAAAAATTTATATTTGGTATATATGCTAATAGATCATTAGATTTTTCTTCATTATCATAATAGTGAAAATAAATTAATTGAGGAATAAAAGTTTTTTTATATATTTCTATTGCTTCTTGCAAATTTAATTTTCCCTTATCTTCATAAATAATTTTATCATCAGGAACACATCCTTTTAACTTAACTACATCGCCATTATTAGAATCTATATAAATATATACTGTATTATTTTCGACAGGTATACCTTTATGAGTATATTTAAAAGAAAATTTGTAAATATCAGGCTCATCAAGATAATAGTCAATATAATTTGAATCCTTAATATCATTTTCAAAAATAAAGTCAGATTTAAACAATTCTTTTAATAACATTTTAGATTTCTCAAGAGCTAAATCTTTTGTCATTAATCTTTTATTATTACTTTTATTTTTAATAAATGTATCTACATAATAATCTACACATTTAATCTTATCTTCATTTAAATCATAAATTATAAACATACTTTTATATGGCTTATTCCACTCAAATTCAACTTTAATTTCATTATCTTCCTTAATATAATTTTTTAATTTTAAATCTTTAGCAAAGGAAACTTTTTTTTCGATAAGTTTTACAAAATCTTTTTCATTATTTTCTATGGCACCATAAGCCCTGTATATATTCAAAAATATTAAAAAAATAAAGATTAATACAAATAAAAATTTTTTAACCATACTAATTCCCCCTACTATATATTTACATATATAGTATTCTATGTATAATTAAAAAATCCTTCTATTAAAAAAAATAAAATCCGAAATCGGATTTTATTTACACTGATACAACTTCTTTTATCTCTGGAATTTCTTCTTTAATAGCTCTTTCAATTCCTTCTTTTAGAGTTAGAGTTGCAAAAGGACAACCGCCACATGCACCTGTTAAACGCACTTTCACAATACCATCATCTGTTACATCTATAAGTTCTACATCTCCACCATCTGCCTGAAGAGACGGTCTTATCAATTCTAATAATTCTTCGACTCTTTCTTTCATTAAGTTGCCTCCTTTCTGAATAACTAATATTATAACACTAAAAATAAAAAAATAAAACTTTATCAATGTTTTTCTTCAATAATTTTATTACTGATTATTTCTGCAACAGCTTCTAAAAATTCTTTATCTTTTTGGTCAAATGCTTTAATTTCATCACTATCTATATCTATCTCACCTATAATTTTATCTTTTAACCAAATAGGTACAACAATTTCTGATCTCGTTTCTAAACTACATGCAAGATAATTATTTTCTTTAGAAACATCATCAACTACTATTGTATTTTTTTCAGCAACAGCCCTTCCACAAATCCCTTCACCTATTTTTATCTTCACATGTTCAGTAGGCCTTCCTATATATGGTCCTATAACTAATTCACCATTTTTAATAAAATAAAATCCTGTCCAATTATAATAAGGTATATTTCTTGAAAGTATATTAATTACATTATTATAAAATTTATCTAAGTCTTTTTCCTTTTTTGAAATTTCTTTTATATCATCTAAAATTTTATCAAAATCTACCTTTTTATCCATTAATTCAGCTCCCTTCTTGTATAAATTTTATCAAACATATCACAATAATTATAACATAAAAAAACTGCTTATGGCAGTTTTTTATTTTATAAAATTTGCTTGTTTGGATCATTTAATACTCTTCTCATCATCCAATATGAAAGAATTAAAATAAAAGGTGTTACAAGTTGTGTTAAAGTAAAAAATCCTATTCCCCATTTTTCATTTAAATATACAGGCCATATAAGAGGATTGTCTCTGACTGTTTCTTCTATAAAACCCCTCATAAGTTGATAATAGAATATAAAAGACCAAAATTGGTAACCATCAGGCATATGTTTTTTTTGTATATAAAAATATCTAACTAAAAGAATAATACCTATTGTTACACCAACTAACTGTGCAGGCCATCTGCCAAAAGCAAATTCGGTTTGTCTTCCTAATACTTCATGATTAAAAATATTACCTATACGAACCAAAGCATTCCCTATAGCAAGTCCTAAAACAGCATAATCTTCTAAAGGATTTATTCTAACTCCTTTCTTACGGCTGTAATAAAGTCCAGCTAAAAAGCCGCCTAAAATTGCTCCATGCCATGACAAACCACCCTGATAAATTTGTAAAACTTGTAAAGGTCTTTTAATAAACCATTCAGGATAATTAGCTAATACAAACATCAATCTCGCACCAATAACCCCAAAAATTACTGCAATCATAAGAATGTTTAAAAGAAAGTCTTCATCATAGTCTAATTTCAGTGCTTGTTTATAAATATAATAAGCACCAATAGCAATTGATAATGCCATAAAAATCCCATACCAATGAACTCCAAAAGATCCTATCTTAAATGCATACGGATTTAGTGATGGTATATACATTAATTCAACCTCCATATAAGTTTTGTCAACAGCTTCAAATGGTGGGGTTAACAGGGCTCGAACCTGTGACCTCCACGATGTGAGCGTAGCACTCTAACCAGCTGAGCTATAACCCCGATAATTTGATTATATATATCATTGTAAAATCTGTCAATCAAATTTTTCTTTTAAAATTTTTTTAAAAAAAGAAGGACTTTATTAAATTTTATAGAAATTTATATTGAGTATCTTAATTATCTAATATTATATATTATTATTTGATTAAAATTAATTAGTATATACCAAATGAAAAGAGGGATAAAATGAATATTTTTCTTCCTTTTAGAAGTATAGAAAATACTTTGAATGATTATTTGAATAAAAATGATTTAAAAGAATTAAAAAGTAATATAGAAAAAATTTTAAATACAAAATATGATTTTCTTATTTTAAAAAGTGAAAACGATACAGAATGGTTTTTGCTTTTTAATGGTTTTAATTCTAGATTTTGGCTTACAATATTCCAGGATCCTTATGAAACAAAAAACAGAATTATTATAAATGAATTTTTAATAGCTAAGGATGATGATAACCAAACAAATAGAGAAAAAATAATTGATGCTTTTTATAAATCTTTTGGTCATATTGGCCCTATTTCTATATATTCAAATAATTCATCAATGTTTTGGTTAGAAATGGGTTTTATTCTTGAAGAAAATAAAATATATATGACATACAAAAAATAAAATCCCAAAAAGGGATTTTATTTTGCTAATTCGTAAATAGCATTTGCATATATCTTAGCATTTAAAATTAAATCTTCTATCTCAATATATTCATTTGCTTGATGATCAAGATCCGGTTTGCCTGGGAATATAGGCCCAAAAGCGACCATATTTTTCATCTCTTTAGCATATGTTCCGCCGCCTATTGCCAAAAGTTCAGTCTTTAATCCCGTCTGTTCCTCATAAACTTTACTCAGCGTTTTTATCAAAGGATGATCTGGTGGAAAATAAAGTGGCGGTTGATGCATCATATCTTCTATTCTTATTTTGTGAGGAGCAATCTTTTCTTCAAAAGGTTTCTTAAAATCTTCAAATTTAAATGTTACAGGATATCTAATATTTAATCCAATTGAACCCTTATTCTCATCTAATTCTATTGTTCCAACATTAAAGGTTAATTCACCAGTATCGTCTTTTAGATACACCCCAAAAGTTTTCCCATCAGTTTCCATACCTACGTTTTCAGCAAAAAAATGAATAAAATCTTTTATATCACTTTCGTCTATATTTAGTTTGTCTAAAAAGAGAAACAACTGCATTATAGCATTTTTACCAAGATGAGGTAGGCTTCCATGAGCAGAAACTCCAATTGATTTTAAAACAAAATTGTTTCCATTTTGTTCAAGCTTTAAATCATATCCTGTTTCTTTGATAAATTCATTTAATTTATTATGCAATTCCTCTTTTAATTTATCTTCCTTTATTTCCATCCCGCACTCACAATAATCAGGAACCATATTAGGACGTTGTCCGCCGCGAATATACTTTATAATAAACTTTTCAGGCTTTTTATAGAAGTCTTTTGTTACATTAAACATTGTTATCCCTTTTTCAGCATATATAATTGGATATTGAGCATCTGGGGTAAAACCTATTGTTGGAGCCTCATCATGTTCCAAGTAATATTCAATTTCATGAGAACCAGTTTCTTCGTTAGTTCCAAATAAAATTCTTACTCTTTTTGATAATTTAAGACCTGCATCTTTTATTGCTTTTAATCCAAATAAAGCAGCCATAATTGGCCCTTTGTCATCCAGAGTACCTCTTCCATATATTTTCCCATCATGGATTTCTGCACCATAAGGAGGATAAATCCAGCCATCCCCTTCAGGTACAACATCAAGATGTCCCAAAACGCCTACCATTTCTTCTCCTTCGCCATATTCGGCATAACCAACATAGCCATCAACATTTTTAGTTTTAAATCCAAGATTTTGTGCAATCTCTAAAGCTTTATCCAAAGCTTTAGCTACACCTTCGCCATATGGCATACCAGGCTTTGGTTCATCTTGAACACTTTTAATTTTGATAACTTCTTGCACAGCCTTTATCAAGTCATCTTTCATATTGTCTATGTAGGAGTTTATCTCCATGTAAATCCCCCCAATCTTTTATTCTTATTTCAATTATATAATTAAAATTAAATGTTTTCAATACATATTATCATTTTTTCCCAATCTTTTTGGCAATAACATCCCAAAAAGTATGTGTTTCAAACCCAATTCTCCAGATACAAATACCATGTATTTTATATTTCTGTGCAACATCAATTTTTTGTGCCATTGTTGATGAATTTTCAAACCAAACTTGTCTATTGGTACCTGTATTTTTATCAAAATATGTGTAATAAGGTTCTTGAAAAGTATCACTCCACTTTATTTGTATGCCATTGACCTTCGCTTTTGTTAAAATTTCTTTTGTTGGACGCGAAAAACCTCCAGCCTTGTTTACTGGCCAATCATACCCATAAGTTGCAACACCTAAACATATCTGTTCTGGTTTGAATCCTTCATTTAGTGCGTCTTTAACATTATATTCTACCCATTGGGCTGGTGATACTGGCCCAGGCATTGAAGATGCATTATGCCTGTCATATGTCATTAAAGTTACATGATCTACAAGATGGGCAAGTTCTCTATAATCATATATTCCAGATACCTCTTCAGGAACCTGATAATGTGGAATTACTGATATATCTAATATTTTACCTTCTTTTTTTATTAGTGGTCTTATTTTGCTAATAAACGCTGTTAAATAATCTTTATCCTTAACATAGTCTTTTGTACCATGTGGTATAAATTCAAAGTCAATGTTATAACCATCAAAATTATGTTTTTTTAAAAGTGCCATTAGTTGTTCTATTGTTTTCTCTCTAATATTAGGATCTAAAAGAACCTCATCTTTGCTATTAGCAACATTAACTAATGGAACTACTTTTAAACCTTGCTTCTTTGCATAATCCAAAGCTTTGGTATTTGTAGCATCTTTAACATTACCATCACCTTCTACAGTAAGCCATAAAGGTGATAAAGTATCTAAATATTTTCCATACTTAACTAAAGAATTATATGAATTATCAGCTCCTTGTGTATCAACGTAAAATCCAATTACTTGTGTTTTTTTACCAGGAGTTTTAACTATCGACTTCAAAAAAGGTTTTTCGGCTGTACTTTTACATCCTACTGCGAAAAAACTAATACTAAAAACTAAAATTAAAAATATAGATATATATTTTTTCACATGCATAAAAATAACCTCCTCAAATATGATTCGGTTATATCTTTTGAAAAAAATTATATTTTTATGTGTAAAATTAAAATTTTTAATTTATATTTTGTCTGATACAATAAAATTTTACAGACCTGCATATATAAACCATAAAGGTATTTTTGCAATTTTTAACACTTTATTTCCAAATTATAAAATGAATATTAAATGTATTTCAGAAAAATATAATCAATAGGAGGTGTTTAGTTTGTTAAACAAACTTAATGAGTTAGAAATAGCTGAATTAAGTAAAGAAGACATTGAACAGATACAACAACTAGAAAATAAAATAAATAAAAATGAAAATAATGATACTATTTATATTATAGCAGTAAAAAATAAATCCACAAAAATAAATATGCCTAAAATGTAAAAAATGGTGGGGTTAACAGGGCTCGAACCTGTGACCTCTACGATGTCAACGTAGCACTCTAACCAGCTGAGCTATAACCCCACTTAATATACTATATTAGATATTCGCTGACTTTTATTATATAATGATGAAATATTTATGTCAAGAACTAAATATATGATC
>JBNAVY010000063.1:0-9145 GCA_049700195.1 Thermoanaerobacteraceae bacterium
CCTTAGGTGGGGAAAAATCTTTCCCATAAGTGGGGAATTTTTATTGACAATAACAGCCAGATTTTTTTTTAAGCCAGGCATTCTCATAAGAGAGCTGCCCTATTTGTTTCAATAATTCCTCCTTCTCCTTTTCATATGATTTTTTGACCTTTTCTAACTCGTCCGTTTCTTTGCTAAACACCTTTGCTGCATTATTGATAAATTCTGCTTTCCAGCGGCTAATCATATTTGGATGTTATTTCATATTCAGCAGCGATTTCATTAAGCGTTTTTTCTTCTCTCAATACCTCTAATACAGTTTTTGCTTTTTGTTCTGGTGTAAAATTTCTTCTCTTATTCATAACTATATTCTAACTTATTTTTGACTTTTTGTCTGTCTAGTTTTCTGGTATCATTATAAGGAATTTTCAATTATGGCTATTATAACACACGCTTTATGTAAACAATCACTGTAATTTTATAATAGAATATGATAAAATTAATATTAGTTTTCTAAAGGCTTTATCATATAAAATAAGAGAATAGTTAATACAAAAAAATTAAAAAGGTGAGAAATATGGAGGACAATCATTTAACTATGGAGCAACTTATAGAAAAAATTGCTTTTTTGACAAATATATATGATGCTATTAGGATTGTTGACCCTGTCAAAAAGAAAGTTTACTATTTTATTTCTCAAAATGAAGAAAAATTAAAAGAAGAAAATACATGCTTTGATTTTTGGAAACAGGGAAAGATATGTTCTAATTGTGTTTCTATGCGTGCATATATAACAGATAAAACTTTTATTAAAATAGAGTATAACGGTGAGCGGCTATATTTAGTTACGGCAACACCTTTTTATACCGAAGCAGGAAAAATTGTCGTTGAATTTTTGAAAGACTCTACAGATTCAGGAATAATAGAAGATATCAAAAATTTAGCTACTAAAGATATTTATGACAAAGTAAACAAACTAAATGAATTAGTTGTAAGAGACAGTTTAACTGGTGTATATAACAGAAGGTTTATTGAAGACAGGTTACCTGTTGATTTGTTGTCTGCTTCTATTAATAAAACACCGTTATCTATAATTATTGCAGATATAGATTTTTTTAAAAAAGTAAATGATACATATGGGCATGTTGCAGGTGATGAAGTTTTGAAATTTTTTGCACATACTCTTAGAAACAGTATAAGAAAAACTGACTGGGTTGCCAGGTACGGAGGAGAAGAATTTTTAATATGTTTAAATAACGCAGATAATAGTCTTGCCTATGAAATTGCAGAAAGAATTAGGGAAAAAATCGAAAGCAGTACAATTATGTATAAAGATCAGCAAATTAGGATAACTGCTAGTTTTGGAGTATATACAGTAAAAAGTGAAAATGAAACCTATATTGATATCATTGAAAAAGCTGATCAAAACCTGTACAAAGCAAAAAAAGAAGGGAGAAACAAGGTTATAGTTTAAGCTTTTTTGGCTTCAAAGCTATGCCTTTTTATTTTTCCCCAGTTATGTTTTAATTTTTTAAATTTAATAATACCTTCTATTCTAAACAGTGTTGTCATTTGCCTGTATCCAAAATTTTCTAATACGCCATATAAGCTTAACTTTAAAAGTTGTTTTAAATAAGGATATCTATTAAATGTATATTCTTCTAAAAGTATAGCTCCCAACGATAAAAGTACGCCATAAAGTATAGCTGCCGCAAAAAACAATATAAAATATTTAAGATTTAAAAATCCAAGTATATATGCAACAGGAACTAATATATATCCTAAAGCTTCTATAATAGGCCCAAACATCTCGAATACCCAAAAATAAGGCACTGCAATAAGCCCAATTCTTTTATACTTTGGGTTAAAAAGCATCTTTTTATGCTTAAACAGACTATCCATAAGCCCTATCTGCCACCTTCTTCTTTGACTTCTTAAGTCTTTTATGCTCTCAGGTACTTGTGTCCAACATACGGGATCTGGAATAAATTTTATTCTGTAGTCTCGTTTATTTTTTAAAAAATATTCATGAAGCTTGACAATAAGTTCCATGTCCTCTCCGATTGTATTCTTATCATAACCCCCTACTTCAATTACCGCCTCTTTTTTAAAAGCTCCAAAAGCACCAGATACTATAAGCAGACAATTTATTAAATCCCATCCCGCTCTTCCTGTTAAAAAAGCTCTTAGATATTCTACTATCTGAAAGATTGCAATACTGCTTTTGGGAAGATTTATATTTATTATTTTGCCTTTTGTTATTGTACTCCCATTTGCAACTCTTACAATACCACCTACTGCAATTGTCCTTTTATCTTCAATGAAGGGCATTATTACCCTTATAAGCGAATCACTTTCTAATATCGAATCAGCATCAATAGAAGTAATTACAGGATAATTAGATACATTTATACCTGCATTTAATGCGTCTGCTTTGCCTCCATTTTCTTTATCGACTAGAATCAGATTTGGTATATCTATGTTCCTATATATACTTTTTATTTTATTTGTCTTAATACGATATCTAACCGGTTGATTTACTTCTTTCAAATCAAAAGCTTCAATAACCTTTTTTAGTGTTTCATCTTTTGAGCCATCATTTATTACAACTACTTCAAACAAAGGATAATGCAATGATAAAAGCGACTTAATATTTTCGACAATCGTTTCTTCTTCATTGTATGCAGGAACTAATATAGAAATAGGTATCATATTAGATGAAACTATGAATCTTATGTAATCTGAATATCTTATTTTCTTTATGTACCTGTTTAAGTTAAATGCAGCCATAATTAGCTGGGCAAAATAGATTAAATTTATTGCTAAAACATAGTAAATAATAATTTTGTTAAAGCTTATTATTATTGATTTTATTAAAGCTGCGTTCACGCCGTCACCACCTGTCTGGTTTTAATATATTCTTTAACTAAATCAGAAAGTTTAGGGCTTTGGTCATTAACTGATTCATATTCCAGAAGCTTATCCCATCCATAACTTGTTTCCAAAACAGATATAATAATATCTTTTGCAAATTTGTCATCACCCTGAAAAATTAATCTGGCCATATCTAGTCCACCTTCAATGTTAATTAAAGAATATGCTGCGTTATATCTTACATACCATTGTTGATCTGATAATGCTTTGACTAATGGTAAAAGAGCTCTGCTATCCTGTATCTGTCCCAGCGCTTTTGCCGCAACTGCTCTAACTTCCCATTCTTTATCATTCAAAAGATTTATCATAGCTTCAACATATCTGTTATCTCCCATGTTACCTAATGCTCTGAGCGCCGCTATTTTCTTTTCTTTGTTTTCACTATTTAAAAATAATGCTATATCATCTGCTAATGCCATATCCTTATAGTTGCCTGCTGATTTTATAAAAGTTGAAGATATAAAATCATCATCTATGTATATTAAAGATTTATACACATATAATTTATCACCTTCAAAGTTATCTGCAATTTCAATAAGACTTCTTTCACTTAAAGGAATAGTTTTTGAAAGTTTTTTAAATGCTTCTATAAACGCTTCTTCGTCTCCGATTTTTGCAAGTGCCAAAAGGACATTATACTTTACGTCAGTTGATGGATTTGTAACCAAATTTAGCAGTGGATGTATTGCCTTTTTACTTCTGAACTCACCAAGGTTTTTACAAGCTAATGCAATTTTATATAAATCCCTATGTTTTAATTTTTCTATTTCATAATCTATAAGTCCTATATCTTCGCAAATCTTGGTTAATTTTTTTGTTAAAATGCCTTTAAAATTTTCAAAATAATATACCATTCTATCCTCTACTATTTCTCTTCGTATTTTATGTTTCATAAACATCTTCATTTTCTCTATCTCTGTCTCATTAATGTTTTCTTCATCAAGACGATATATCAATTCATCCAGATATGCAGATACTTCTTTTAAATACTTTTGTTTTAATATTTCCTTTATGCTTGTATATATTTTTTCAAACACAAGATATATGTATAAAAGAAATATTATTATTGAAAAGAATATTATCGAATATAAAACTAGTAATTCCATAAAATCACCACTAATTTGATAATAGCCTTTTAATTCTGCTGTCTAGTTCCACAGGAGAAAAAGGTTTTACAATGTAATCATCTGCTCCAATTTCAAAAGCCCTTTTCACATAATCCTCGTTCTTTTGTGAAGATAAAACTATTATTTTTATGTTCTTATTCTGCTCTTTTATTTTTTTTATAAGTTCGTCACCTTTCATGAGCTTCATGTAATAATCCGTAACTATTAAATCAATTTTATTTTTCTTTACGATTTCAAGAGCTTCTACACCATCAGAAGCAGAATATATATTGTAACCCTTGTTTTTATATCTTGCTGTCAATATAGACAAAATTATCTTGTCATCATCTACAAATAATATATTTTTCACATCATTTTCTCTTAATGGTTCAATATTTACTATTACCATTTCTTGTCCATCTGACCTTGCATTGTTTAAAGATTGTTTAGCCTTAAAATATGCTTCTTTAAAGTCTTTTGTCTCATTGTTTAGCAAAACTATGCTCCAAGAAAAACTTACATCAATTTTAAATTTTTTGCCATATTCCTCAGTATATTTTAATATCTCTTCAACAGTATTTTTGACCCATTTCATATCCTTGTCATAAAACAAAATCGCAAATTCGTTTTTTGATGTTCTGTACGCTACATCAGCTTTCGTTATATATCTTTTAATCTGGGATACTACTTCTTTTATAATGGTATTTCCAAAGCTTATTCCCATTTTTTTGTTTATTTCTGAAATATAATCAAAGTCAATTAAAAGAAGCACTCCAGTCTTGCTCTGCTTTTTCAAATTTAATAAAAATTTATCACATAACGCTTCTCCATAATTTTTTGCATATAAACCTGTTGCAACATCATAAACACTATTTTTTGACCACTCATAGCTCATAATAGATAAATTACTTATTTTTAATATTACTTCGTTTATATCAAATGGATAATTGATATAATCAATTGCACCTAGTTCTAAAGATTTTATTTTAACATCAGTATTGTCTTCTCCAATTATAATAACAGGTATCTTGTGTAAAATCTCTTCTTTTCTTAAAGTTTCTAAAATCGTTAATGCATTTATGTCTTTGTTACTTTGCAAAATCACTGCATTCGGGTAGTGTTCCATCATGATATTTAATATATCGTCTTTACCTAATATTGTATCTATGCCTATTTCAGCTAAGCGTTCAATAAGTTCGTTAACTTTTTCACTATATTCAGAAAATATAACAACTTTTCTCTTTTGAAGCAGCTCTTCTTCTAAAGCTTTTTCAACAAAGTTAAATTTCATCAGTATAATCTTGTCATCTACTTCTTCTTTTTCAAATAATGCGTTTTCTATTTCCTTTAATTCCAAATATATATCCTCAATATTATTTTCTTTTGCAAGAATATACAGATTTTTTAAAGTTTGCTTAATGACATTTATATAGCTTTTGTCTTTATTTTTTATATCATGAAGATCCTTTAATGTGTTTAAAATATCCGATAAAGTACTTTCCCTAAAATCCATATTGCTCCTCTCCGATATATAGGAATAAGCTTTGCTATATTTAAAGTTTATAGCTTATTTTAATAATTATCAAGAGTATTTACTCCTACCCAAAAAACAATAAGCTCAACCTCCAGACCATGAAAACATGAAACACTTTAAAAATATTCTGCAATAATGTGAGTATGAAAGGGAAGAATTTAACATGACAAAGAGAGAATTAAAAAATATTTATTATTCAAAAGACCATTGACCTGTGAAGACAATACCCACACAGGGAAGTGTAGGAATAAATATCCTTGCGTGGGTAGCTAACTGCCATTAGAAAAAATATATACTTTTGTATTTATAGATATTATTTACTATAAAGTTAGAACTAACTAATTAATAAAAATAATGTATACGACAAATATAATTGAGGGATTCCATAGGCAGTTAAGGAAGGTTACAAAATCAAAAACAATATTTCCATCAGATGAAACATTAGAAAAAATGCTATACTTGGTAAGTATGAATGTGTTAAAGAAATGGACAGTGAGATATAAAAACTGGAATATAGTATTAAATCAATTAATCATAATGTATCCTGGACGACTTGAAAAATACTTATAGTGGGCGAAGCCCGAAAAAATTTTTTCTCTAGAGCCTTTGAAGACCTAGGGGTTCAAAGGTTCTAGAGAAAAGCTTACAGTATCCCTAATTAAATATTTTAACCAAAAATATTCACTTTCATGCATAAGATATAGAAAAAAGGTTATACTAAAGATAGAACAGATAAAAATGTTAACTGATTCTTGCTGAGAAAGAGGATATAATTAATCTAAATACACAAAATATTTTTCCCTCCCTTTTTGTCAAACATCATTTTAAATTTTTCTCAATAATTTCATCAGGCAGCACTCCAACAATCTTTTCTGAATCCATCAAATAGAACAAAGCAGAAGGCGTATAAGAAAGCTTTTCAGCCTCAATCCTTGCTCTATCTTCATTTAAAACTATAGCGATAGGAGTAACCTGCCCATACCTGCTAATTTTCACTGCTTCTCTGAATCTTTGATAGTTCTTTATATTACCTAAAGTTAGATCTTCAATTACATATACATGATTAGCATCAACTATTGCAGCACTTGCTGTGCCCGATCCATACAATGTTTGATATTCATACTCTGTTTCATATTTTTTACCCATCTGATTTGCTATTCTCTCTGCAATCATTTCATTTCTGCTTTTTTCTCCTTCAATGTCAACTTCATATATGTACTCATAAAAACTTGATCTGAAGTTTTCTAAGCTCATTATATAAAAGTCAATACCTTCTGCACATACTGTTATTTCAGCAGTTGCAACATCAATTATGCTGTCTATTCTTTTATCTTTGTTCTTTCTATTTTCTGTGTTACATATGAAGAGCACTTTATATTCCTCATCTAGCTCTTTTGATTTTTCTAAAAATTTATTGTACACTTTCATTCTTTGTTTAAGTCTCTTTGCTGAGTATGTTCCATTGTCTGCCTCTATCAAAAAATTGATGTATCCTGTCTTTGCTGTTGCATCAGGCATTATTTTTGTGTTCTGAAATTCTATTATTGATTTTGCTGTATCTTTCCATTCAAATTTTCCTCTTTCTAATGTCTCTAATAATGTGAAGTAGACTTCATTCAGGAATAATTGATGTCTTATTGCTTTTTCATCTAATAGATTTTCTGCTGCTGTTCTGTATAGTTCTCTCAAGTTCCCTTCAAGATCTAATTTAAATAAATCTTCATCTCTTAAATCTAATGCTTTATTTATTCCTTCATCTGTAAGGTAGTAAAGTTTTTGATACCTCATATTTATTGGATATGATACTGATTCTACATATCCAAAGTCTTTTAATTGTTTCATTTTTTTGTATGTATAATTTATTTTTGCATTTGTTCTATCCTCTTTCTTATGATAGTATCTGTTTACTTGTTCTATTGTTATGTATCTTAAATCATACAAGTCTGCAATGAGTAACATTTCTCTGTATCCTATTTCTCCTCTTTTTTTCTTCTCTATCTTTTTTTCTTTTTTATATTTTTTTTCTTTTTCTTCTTGGTTCTTTACTTTCAATTCCTTTCATCTCCTTCTTCTCATTTTTTTATTTTTTATCATTTTATTTTTCCAATTCTTTTTCCTTTTTCTGTTTCTTCATCCTCTCCTTCTTTTTTATTTTTTATCTCTTTTTATTCCAGTAAATTTTTATTAAATCATCTTCATTATTTTTTTCTTTTATCATCTTTTTGTCTTATTTTAGCATGGATTTTAAGATTTCTCAATAAAATTTATGTGGATTTTTTATTGACTTTTAATTCTTACTGGTAATTGCTTCTGTTTTTTATGTTGAAATTATTAATTTAATTTGCTTAAAATCTGGGCTTAATTGATCTATTATTCCCTTGAAATACTGGTTAAAAAAATGGGTGATTTGGTGCACCAATTTATTATTTTTATTTGCAAATTTGGTTAAAAACAAAAGGTAAATTATAATAACTTCAAATTTTATTTTATTAACCCATTTTCCTATTTTCTTAATTTGTCATTAACCTAATTTACTTACTTTAATAATCAATTTTATATGTATTTATGTATACTGGAAATTAAATTTTAATGTGTATAATATATTTTTGTTGCATGTATAACATGTGTATAGTATAATGAAATTAAGGAGGGATTTTTTCCATGAGAGTGCAGATAGTTTTTAGAGAAAAAGCTGACAAAAATATAATTGATTGGTATAATTCATTACCAGAAGGTGATCGTGCAAATCAGATTAGATTAATCCTTAAAAAGTATATTCAGGAAGAAAAAGAAAAAAGAAAGGATGATTAGAATGCCTCTTTTTGATGAAATCCAACAGTGGTTATATTCTCCTTTATACTGGTTAATAGATCATTTAAAACTTGATTCATGGTGGAATTATGTAAAACCTTTTTTATTAAATATTTTTCATCATGTAAAAGCTTTAGATTTTAATTTTATTATATTTGGTATTATAGCTCCTATAGCTCTTATTCTGCTTATCTACAGTTATGTAGTCGAATGGATAGATAATAAAGATAAGATAATTACATACACAAAGGATATTAACTCTAATTTGAAAGAGTTGGTTAAAAATGTAGATAAAGATATTTTAAATGACATAAACATGAAAAAATTCACTATAGGAAAATATGAATTGATGGCAGGACAAAAAACAGTAATAGTAACTAACTGGCATGAACAGTATTCGGGAACAATACTTGGTATGAATAATGTAGGAGTGATTTACTTACTGCTTGATGAGAAGAATGGAGATGTTTTTGCCCTGGATATTAGAGCGATAAAAATGTTAAACTTAGTGTGAGATAATTTTAAAGGAGTGTTGAATTATGCCTTTACCAAAAAAAGAGGAAATTTATAATTATGAGGATTATCTAAACTGGCCTGATGATCAAAGAATAGAATTAATTAACGGGCAAATTTATTTAATGACTTCTCCATCAAGAATACATCAAAAGATACTATTAAGCATAGCTGATCAATTTTATAACTACTTAAAGGGTAAAAACTGTGAAGTAGGTTATCAATTTTATTAAAATCTATAAACATTATTAAAAAATTTAATAAAATT
>JBNAVY010000064.1:0-9096 GCA_049700195.1 Thermoanaerobacteraceae bacterium
GCTCGCACCGTAATCCCCAATATGCCAGTAACGCAGTCTAGGAGCTTTCCTCGACAGAATGCTAACCCCTATCCTCTTTTGCAGATTAGGTTTCACCAGCAATAGCCTATAATTCAAGAGCTCTTTAAATTATGGTTTAAAACTGATTTCCACCTAAGCCACTCAAGGCAGGCTACACTGTTCACAGCTTTATTACCGCAAAACAGGTTCACCCTAAGCCGTAGCACATAAAAGTACCACGTGAATAGGTCTCCGCGGAGGAAGGGTCAACGCCCACATGCCATTGCGGATCGCCCCTCAACTCCTTAACTCCCAGCACCAACCCCCAACTGGGCGTTGAAAGCCAGCACCAGGAACTTCATCGATATGCCCTTTGACGGATTTTTAGGCCCGTCTTCAGGATTAGCTTTTCTGACTAGAATACTGCACCACTTTTATACTAGATAAATTATATCATACTAAAAACAATTGTTTCAAATCATATTAAAGCCGTTTAAAAGCTTATTAAGCCTTTTAATACTTAATAAGTATAATAAACATCAAAGGAAGGATTAAAGCTAATTTAATCTTTAATTATCTCTTCTTAACATTGAATATGATAAGTCTTTCAAAAATTGGCTTCTATCTCCAAAAGTGTTTAAAGTATTTACTGCACTAATAGTAAGTTCTTCTACTAATTCTTCAGCTCTTTTAAGTCCAAAAACTGTAACAAAGGTTGATTTACCAGTTGCTTCATCACTGCCAATTTTTTTACCTAAAGTTTTTTCATTTCCAGTAACATCTAATATATCATCTTTAATTTGAAAAGCCAAGCCTAATAATTTTGCATACTCTCGTAAAATTTCTATATCATTTTCTTTTGCACCAGCAACAAAAGCACCAGAGCAAATAGCAGCTTCAATAAGTGCTCCAGTTTTATGTTCATGCATATATTTTAATTCATCATAAGATATTGTTTTATTTTCATATAATATATCTAATACTTGACCGCCTATCATACCTTGTGCTCCAGCAGCCATAGCAATTTCATTAGTTGCTTTCAAAATATTTCTGTAATTTTGCTGTGTTTCTAAACTATGCTTTATTAATATTTCATAACCTAAATTTAAAAGTGCATCACCCGCCAAAATGGCAATAGCTTCACCAAAAATCTTATGGTTTGTAGGTTTGCCTCTTCTTAAATCATCATTATCCATAGCTGGAAGATCATCATGAATAAGTGAATAAGTATGAATTAATTCTATTGAACACGCAACAGGTAAAACTTCTTCTAATTTCCCATTCATTAGTTCACAACTAGATAAACATAAAATTGGACGAAGTCTTTTACCACCAGCAAAAACACTATATGCCATTGCATCATAGATTAATTTAGGATTTTCATTTATATTTAAGATTTCTTTTAAATATTTTTCAACAACTTCCTGCTTTTGCTTATATTGTTCTTCAAACATCATTTTCCTCCCCATGAAACTCTATTTCTTCCTGGTTTACAAGAATAGTTATTTTCCCTTCCATTTCATTTAGCATATTTTCAAGAATTTTTGAAATTTCAATACCTTCTTTAAACAATTCAAAAGAATCATTTAAGGATAGATTCCCTTTTTCTAATGTTTCAACAATCTTGTTTAACTTTTCTATATTTTCTTCAAAAGACAACTCTTTCATCATTCTTTGCCACCTCACATATTTCTGCTATTCCATAGCCGTCTTTAAATAATATCTTAACTTTATCTTTTAATTGTATATTACAAACACTTGTAATTACTTTTTCTTCTTTAACAACCATAGTATATCCTCTTGACAAAACATTTAAAGGGCTTAAAGAATTAAGTTTTTCTGCAAGAAGTACAAATTCACTTTTTTTATGTGAATAAATAGATATTATGTTATTATAAAGTGTTTTATTTAATAATAAAAGCTTACTTTTCATAAATTCAGTTTTTCTTAAAGGGCTTAAAATAAATAGTTTATGTTTAATTGTTAAAACTTCTTTATTAAAGTTTTTTATTTTTACACTCATATTTTTTATAAGACTTTCTCTTAAAGTTAATATTTCTTTTTTATATATATTTATATCAGGAACAACTAATTCTGCTGCTGCAGATGGAGTTGGAGCTCTTAAATCAGCAACAAAATCTGATATCGTAAAATCAGTTTCATGGCCGACTGCTGAAATAACGGGAATTTTCGAAGAAAATATGGATCTTGCAACTTTTTCTTCATTAAAAGCCCATATTTCCTCTAAAGATCCTCCACCCCTTCCTAAAATTATTACATCTATATCATTTCTTTTATTTGTCGTTTCTAATGCATTTGAAATATCATCTGCTGCATATTCTCCTTGTACAAGAACAGGTATAATTAAAAGATTGATACCGGGATTTCTTCTTTTAGAAATGGAAATTATATCTTTTATAGCTGCTCCTGTAGGTGAAGTAATAACAGCAATTTTTTTAGGAAACTTAGGTATGGGTTTTTTATTTGAATCATCAAATAGCCCTTCTTTTTGCAATTTTTCTTTTAATTTATTAAATGCAATAAATAATTCCCCAATTCCATCTAATTCAATTTCTTTTACGTAAAGTTGATAATTACCAGTTTTTTCGTAAACACTTATTCGTCCAGAAATTATTACTGCCATACCATCTTCTAAATTTGATGCTAATTTATTTTTGTAATCGTTAAACATAACACATCTAATAGAAGAAACCTCATCTTTTAATGTAAAATATATTCCTGTTTTATGATATTTTAAATTTGAAATCTCTCCACGTATTTTTAAATTTTTTAGTATTATGTCTTTATCCATCCAATTTTTAATATATTCATTTATCTCTCTTACACTAAGAGTTTTTAATTGCATACTTATATGCCTCCAGAGTATTTTCAAGAATCATTGCTGTTGTTACAGGCCCTACACCACCTGGTACAGGTGTTATGTAAGAACACAACTCTTTTACACTTTCAAAATCAGCATCACCATAAATATTCCCTTCAAAAACATTAATTCCAGCATCAATAAGGATAGTTCCTTCTTTTATCATTTCCTTATTGACAAGATTTCTTTTACCTGTTGCCAATACTAATATATCTGCCTGTTTAGTAAATTCAGCAATATTCTTTGTTTTTGAATGGCATACTGTAACCGTTGTATTCTCATCTAAAAGTAATTTAGCTACAGGTTTGCCCAAAATATTACTTCTTCCTATAACAACAGCATGTTTCCCTGTAAGTTCACTTTTTAGACTTTTTAAAATATGCATTATTGCCTTAGGAGTGCATGGTAAAAATAGAGGATCTCCTGCAAAAAGTCTTCCCATATTGTAATTAGAAATACAATCTACATCTTTATATGGATTAATTAAATCAAAAACTCTGTTTTTATTGTAGTTCTTTGGTAATGGCATTTCAATCATAATACCATGGGTATTATTATCAGTGTTTAGAAAATCCAGCTTTTTAAAAAATAAATCTTCTTCGTCTTGTGTAAAATAAAATACTTCAGCCTTCATTCCAACTGATTCACAAGCTTTGATTTTAGAATTTGCATAAACTTTTGATGATTCATCATTGCCAGCCATTAAAATGGCCAATTTCGGAGCGACTTTAAGATTTTTAATCTCATTTTTTATATTTTCTTTAATTTCTTTAGATATTAACTTTCCATCAATTATTTCCATTTGTTTTACCTCCTAATTTCGCGTTTTTTTCTATACTACCCAAAATGCCATTAATAAATGAATATGAGTTTTCTGTACTATATTTTTTAGCAATTTCAACAGCTTCATTTATTGAAACACTTGCAGGAACACCTGTATCATACAAAATTTCATATGTACTACATCGCAATATAGCTAAATCAATTTTAGGCATTCTGGTAAGATCCCATTTTTCTGAAAAGTTTTTTATATTTTTATCAATAACGTCTAAATTTTTTAAAATGTTTTCTAAGGATTTTTCTATATATTCTCTTTGTTCTTTAGGATCATTTTTTTCGTAAAAATTCTCTAAAATTTTCTCTATAGGTAATTTGGAAATATCATATTGATAAAGCATTTTAACTATCCATTCTCTAGCTTGTGTCCTGTTCATAAAATCAACTCCTTAATAAAGAAGATCTCAATTAACTTAAAATTTGTTATAATACTATATTATCAAAAAAGATTTAAATATAAAAGATTAAAATCTAAATTAACCCTCCATTTAAGCTAGAGGGTTAATTTTTTTATGTTTATAATATAATTTAGTTTTTATCTTCGGCAGATTCTTTTTTGTCAGATTCTTTTTCCATTCTAACACCTTGAATATGAATATTTACCTCTACAACTTTAAGTCCTGTCATAGTTTCAATTGAATTTTTTACACTTTCTTGAACATTCCATGCCACTTCCGGTATTCTTACACCATAATCTACAATTAAAAATAAATCTACAGATGCTTCTTTATCTCCAACTACAACTTTAACACCTTTACTTAGATTCTTTCTTCCAAGCATTTCAGAAAGACCATTTACTACTCCACCACTCATACCAGCAACTCCAGGTACCTCAGTAGCAGCTAATCCTGCTATAGTACTTACTACTTCCTCTGAAATTTTTATCGTTCCAAATTCTTGCTTTTCATCTAAATTTATATTCTCTTCCATTTGTTACACCCCCTGTTATTTGAGTTTATTTGGGTCAGCTAAAAGAAAGTTGTTATATAAATTATACCATACAATATTATAAACACAAATATTTATTCCATTCTATTCATAATTTTTATATTATCAATACTAACACCTGCTTGACGAGAAACTATATCTTGAATTTGCGCAACTTCTTGTTCTGAAAGTTTATCTGCTTGAACAACAACATTCACTATTCCATTGTCTAAAAGTACTACAGCATCTTGGAAACCTTTAGTTTTTATTAAATTTTCAATTACCATTTCTTGATTTGTCAGTTCAGTTAATTTTATGATTTGTTTTTGAGCCTGATCTCTTGTTTCTTTACTTGTATTTTTATTCTCTACTATTTCTCTTAAAGCATCTAAGCTTCTACTCCTATTGATTTCTCTTTCCTCCCTATAAGAAGTAAAAATGCCTGTAAATAAATTTTTCCCGTTGTTCTTTTCATTTAGAGATGTTTGCAAATTTACTACAGAGGTAGTTTCTGGATTTAATTGCGAGTTTTTAAGTGCTTGTTCTTTTTTATTGCTATAATTATAATTTAATACGAATGCTATTGCTATAAGCAGAAAAAGTGAAATTAAAGCCATTGATCTTTTTTGCATATACATCATTTTGTTCCCTCCTGATATTTATTTTGAAGATATTATTTTTACTTTGTAAGCAGGTATGCCAAGGGCAGTTTGCACAGCTAAAGAAAGTTCATACTTTAGACCAGGATCTTTAGCTCCATCAGCAACTACTATGACACCCCGAATTTCGGGCATAATTTTTTTTAATATAACTGGTGTGTTCTGACCACCTATATCCTGAGTAGTAACAATTTTGTTATTTGACTCTGTCTGAGTTGTCTGTCTTGTACCACCATTACTATCTTTTTCACTTGTAACAACACTTGATTGAATCATATCTACAGCAGCAACAACTTCTTCATCTGTATTTAATGTAATCATGACATCAACATTCCCTACACCTTCTATTTTAGACAAAATATTTTTTAGATTATCTTCAAGTTTTCTGGAATATTCTTCATTGTTGTTAATTTTCTCATCTAAAATTAATTTTTTATTTGATTCATTTTTTGTTGGTTGTGGTTTCATGAAACTACTTGCTCCAATTAAAAGAATCAACCCTATTAAAAAAAGAATTGTAAAATTTTCAATCACTTTTTTATTATCCTTAATTAATTTTTCTTTTAGTTTATTAAAGTTCACTATTGTACCTCCTCCCTTTATTTTTCTTCTATAGTTATATTCTTTAAAGGAATATTATAGAATGTACTTATAGCTTTTTTTATGTCTTCATAATTTATAAAAGAAATTTTATCTTTTGATGTATCTATATTAACTTTATTTATGTTATCAGTATTTTTAGAACTATATTTTGCATTTTTAAAAGATAAAATTAATTTTTTTATTTTTCCAAAATCCTTGCTTTTGATATCTTCTACGATATCTATATTTACAACAATATTTTCTATATTATAAAAATTTAAAAGTTTATTCTGAATTTGCTCTGAAAGTCTTTTTTTATATTCTTCGGATATCATTACATTGCGTTCTTTTTCCGCTTGTTTAGATAAAGAATTTATATCAATATTATTAAGACTATAACTTGTTTTAAATACCATTGCATCAAAGTTTATCCCTCCTTTAACAAAACTTATCACTGGATTTATAATAGCAACCATTATTACAAGACCTATTACTACTTTTGCATATTTTTTTAAACTTGAATCAGGAATAAGCAATTCCAGAACAATATATAAAATTGAAATATAAGAAATTTGAATAACCCAGTTTTTTAAAAATTCCATATTATCCCTACCTCATCATAACACTTATACTCGCAACCCCAATTAAAGCTGTAATAGAAAAAAACATCATTACAGAAACAGAAACTAAAACAGCAAAAACATAGGTGATAGATATAGATATATCACTTAAAAGATTAACTATTTTTTTATCTGATATTGGTTCAATAACAGCAGCAGCAAATTTATATACTAAAATCATAGAAAAAAGTTTTATTAAAGGCATTGTTATAATTACAAGTATTGCCGCTAATCCAAATATCCCAACTGCTCCTTTAATTAGTAAGGATGCACTTATTATTGCATCTATACTATCAGACAATATACCTCCTACTACTGGCAAAAATGCTCCTACACTATATTTTGCAGTTCTTGAAATCACTCCATCTGTTATAGAGGATGATAAGCCTTGAATAGTAACTACTCCTAAAAAAATACTTAATAATATTGATATTGAACTGGTAGTAATAGTCTTCATAAAGTCTCCTAATTTATTCAAACTTATTTTATCAGACAAGTTGCTTACTACTTTAATTGCAGTCATAAATAAAATTACTGGCAAAACAAAATCCTTCATTGCTTTAGCTATAAATTCAACAGTAATAATAATTGCAGGCTGAAAAAAAGAAGCTGATGCTAATGCCCCTACAGAAACAAGCATAGTTATCAAGACCGGAAGCATTGCCTGCATAAAATTCACCATGTTGTCTATAGCTTCTTTCCCAATATTAAGGGCACTTAAAAAACTTCTAATCGCAAAAACTATTATTATCATATATACAGCCATAAAAGATATTTCAGAAATACTTTTTTCTTCAAAAGCTCCTTGTAAATTAGTTAGGATAGCACTTAATACAGCTAAAATTAATAATTGTATTAATAGTTTCATAGAAGAATATATTTCACTGAAAATAAGTTGTAAAATCCTGTTTATTACCATTTGAATATTTATATTTTCTTTACCCTTTATTATGTTAAATATGTATGTTTTAAGATCTATATTAGAAATAATTTCACCATTTTTATTATTTAACTCTTTTATAAAACTATCAATTTCTGAAGTATTTACTCTTCCAACTTTTTCTTGTATTTCACTCTCAAAATCATATGCAAATGCAGTACTAAAATGAAATATTATTAATATAAAAAACATAATTTTAACTACTTTTTTCTTCAAGTTATACACCTCACGGCATTATAGAAACAATTGTTTCCATAAGTGCAATTATTATAGGTATAGATAGAAATATTATCATTATTTTACCTGCTAATTCTATTTTTGAAGCTAAACTTTTCTCATTTGCATCAATACAAAGTTGTGATCCAAATTCTGTAATATATGCTATTCCAATTATTTTTAAAGTAGTAGTAAAATACACATTATCAATACCACTTTTTTTTGCTAATATATTTAAAACTTCTATTACTGAACTTAGCTTAGGTATCATAATTAAAAAAATAATTATACCTGTTGTTAGACTTAAAACAACAGCAATTTCAGGACTTGTTTCTCTTAATATGGTAAGAATTATCATTACTATAATTCCTATTATTACTATTTGAAATATTTCCATATTATCACCTAATATAACTGAAAAATAGTTTTTATAGCATTAAACAAATTACTTATCATATTTATAACCATCATTAAAACTACTACAATGCCAGCTAAAGTAACCATCATTGCCTGTTCTTCTCTTCCAGAGCGTATTAAAACTTGATTTAAAACAGTAACAATAATGCCGATAGCTGCTATTTTAAAAATAATGTCTATATTCACGGTAAACCTCCTTCTCAAAATAGTAATATTTAAATATTGTCAGACAAAATTTTAACCTGTTATCGCTAAAGTAGCAGTATGACAATACCTAAACCAGTCAAAAATCCAATGTTTTTATATAGCTTTTCGTTTTTTTCTCCTTCTTTCTCAGCGTTATCTAATTGATGTTTAAGTTTTTCTAAAACTAAGTTAAAATTTTTTTCTTGATTATATAGATCTGTATTTCCTAAACTATGTCCAAAAGTTATTAGGACTTCTTTATCACTCTTTTTAAGATAATCTAAGTTGCACTTCTCAATAGACTTTTTCCATGCTTCACCAGCAGTATAACCTTCATTTAAATTAAGTAAATAAACCGTTTGTTTGAATATATCTTTTATCATGTAATCTGAAGTTTTTAATACATGTTCTAAGACTTCATTTATTGGAGCTCTTGAATAAACTAATTCAATTTTAAATAAATTTATACTGTTAATTAATGATTTTAATACCTGTTTTCGCATTTTATATTTTAATGAATATAAGTATCCTATTATACTCGAAGAAACTAAAATAAGAATTATACCAGTTATTTTAATCATGTAAAATTTCCTCCTTTTTTAGGACCTTTAAAAATAGTGTGAAAATCTTTATCAAGTATCTCTTCTACTGTGCCTGCACCTAATTTGTTGCTTAAAATTATATATCTATCAAATGTATTAGATGATATGATATCTTTTATATCATTTTTTTGAAGCACATCTTGGAGGTTTTTACCATGTATTGTTGAAATAACACTTATTCCAGCATTTAAAGCCTCATATATGGCTTTTATATCTGATTGCTTACCTA
>JBNAVY010000065.1:0-4559 GCA_049700195.1 Thermoanaerobacteraceae bacterium
ACCATCGGCTCTCTTTAGCCTTGATACATACCCCTCTCCTTCATTGCTTTTCTAATTTAATTTTTTAAATCAATAACTTATTAAAATTAGTTGAAATTAATAGTTATTTTATCAGCTATTTAATTAGTAGTCAACTTAATTATTTGTAAATTTTAAATAATCTATCGTTTACATTTACTAAAATTTTTTAAATAGGTTATTAATTTTTTTGCTTTTTTTAAAGTATATCTAATTTACAAATATAATTGTTATAAAAATAGAATTATTTCTTTCAAAATATTTTAAAATGAAATAAATAAAAAAAGCCGTACGGCTTTTTTTATTCTTCATTATTTATACGAGCAGTAGAAACTACTCTATCACCTTTATCAAGTTTCATTAAAGTTACCCCTCTTGTATCTCTGTGCATTTTAGAGATATCTTTAATATTCATTCTAATTAAAATACCATTTGCTGAGGTTATCATAATTTCATCTTCTGGAGAAACAGATTTTATTGCTACCATTTTCCCAGTCTTTTCATTTAATTTAATTGTTATAATACCTTTGCCAGCTCTAGTCTGTATTCTATATTCTTCAAGACTTGTTCTTTTCCCAAAACCGTTTTCTGTTACAACAAGTACATCTCTGTCATTATAAACAAGATCCATCCCCACAGCTTCATCTTCTTTTCTCAATGAAATACCAATAACACCTCGTGCTGTTCTTCCCATAGGTCTAATATCTTTTTCGTTAAATCTTATAGCATATCCATTTGCTGTACCTATTATTAGTTCTTTATTACCATCTGTTAACCTTACATTTATTAATTCATCATTTTCGTCTATATTTATGGCAATAATACCATTTTTCTTTATAGATTTAAATTCATCAATAGAAGTCTTTTTAACTATTCCTCTTTTAGTGCACATAACAATATATTTTACATCTGCACCTTTTTTAATTGGTATAACAGCAGTTACTTTTTCATTTTGAGAAAGTTGAATTAAGTTAATAATAGCTGAACCTTTTGCTTGTCTTCCTGTTTCTGGAATATCAATTGTTCTTATACCATATACTTTACCTTTATTTGTAAAAAACAATAATCTATCATGAGTTGTAGTTATAAATATATCTTCTACAAAATCATCTTCTCTTGTAGATATTCCAGATATTCCTTTACCACCTCTTTTCTGCGATTTATATGTATCAAGAGGCATACGTTTTATATATCCAAAATGTGTAAGTGTTACTACTGCATCCTCTAATTGAACTAAATCCTCTAACTCTAATTCATCTTCTCTAGCTACAATTTCCGTTTTTCTTTTACTTGAAAATTTTTTCTTTATTTCTAAAAGTTCTTCTTTTATTATATTTAAAACTTTTCTTTCATCTGCCAGAATATCTTTTAAATATTGAATTTTTTTAAGAAGTTCTTCATATTCATCTTCGATTTTTTGTCTCTCAAGACCTGTTAATCTACCAAGTCTCATATCAACAATTGCCTGTGACTGCTTCTCACTCAAACCAAACCTATCAATTAAATTTTGTTTTGCTAATGCTTCTGTTTTAGAGTTTCTTATTATTTTTATAACTTCATCTATATGATCAAGAGCAATTTTTAAGCCTTCTAAAATATGTGCCCTTTCTTCAGCTTTATTAAGATCAAATTTTGTTCTTCTTGTAATAACATCTGCTTGATGGTCTACATATTTTTCAATTATCTGTTTTAAATTCAAAACTTTAGGCTCTTTATCTACTAGAGCAAGCATAATAGCTCCAAAAGTTTGCTGCATCTGTGTATGAATATAAAGTTTATTTAAAACTACTTTTGGATTTGCATCTCTTTTCAATTCAATAACAATTTTCATACCATTTCTATCAGATTCATCTCTTAAATCAGATATTCCTTCTATAACTTTATCTCTTGCTAATTCAGCAATCTTTTCTATTAGTCTTGCTTTTATAACCATATATGGTATTTCAGTAACTATTATCCTTTTTCTTCCATTATGTTCTTCGATTTCTGCTTTTGCTCTTACAATTATTTTACCTCTTCCAGTTTCGTAAGTTTGCTTTATACCATCTCTTCCAACTATTGTACCCCCTGTTGGAAAATCCGGTCCCTTAATATGTTTTATCAATTCATCAATTGTTATATACGGATTATCAATATAATCAACTATACCATTTATTACTTCCCCAAGATTGTGTGGTGGTATATTTGTTGCCATACCTACTGCTATACCCTGAGATCCATTAACTAATAAATTTGGAAACCTAGAAGGAAGAACAACAGGTTCTTTTAATGTTTCATCAAAGTTTGGAATAAAATCAACAGTTTCTTTATTTATATCTGTAAGCATTTCAAGAGAAATTTTTGAAAGTCTTGCTTCGGTGTATCTCATGGCTGCAGCAGGATCACCATCTATACTTCCAAAATTACCATGTCCATCTATTAAAATTTCTCTCATAGAAAAATCCTGAGCTAATCTAACAAGAGTATCATATACAGCAGCATCACCGTGAGGATGATATTTACCTAACACTTCACCTACAACAGCAACACTTTTTTTATAGGGTTTGTCAGGAGTAAGCCCTAATTCATTCATAGCATAAAGTATTCTTCTGTGTACAGGCTTTAAACCGTCTCTGACATCGGGAAGTGCTCTTCCGACTATTACACTCATTGCATAATCTATATAAGATTTTTTCATTTCATCTTCAAGATCTACTTGTACAATTTTTTCCGTATCTTCACCCATTTATATCACCTCTTTATATATCTAAATTTCTTACAGTTTTTGCGTATTTTTCAATAAATTCTCTTCTTGGATCAACTTTATCACCCATTAATATTGTAAAAATTTCATCCGCAGCAATAGCATCTTCCAATGTAACTTTTAACATTGTTCGTTTTTCAGGATCCATAGTAGTATCCCAAAGTTGATCAGCATTCATTTCTCCAAGACCTTTATATCTTTGAACAGAATAATTATCTCTACCTATTTCACTTAATATTTTATCAAGTTCTTTATCAGAATAAGCATAATAAATTTTTTTAGCTTTTGTTACTTTATATAAAGGTGGTTGTGCAATATATATATTTCCATTTTCAATTAATGGTTTCATAAACCTATAGAAAAAAGTCAATAACAAGGTTCTTATATGACTACCATCAACATCGGCATCTGTCATTATTACAATCTTATGATATCTTAACTTTTCTATATCAAAATCATCTCCAATTCCAGTACCTAGAGCAGTAATCATAGACCTTATTTCTTCGTTTGATAATATTTTATCTAATCTTGATTTTTCTACATTTAATATTTTACCTCTTAAAGGCAATATCGCCTGGAATCTGCTGTTTCTACCCATTTTCGCCGAACCGCCTGCAGAATCACCTTCTACTAAATATAATTCCGATTTTGAAGCATCTTTTTCCGAACAATCAGCAAGTTTACCAGGTAATGATGTTGATTCTAATGCTGATTTTCTTCTTGTGAGTTCTCGTGCTTTTCTTGCAGCTTCTCTAGCTCTTGCCGCTTGTGTTGCTTTATCTATAACTATTTTTGCTACTTGAGGATTTTCTTCTAAAAAAGAGGAAAGCTTTTCTGTGACAACAGAATCAACAATAGACCTCATTTCAGAATTACCTAATTTTGTTTTAGTTTGTCCTTCAAATTGAGGATCTTTTAATTTTACACTTACTATAGCCGTAAGTCCTTCTCTTACATCTTCACCTTGAAGATTTTTTTCACTGTCTTTTATGACATTATATTTCCTTGCATAGTCATTAACTACTTTTGTAAGTGCAGCTTTAAATCCTACAAGATGAGTTCCACCTTCACGTGTATCTATATTATTAGCAAAACTAAAAATATTTTCTGTATAAGTATCATTATATTGCATACATACTTCAACTTCATAATCATCTGACTTTGATTCCATATATATAGGCTCGGGATGCAAAACTCCTTTATTTCTATTTAAATATTGTACAAAAGAAATTATTCCACCTTCATAGTGGAAAGTTTCTTGTTTATTATCTCTTTCATCAATAAGGGTTATATTAATACCTTTATTTAAAAAAGCTAATTCCCTAAGCCTTTGGGATAATATATCATAATCATACACTGTTTCTTCAAAAATTTCTCTATCTGGTTTAAAAGTTATAGATGTTCCTGTCTCATCTGTATCTCCAATTATATCCAAACTGGTTTTTGGAATACCTCTTTCATATCTTTGTCTATAAATATGTCCTTTTTGTTTTACTATTACTTCCATCTCTTCAGATAAAGCATTTACAACAGAAACACCGACACCATGAAGACCTCCAGATACTTTATAAGCATCATTATTAAATTTACCTCCTGCATGAAGCATAGTCAATGCAACTTCTACTGCAGGTTTACCTGCTTTTGGATGTATATCTGTTGGTATGCCTCTACCATCATCTTTTACTGTTATAGAATTATCCTGATGTATTGTTACATATATATTATTACAATAACCTGCAAGAGCTTCATCTATACTATTATCAACAACTTCATAAACAAGATGATGAAGACCTCTGCT
>JBNAVY010000065.1:4569-8995 GCA_049700195.1 Thermoanaerobacteraceae bacterium
CAATATACATACCTGGTCTTTTTCTTACAGCTTCTAATCCTTCTAATATTTGAATCTGATTTGCACCATAAATTTCTTCTTTTGCCATATATATAACCTCCGTACTTTATCCAATATTACTATTTTATCATTCTTTTTATATTTGTACAATATAATCTAAATAAAATCAGGTCTTTGAACTATTTTTTTTAGTTTTAATTAACTTTTTATAATTAAATATTTCCTTAAAAATTTCCTTGGAAATAAAATTCTTTTTTTTAATGTTTTAATATTATATAATATACCTATAATATAATATACTTAAATTGAGGTGAATTCAATGGCTTCCTTCGATGATTTCATTAAAATAGATATAAGAATTGGAAAAATTATAAATGTTGAAGAATTTCTAAATGCAAAAAGACCAGCTTACAAATTAACAATAGATTTTGGAGAAATAGGAATTAAAAAATCAAGTGCACAAATTACAAAATTATATACAAAAGAAGCATTAATAAATAAGAAAGTAGTTTGTGTTGTAAATTTTCCGCCAAAGCAAATTGCAAACTTTATTTCTGAAGTTTTAGTTCTTGGTGTAAATGATAAAGATGGAAATGTCGTCTTAATAATTCCAGAGAAAGATGTTCCAGTTGGAAATAGAATATACTAATAGTATAATATATAAATATTTTATTAAATATAAATTTATCAAATTTAAATAATATAATATTAAAAAGGTGATGAATAATGAATTTTATTGGAGTCAACATTGGTAAGTTGACTAATCTAGCATGTAAGGTTACGGGTCGAGGCGGTACATCTTTACCAGGTAAAATTGCGTTAAAGTATGATAAAACTTTGATTTATGACCTCTTAAAAAATATAAAAGAAAAAATAATTATAACAGGAACAAATGGTAAAACAACAACTTCAGGTTTAATATCATCTATATTAATAAAATCAGGAAAAAGTATCGTTAATAATAGAGAAGGAGCTAATATGGCAAGTGGTATAGCTACAGCTTTACTTAAAAATAGCAATATCTTTGGTGAACTTAGAAAAGATATGGCTGTTTTTGAAATTGATGAAGCAAACATGCCTCTTATTCTAGAAGATATAAATCCAAAAATTGTACTAATTACTAATTTTTTTAGAGACCAATTAGATAGATATGGTGAGCTGGATAATATTATACAAAAAGTAAAAGATTCTATACAGAAACTTCCTAAAGATTCTATAGTTTTATTAAATGCTGATGATCCCTTTACTGCATCTTTAGCAAATGAATCAAAAGTTAAAATATTTTACTATGGAATAAATGATGATTTTAAAAATACTTATATTTCACAGACTTTTGAACAAAAATATTGCCCAGTTTGTGGAAGCAAGTATGTTTATAAAAAAGTTTATTATGGACAACTAGGTGATTATTATTGCCCTAAATGTGGAAATAAAAGACCTGATTTAAATTTTTATGCATATAATCTTAATTTTAGTGAAGATGGAATAAGTTTTAACTTAAAATATAATGATAAAATATTACCTATAAAAAGTAATCTTTCAGGTAGTTATAATGTGTATAATATAATGGCATCAGCTGCAGTTTCTCTGCTTTTAAATATTAATATTCAAGATATACAAGAGGGTATAAAAAACTATAATCCTATTGCAGGTAGACTTCAAAAAACTTATTTAAAAAACAAAAAAACTTTAATAAATTTAGTTAAAAATCCTATTGCCTTTGAAAGCACTTTAATTATGATAAATGAGATAAATAAATTTTTAAATCTTGTTGTTGCAATAAACGACAATTTTGCAGATGGTCGTGATATTTCATGGATATGGGATGTAAATTTCGAGGATTTTATTTCTAATACAAAAATAAATAAAATAATAACTACTGGTTTACGTGCTGAGGATGTAGCACTAAGATTTAAGTATGCTGGAGTAAAAACAGATAATATATTTATTATAAATCCTATTGAAAAAGCCCTTTTAAAAGCAGCTGATATAACAAATGATGAACTTATAGTAGTTCTTCCAAATTATACTGCTCTTCATGATATTAACAAATTTTTTAAAATGAGGAGGCAAAATATATGAAACTTATTATTGGACACATGTATCCTGAACTTTTAAATTTATATGGTGATAAGGGAAATATAATTACATTAAAAAAAAGATGCGAATGGAGAGGTATAGATGTTGAAATAGAAAATATAACAGTAAATACAATTACAAATTTTACTGATATTGATATTTTATTTCTGGGGGGAGGTTCTGATAGAGAACAAAAAATTGTTAGTGAAGATTTAATATTTAATAGAGGTAAAAATTTAAGATCAGCTATAGAAGATGGATTAACAGTATTGAGCATATGTGGAGGATATCAATTACTTGGCAAATATTATCAAACAGCAGATGGAAAAAAATTTTATGGTATTGGAGCTTTAGATATTTTTACTGTAGCAAGTAATAATAGAATGATTGATAACTTAATTATTGAAACAAATATTAATAACAAAAAATTTAAAATGGTTGGATTTGAAAATCATTCAGGTAAAACTTATCTTGGAAATATAAAATCTCTTGGTAGTGTAATATTAGGAAATGGGAATAATGGTGAAGATAAAACAGAAGGTGCTGTTTATAAAAATACATATGGAACCTATTTACATGGGCCTGTGTTACCTAAAAATCCTGAATTTGCTGATATATTAATTATAAATGCTTTACAGAAAAAATATGGTATATCAGAAATAGAACCTTTAGACAATGTATTTGAAAATTTAACTAAAAATACACTCATAAAAAGGTTTATAAAAAATAAATCATGAACACATTTATAAATGTGTTCATGATTTATTTTACTCTTCAATTTTTTGTGTTCTTTTTATTAATGTAAAAGTTGAAATTGGAGATAAATATATTATACTTCTTTTATCTCTTTCAGTAATTATAAATGATTTTGGTTTTTCATCAGATACTTTGACAATAAAATCTTCTTCTTCAGAAATCTTTAAAAATTGTACTGTTGATTCAGATATTGATGCTATACTTATATCAAAAATAGCTATTATTTCTTTATCAGGAATAACTATATTTCCACCAAGATTTATATACATAATTGTCCTCCTAATCGGTTATAACTACCCCATTTTCTATCTTAAAATACTTGTCACCTTTTAAGTCCTGTTTGTTAATATGAGTAATAAAAGTCTGTACTCCATTTAATCTTTTTAAAATATAAGTTTGTCTATTTATATCCAGTTCTGACATAACATCATCCAATAGTAGCATAGGCTTAATGTCTGTTTCTTTTTTTATGATTTCAAATTCTGAAAGTTTAAGGCATAAAGCAATAGTTCTTTGTTGTCCTTGTGAACAATACATTCGAGAATCTTTTCCGTTTATATAAAACTTTATATCATCTCTATGAGGTCCAGTTTTTGTAGTTAAATATTTTAAATCAAGTTCTCTGTCTTTTTTTAATAAATCTAAAAATATTAATTTTATTTCTTCAACAACATCAGTTTTATTATTTATATTTGTTATATATTCAATTTTAATATCTTCTTTTGATATATCAGATATTATCTTCTTAGCATATGTTTCTAAATTCTTTAAATATTTTTTTCTCATAGAGATTATTTTAGAACCATAATCAGATAATTGTTCATCAAATACATCAATCATTTCATAATCTACTGACGAATTTTTCATATCTTTTAAAAATTTGTTTCTATTATTTAAAATTCTATTATATTGAATTAAATTGTATAGATAACTTTTTCTTATTATTGAAATACAAGAATCTATATACCTTCTTCGAACCATTGGTCCTTCTTTAACTATTTTTAAATCTTCTGGTGAAAAAATAACAGTTAGAACTATTCCTAAAAGTTCTGTATAAGTTTTTAATTTATTACCATTTACTTTTAATATTTTATTTTCATTTTTTTTATAACCAATTTCTATTTTTTTTTCTTCTTGTTCATGTTCTAATAAAGCCTTTATGTAAAAATAGTCTTTTCCAAAATTTATAAGTTCATTATTTTTACTATTTCTAAATGACTTACCTATTGTTAAAATTCTTATACTCTCTAAAAGATTACTTTTACCTTGTGCATTTAAACCATATAAAATATTTATGCCTTCTGAAAATTCTATTTTTTGCTTTATTAAATTTCTAAAGTTATCTACATACAATTCTTTTAAATACAAATTTGATTCCTCACTTTACTACATATATTTTGCCATCAACTTCTACTATATCTTCTTTCCTTACTTTTTTACCTCTTTTTAATTCTATTGTATTATTAACTTTTACTTTTCCATCTAATATTAATTTTTTCGCCTGACCTCCTGTTTGTGTCAAACCTATAAGTTTTAAAAGCTGATCTAAATTTATAAATTCCGTTTTTATATAAACTTCTGTCATTTTTAT
>JBNAVY010000066.1:0-8686 GCA_049700195.1 Thermoanaerobacteraceae bacterium
AAAACAAATAATATATAAATAAAACAAGAGCCATATGGCTCTTGTTTTATTTATAGGTAATCGTTATTTGAAAATTTATGTCTATATATAAAATACATTTGTATTTTTAGTATTGCATTTTTCACTTTAATGATTTATCATATTAAATATATATTTTATTACAGGATGTGATCAAATGAAAGACATCATATTAATGACGCCTGGTCCTACTATGGTTCCTGAAGATGTTAAAAAAGAAGCCGGAAAACAGCCTTTACACCACAGGACAGAGGAATTTTATGAGATTTTTTCTGGGCTTAACAAAAATCTAAAAAAAATTTTTAATACAAAACAAGAAGTGATTACACTGACTTCATCTGGGACAGGAGGTCTTGAGGCTGTTATTGCAAATCTTTTTTCTCCAGAAGATAAAGTTTTAGTAGCGAGCGTAGGCTACTTTGGAGAAAGGTTTTTTGATATAGCAAAAGCATATGGATTAGATCCGCAAATACATGATTTTGGATGGGGTAATAGTGTAGATCCTGAAGTTATTGAAAACGAGCTAAAAAGTAAAAAATATAAAGCTGTTTTAATAACACAAAATGAAACATCTACAGGAGTAACAAATAATATAAAAGAAATTGCTCAAATAGCAAATAAATTTGAAACACCTGTTATTGTTGATGCAGTCAGTTCTTTAGGTGGCATACCTCTTGAAATGGATGAATGGGGAATAGATGCAGTTATAACCTGTTCTCAAAAATGTTTTATGTCACCACCGGGTCTTAGCTTTGTTTGTTTAAGTGAAAGAGCTTGGGAAATGAACAAAAGCTCAAAATTGCCAAAATATTATTTTAATCTGAAAAAAGCTAAAGAAGGGCTTTTAAAAGAAAGACAAGACACACCATATACACCGGCGGTATCAAATATAATGGCTGTTAAAAAAGCTACAGATATGCTTTTAGAAATTGGAATGGACAATGTATACAAAAGACAAGCATATTATGGCAAAACAGTAAGGGAAAAGGTAAAATCTATAGGTTTAGAGATTCTGCCAAAAGAAAAATTTGCATCTGACCTTATAACAGCTGTAAAAATTCCAGAAGGTTTTAAAAGCACTCAAATAATTAAATTTATACAGGAAAATTATAATATTTTGCTAACAGGAGGACAAGGACCATTAAAAGGGAAAATAATTCGAATAGGGCATATGGGATATATTACACATGAAATGCTAAGCCAAACTTTTGAAGCTATAAAAGCTGCTTTTTTACAGATCTGAATACAAACATACTATAATTTAAAGGAGGTAAACTGCTTGAAGATAATAATAACAGAAAAAATTTCAGATAATGGAATAGAATATTTAAAAAAATATTCAGATGTAGATGTAAAATTAGACATACAAAAAGAAGAACTTTTAAAAATAATAAAAGATTATGATGGGATTATAGTTCGCAGTGTAACAAAAGTTGATAGAGAACTTATAGAAAAAGCTTCAAGATTAAAAGTAATTGGAAGAGCGGGTAATGGTGTTGACAATATAGATGTAGATACAGCTACAGAGAAAGGAATAGTTGTAGTAAATACACCTGATGGAAATGTTGTTGCTGCAGCAGAACTTACAATTGGCTTAATGCTTTCAATAGCTCGAAACATACCCCAGGCATTTAACGGATGCAAAATAGGAGATTTTAGAAGAAACAACTATAAAGGGATAGAATTAAGTGGTAAGACAGTTGGAATTATTGGCCTTGGAAGGATAGGCTCTCTTGTTGCGACAAGGCTTGCGTCATTTAACATGAGAGTTATAGCATATGATCCATATATACCTTTGAGCAGATTTCAAAAATATGGTGTAGAAAAAGTCACTTTTGAAGAACTTTTAAAACAATCAGATTTCATAACAATACATACACCTAAAACAGAAGAAACAACCGGCATTATAAAAGAAGAAGAATTAAAGAAAGTGAAAAAGGGTGTAAGGCTTGTAAACTGTGCAAGAGGAGGATTATTTGACGAAAAAGCTTTATATAATGCTTTAAAAAACGGAATAGTTTCTGCAGCAGCCATAGACGTTTTTGAAGTAGAGCCAAAGTATAATACAGAGTTTCAGGATTTTTCAAATCCACTTTTAGAATTACCTAATGTAATTATAACACCTCATTTAGGTGCCTCAACAGTTGAAGCCCAAAACAATATTGGAATTTCCATAGCAAAAGAAGTAATATCAGCATTAAATGGTCAACTGTATGGAAATGTTGTTAATCTTCCTGATATAAAATCAGAAGAATTTGCAAATCTGAAAAATTATATGAAACTTTGTGAAGCAATGGGTGCATTATACTATCAGATAAATGATACTCCTGTAAAAAATGTGGAAATTATATACAGAGGAGATATATCCAAGTTCAATACTGAAATTGTAACACTTTATTGTTTAAAAGGGATATTAAAACCTGCCCTTAAAGAAGGAGTAGGAATAGTAAATGCAAAACTAAGAGCAAAAGAAATGGGGATAGAAGTTGTAGAAGGAAAGATAGAAGAAATAGATCACTATTCAAGTCTTGTAATATTAAAAATTACCGATACAGATAATAATACATCAGAGTTTGCTGGAACCACTTATGGAAATGAAATAAGAATAGTAGAATACATGGGCCATAAGGTCAATTTTCAGCCAACAGAATATATGCTTCTTGTACGAAATAAAGATGTACCCGGGGTTATAGGACATATTGGAAATGTTTTGGGTGACTTTGGTATAAACATAGCATCAATGCAGGTTAGTCCAAACAAAAATGACAAAACAGCACTTATGATTGTAAACACAGATAAAGAAATACCAATAGAGGCTGTTGATTCATTAAATAAACTAAATAGTATAATAAAAGCTAAAGCTGTAAAAGACCTTATATAACATATAAAAGAGCAATTAATTGCTCTTTTATATGTTATAAGGTATTTTATTTCTTTTATTAAAATAATAAAGTGTGTTTATTCCAAATGATTTTATATACTCATAAGCTTTATCAAAATCCCTGCCTACATCTTCAGGAGTATGGGCATCAGAATTTACTAAAACAGGCATATTGAATTCCCTTATCATTTCCATAATTTCAACAGATGGATATATTTCTCTTACAGGTTTTCTGAGTCCTGCAGTTGAAACTTCTACTGCTATACCTGTATCTGCGATTTTTTCCATAGTCAGCTTAATTCTGCTGAAAGTATGCGGTTTAGCCCTATAGCCAAAAATCTTTACAAGGTCAATATGTCCTATAAAATCGAACATTCCGGTTTGTGCCATATTTTTAACTGTATTAAAGTATTCAAGATATATTGAATCAACATCAAAAAACTGCCATTCTTCTAAAGACTCTTCCAAATCTATACCCCACTCATCAAGCCAGTGAACAGAACCAATTACATAATCCCATGAATAAGGTTTAAGAAATTTTCTCAATTCTTCTTCTTTACCTGGAATATAATCAGCCTCAATCCCAAGTTTTACAGGTAATCCTGCTGATTTTGCCTTTTCTATTAAATTAACATAATCAGAAATTTTTTGTCCTTTGTATTTTTTTATCCATTCTCCTCTAAAACCATCGCTGCCAAAAGCCTCATAACCCTCATCAAATCTATATCCATGTTCTGAAATTCCAATTTCGCTAAGACCTTTTGTGTAAGCAGTATCAACAAATCTTTTCAACCAATCAAGGCTGTAAGGCCCTCTTTCTATGTGCACGTGATAATCTGATGCCATATTTTTACCTCCTTTAATACTAATAAAACCTTAACATATAAAACATTATAATATTTAAAACTAATTATTGCAATGTATGGTATAATTAAATAAAAGACTACTTTACAAGGATTTCAAAATAATATATAATAAATAAGTATTTATATTTATGAGGTGTTTTTATGTATTGTTTTATTCATAAAAACTTAAAAAAATCTTATCAGAACTAAAGGGATACGAGTCTCTATTTTTCGGGAAATAGAGATTTTTTATGTATTAAAAAGCCCTTTATATCAATAATATTAATATTAAACTAAGAGGTGAGAAAATGGCAAAATATATTTTTGTAACAGGAGGAGTTGTTTCGTCTTTAGGGAAAGGAATAACGGCGGCATCTTTAGGTAGACTTTTAAAAAGCAGGGGTATATCTGTTGCAGTTCAAAAATGTGACCCTTATATAAATATTGATCCGGGGACAATGAGTCCTTATCAACATGGAGAAGTTTTTGTAACAGAAGATGGTGCTGAGACAGACCTTGATTTAGGACACTATGAAAGATTTATAGACATTAATTTGTCTAAAAACAGCAATGTTACTGCAGGGAAAGTATATTGGTCAGTTATATCAAAAGAAAGAAAAGGAGATTACCTTGGGGCAACAGTGCAGGTAATACCACATATTACAAATGAAATTAAAGATAGAATGCACAGAGTTGCAAAAGAAAAAAATGTTGATATTGTAATAACTGAAATTGGAGGTACAGTTGGAGATATAGAAAGTTTGCCTTTCCTTGAAGCTATCAGGCAAATAGGAGTAGAAGAAGGCAGGGACAATGTTCTTTTTATACATGTAACTTTAGTTCCCCATCTTGGTAAAACCGGAGAATTAAAGACAAAACCTACACAACACAGTGTAAAGGAGCTTAGGTCAATTGGAATACAGCCTGATATGATTGTGTGCAGGACGGAATTTCCTCTTAGTGAAGAAATAAAAGAAAAAATAGCAATGTTTTGCAATGTAAATAAGGAAGCAGTTATTGAAAATCTTGATGTTGATTCAATTTATCAGGTTCCTCTTGAACTTGACAAACAAAAAGTAGATGAATATATACTTAAAAGGCTTAATTTACCTGTTGGAAAACCTGACCTAAAAGAGTGGAGAGGATATGTAGATAAAGAAAAGAACCTCAAAAACCACATAGAAATAGCATTGGTTGGTAAATATGTAGAACTTCATGATGCATATATAAGTGTTGTAGAATCATTAAAACATGCAGGAGTATATAATGATACATCAGTGTACATCAGGTGGATAAATGCGGAAAATGTAAATGATCAAACTGTTGAAAAATATTTAAATGGTGCTGATGGAATTTTAGTGCCGGGAGGATTTGGCGACAGAGGTATAGAAGGGAAAATCAGAGCTGCTCAGTATGCAAGGGAAAATAAAATACCATATTTAGGCTTATGCCTTGGAATGCAGTGTGCTGTTATTGAATTTGCAAGAAATGCAGCCGGTTTAAAAGGTGCAAATTCAACAGAATTTGATCCTGATACTCCTTATCCAGTTATAGATATAATGCCAGAACAAAAAGACATAGATGAAAAAGGCGGTACAATGAGGCTTGGAGTATATCCATGTAAAGTGATTGAAGGGACAAAGGCATATAATGCATATCAGGATAAGCTTGTTTACGAAAGGCATAGACACAGATATGAATTTAATAATCAGTATAGAGAAATATTAACATCTCAAGGACTTTTGTTATCAGGTTTATCACCTGATGAAAGACTTGTTGAAATAATAGAGATAAAAGATCATCCCTATTTTGTTGCAACTCAGTTTCATCCGGAATTTAAATCAAGGCCTCTAAAACCCCATCCTCTATTTAAAGATTTTGTTGGGGCAATTATAGCAAAGAAACAATCTTCAAATTCATAAAAAATATAGGATGTACGAAATTTCGCACATCCTATATTTTTTTGTAATCATAATGTAATATTAGTGCAATATATCTGTAACAAAAAAGAAGTAAAATTAAAATAATAAAAACTACAAAGGAGGTAATCAATGAAAAAAAGATTTGGCATCATATACGTATTGATAATTTTTACATTATTTTACACTACTAACACGGTATATGGGGCGCAGACTTATAACATTGACGGAAAAAACATATTATATAATTATCCGCCAATAAAAATTGTAATAGACCAAATAGAACAAAAGCCAAAAATGCAACCGCTTATGATTGAAAATCATGTCTTTGTTCCTATAAGATTTATTTCAGATAAATTAGGCGCAGATATTGGATATGATAGTTCAAAAGTATGGATTAATTATAAAGGGAAAAAAATCATTCTTTACTATTATAAAGATACTGCATATTTAAATGGTAATCCTGTAAAACTTGAGGCATCTGTAAAATTAGTAAACTATGGTTATACATATGTGCCTTTTAGGTTTATTGGAGAAGCATTTGGGGACAGCATAAATTGGGATACAAATACAAATACCGTTTATTTAAGCAGTACAACATCTTCAAATCAAATTAATCAGACAACAACAGTAAATGTTTCAAATTCTACTCAGAACTCTAAGCAAACATTGACAAATCTCTATACAATTGACAAAATTAACTTTGAAAGTATAAATGACAATAAATATATATCAATTTTAACAAAAGATACAGATTATACAGTAATCAAAAATAATGACCAAAATACAATCTATATAGATATTAATAATGCTAAACTCAACAATCAGCTTATAGGATTTGGTACTGATGATAAAATTGTAAAAGGAGTTATTCCAATACAACTAAAACAAAATACTGTTAGAATTATTATCACTTTAAACAGCGATGCAAATTATTCTGTTTCACAACAAGATGGTAAATTGTTAATCAACCTGCAACCCATAAGTATAAATTTACCTTCTTCTGTAATTGTAAATGCTGATATAGTAAATATACGAACAGCCCCGGGTACACAATCTGACATTATCACCCAGGTCAATAACAAAGATGTATTAAGTGTAATTGACAAATCGGGTGATTGGTATAAGGTTAAACTTCAAGATGGTACAGTAGGCTGGATTGCAGGATGGCTTACAACTGTATATAACAATTCTAACCAGGTAACAAATAATAATTCTAATAATTTTTCCGATCGAAGGGAGCTTACAGCGTCTAACACAAAGCCTTCAAGAGGAGGCATTGGACAGGCTCTTATGTCCATACCTTATGGAGGTAAAGGAGTATGGTACAGTATATATTCAAAAATGCCTGATGCAAATGATTTGAGTTTTTTTAGGAATGCAAATATAACCCACATATACTTGGAAGTTGCAACATCTACAGCAGGGTTTCCCGACAAATGGAAAAAATGGCTTGATGATATTGTTCCTGCAGCCCATAGAGCAGGTATAAAAGTTATAGCATGGCTTTACACAGACTTAAAAGATACATCCTTTGATGCAGACCTTACAGCTCAGGTTGCAAATTATATAACTCCAAGTGGTGATAGTGTTGATGCAGTTGCAGCAGATATAGAGGATTTACCCCAAAATGACATAAAAACATCATCAAAAATAGTAGAAGATTATGCAATAAAAACTCGTAATAGTTTACCATCTGGTATGCCTTTTATTGCTATAACATACCCACCTCAGTACAGGCCAAATTATCCTTATTTTACAATGGCAAAAAACTTTGATGCTATTGCACTTATGGATTATTGGCATGTATCTGATAAAAATTATACTTATGATGATGCAAAAAACTTTGTATCTGATTCAATAAAAAGACTGCAGGCAGCAGCGGGTAGTGTTCCTATAGAGGTTATACTTCATGGATATGATGAAGGGAAAGGGTTGCCTTCATCAGACGAATTAAGAGGTGCTATTGATGCTTCAATAAATGCAGATGGGTATTCTATTTATACTTGGAATACACTAAATGATGAATTAAAAGACGTATTTGCAAATTATAATAACAAATGAGTAGCAATTGCTACTCATTTGTTATTATATCTAAGATAACTGCTGCTTCTTCCCTTGTTAAAGGCTTTTTAGGGTAAATATATGTTTTATCACCTACATTTGTTCCGACGATAAGTTTCCCTTCATAAGCCTTTTTTATTGAACTAAATGCCCATGAAGAAATATCAGCTTTATCATCTACATTAAATAAATTTATTGTTTTGTCAGGATTATATAATTTCATTAAAACACTTACAGCCTCTTCTTTTGTTATTTTATTGCAGGGTTTAAAAGTATTATCATTATAACCTGACATAATGCCAGAAGAAGCAACTTTTGAGATTGGAGAATAATACCATGCATTATCAGGTACATCTTTAAAAATCATCTTGTCAATAACTTCGTGATTGTTTTTTAAAAAAGTTCTGTCAATTATAGAAGCAAATTCAGCTCGTGTAATTTCTTTTTTTGGTCTGAAGGAGCCGTCTTCATAACCCCCAAAAATGCCTTTTGTTAAAGCACTTAATATATTTTTTTCAGATATGGAATTTTTAATGTCCCAAAAAGGGATAATATTTAAGCCACTGCTTAATTTATTTATTTTTTCAACAATATCCTGTCCCGAATAAGAATCCTTCACAGTTATCCTTTTTAATTTCATAATATTATCTCCATAATAATTGACCCCTTCTTTAATGCCAAAAGCCATCTGAAAACCGGTTTTTTTTGCTATTTCATCACTTATTTTATTGCCTTGGCCAAAAGGGTATGCCAAACAAATAGGGGGTTTACCTATCTTTTCATTAATTATTTCAATAGAACGTGTAAAATCAGTATAAAGTCTTTCTTTGTACTGATTTACAGTTTCAAGATGACCATTAATTATGACAGGTCCCATGACCATAGGTATTTTTCTAAAACCATTTGACTGATATGTATGAAGATCATAAGTATGACTTTCAATTTCAATAAGGCCGCTG
>JBNAVY010000067.1:0-8642 GCA_049700195.1 Thermoanaerobacteraceae bacterium
AATTTTGTACATTTTTATTTTCCACTTTTCGTACATTTTGATTTTATCATTTGCATGTATTGATTTTGATAGTTTATAAAGTCATCTTTTGCATTTTGAACTATCTTTTCTGCATCATAATATTTTTCTGTTAAGGCATTTTGAAATTGTTGAATTTTATCTTCTCTTTGTCTTATATTCATCTGGTAATCAATAAATTGATTGTAATAAGAGCTATCAGAAGAAAAATAATTATGATTATCGTTTATGGATTTTTGTAATAATTTTAAGTTATCTATATTATTTTGAATGGTTTGTATTTGTTGAGGTAAGTTTTGTAACTGATGTAATTTTGTTTCATTTTCTTCTATACTTGCCGTAACACTCATAAGATATTGATTTTTATAAATTTCAAATTCCTGTTTAGCATTGTTTAAAGCAACTAACGCATCCTCAATTTGACTGGGTAACGCATCTGGATTTTGCAAAATAGAATCATATGTTTTCTGCAGTTGGGCAATTTTGTTTTGGTATTGTTGAACATTCATTTGATAATCTAAGAATTTATAATAGTAGGAGTTATAAGTTAGAAAATAGTTTTTATTATCGTAAATATATCGCTGAAGAAGTCTTAAATTATTGATTGCATCTTGTATATCTTGAATTTGAGAATATTGACTCTTTAATTGATTTAATTGTTGATAATTCTGTTCTATATTGCTTTTGATGTTTAGCGTATATCCATTTTTATAATTTGCAAGTTCTCCTTTTGCATTGTCAATTGCTTCCTGTGCCTCTTCAATTTGCCTCAACAGTTCGCGTTGTAATTGCTCAATTTTATCCTGTCTCTGATTAATATTCATTTGATAATCAACAAACTGGTTGTAATAAGAAGTGTCATTGTTTATTTTATTTTCATTTTGGTCTATGGATTTTTTTAAATTTTTTAAATTTGCCAATATGTTATCTACATTATGTGCCTGAACATTAATACCGTAAAGTTGGCTTTCTAAGGCTTTTTTATTTATATAAAAATCTAAATGCTTGTAGTAATAATACATTTCATTCTCAGAACTTTTATCAAAATAGTTCTTCCCATCCTGAATACTATTTTTTTAATTTTTTTAAATTTTCCACTTCACTAATCTTATTAGCAAGTTGTTTTTCTAATATGGATTTTTGTAATTCTAAGTTTTTATGCTCTATTACGTATAAAGCATCTCCTTTTTTCACTTTTTGACCATCTGTAACATATATTCTCTCCACATTGCCTGTCACTTTGTTTGAAATGATAAATTCATTTTTGTAAGGTCTTATAATTCCGTTTGCTTTAACAACTATTTCTTTCTCACTAAAATAAGACCATATCAAGAAAGATATAATGAGAAGTAATAAAATATAAACAGAAACACTCGCAATAGGATGCGGTTTGGATTCTAAAAGTTCTCTGCTGTCTGTAAGTTCTTCTATATTTTGTACTATCTCTCTCACAAAAGTCACGCTCCTATCAAATTAGAGGTTAGAGGCTGCTGCTTCTTCATCTCCAAGTTCGTAATTAGATATTGGAATTTGATCCTTCCATAATTCATAATACTTTCCACCTAATCTCATTAATTCTTCATGACTACCACTCTCTACAATCTTTCCTTTATCCATAACATATATGGTATCACTTCTCATGATAGTACTTAATCTATGAGCAATTATTATAGCAGTAATATCTTTACTAAATTCATATATCATATTATGTATTGTTTTTTCGGTAGTACTATCCAAATTACTAGTAGCTTCATCCATTATTAATATATCAGGCTTTTTCAAGATTGCTCTTGCTATTGCAAGTCTTTGTTTTTGCCCACCAGATAAATTTGCACCATTTTCTTCTATCATAGTTTCATATCGTAAAGGTAGACTGTTAATAAAATAATGAATCTGGGCTTTTTTACAAGCCTCTATTATTTCTTCTAATTCTATATTATCTGCTCCAAGAGTAAGATTTTCTCTGATAGTGCCATTAAAGAAAAAAGCACTCTGTGATATGTATGCAATTTTTTCTCTTAAAACTTCTAAATTTATATCTTTTATGTTATATCCATTTATAAGTATTTCACCTTTCTCCGGTTGATAAAAACTCATTAGGAGTTTTACCAGAGTCGTTTTACCCGAACCGCTTTCACCAACAAGTGCTATTTTTTTCCCTGAAGAGATGTGTAAAGTTATATCCTCTAAAACCTTCTGCCTTGTTCCATACCTAAAAGTTACATTTATAAAGTCTATATCTCCTCTTAATGATGCAGGATTGATCTTTTTATCTTCATTTTTGCTCTTTTCTATTTCTAAATCTAGTATTTCACCTAATCGGCTTGCTGCAACTAAGGCTGTCTGTACTTGGGGCTGAAGATTTATAAGATTTTCTATAGGCTCTAAAAAGTAAGCAAGTAAAGCATTAAAGGTTAAAAGTTCACCTATGGACAACCTGCCATGTATTACTTCATTGGCTCCAACCCATAGCAAAACAAGTCCAAATACACTTTTTACTACACTTTTTAATGAAGATTGTAAATTATTTATCCACCCATTTTTAAAAGCACTTTTGACAAATTTTATGAATCTTTTTTCTGTTTCAAAATTTACCTTTTTCTCTGCATTGAATGCTTTTACAGTTTCAATTCCGTTTAATGATTCTACAAGATAAGACGTTAGTTTTGCGTTATTTTCCATCATTGTTCTATTTATGTTTTTTAAAGGATTGTTAAACACCCAGACAATAGTAGCATATAAAACAACAGGAATAAGAGTTATACCGAATAACATATGATTAAGACTGTATAATATAGCACCACCTACTATAACCATTAATGTATCTATCATTATGGTAAGCGTCGCTCCTGATATAGCCTCCCTTATTCTTGCCGCATCATTAAAACGAGATATTATTTCTCCTACTTCCCGCGTATCAAAGAAATTTATAGGCAGTTCAATGACATGATTGTAGTATCCAAGCATCAATGGTATATCAATATTTTGGCTTAAATATAGAAGTAACTGCGTTCTAAAGGTGTTTAATAAAACTTTAAAAACATATAATACAATGATTCCTATTGAGAACATATTGAGAGTTTTCACTAATCCATTTGGAAGTATAGAATCCATTAAAAATTTAAAATAAAATGAACTTATAATTCCTAAGACAGTAAATATTAGGGATACAAAAAATATGTGTACTATCAGTCTTTTTTGAGGTTTTAATAATGCAAAGAATCTTGAAAATAGTCCTTGCGTCTCATCTACCTTTTTAAATTGAACCGTTGGCACCATAAGAATGAGTACGCCCGTCCATATTTTAAAAAATTCTTCAGGAGTATATCTTACGATTCCCTTTGCAGGGTCTGCGATAATTAATTCTTTTTTTGTTATCTTATGTATTACCACATAATGAAGTAATTTCCCATCAATAATCACATGGGCTATTGCAGGAAGCGGAAATTCACCAAAAATATCTTCGGGTTTGTTTGCTCTAACTCCTTTAGCTGTAAAACCAAGTTCTTCTGCTGCTTTTATTAAACCGTATGCACTTGTCCCCTGTTTATCTGTCCCTGCAGCTTCTCTTATTTTCGATATTGGTATTTTTAATCCATACTGTTTCGATATCGTCGCAAGACAAGCAGCACCACAATCTTTTATGTCATGTTGTTTAATGCATACATAGCGCTTAAATATGTTCATAATCTCTCACCTTTTATTCTTTTATTTAGCTTAATCATTAGTAAACCTTTATTGTTTTTTTAGGAAACTTTATATAATTCATAATTTTTGATATTGCAAATCCTAAATACTTGTTATTAATCATATTTACTATATACCTTTTAAATAATGTGGTGAAAGTATATACTTTCACCACATTATTGTGTTTTTCCAACTAACTGTGCTATTAAAGTATTTAGTGTAGTATATAATATACAAATTTCCCTACTATTTCTCCTATTTTTATTCCACCTAATAATACAAGAGCAACTATTATAAACAACAAAGAAACCTTAATTACAGGAAAATTATCTAATTTCTCCATCAAAAAATTGCCACCATCCATTTATTTTACCTCCATAATTTCTATTGGTTCTGTCAAGGGCCAGCGCTAGCTTTAAAAAGCCTTTACCATTGAAAGGTGCTACATTTCTATTTTCTATCTGCTCTTTCTGCTTCTTTATATCCTACATAAGCTCCTATACCCTTTTCTTTATTGATTTTTCCTAAACTCACATCCATTTCTATATCCTGCCTTTAATTTAGCATAAATTTTTTTCCGTTGTCTACTACATTTTTATGTAGGTTTTACGTCCTTTAATATAAACTAAAGAAAATGTAGGGTTATTGTTTATTTTCCTTTCAGATAATGTAATTACTATTCGCCGACGACAACCATGCACTACCTGTGCAGGCTACCTGTACTCAAGTAGGTACTTCATTTTCTCTCTCACTATCTCTCACTACCTTATCTATCATACCCACTTGGGTGCCAGCTCGCTTATCTTTAGGCTCGCTACTACCTGTAAGAATTACTCTTTTCTCCTATATTTTAATGCGAACATAGATTTTCATCCATGGTTGTGCTTTATTAAGTATGTTTAGTTAATACTAAATTTTATCATAAAAAAGATAAATTTTTATATATTTTTTATAAAAGGTTTCCGCTTAATTTATTAGCCACCAAAAGGCTATATTTAGGCATTTTATAAATTCACTTGTTGAATTCAAGTTTTAACTATATGGACTTAACTTTATAAATAAAAAACTAGTAAAACTAGTATATTATAAATGATATGTATAGATAGAACAATAATAAACGAACTCAGAGTTTTATTTTTATATATTAAATATGCATAATTTAAAATCACACCGAAAAGGAAGCCAAAAATTATGTAATCAGAACTATAGTTATGCAATATACCAAAAATTATTGAAGCTGCAATTACAAGCAAAGCTTTCTTGTTATTTAAATAATTTACTTTTTTTAAAAAATAAATTAAAACAACTTGAAAAAGGTATGTTTCTATTATTGGTCCTACTATTACTACCAAAATAAACATTAATATTGGCGATACATCGAATTGCAGCCTCTTAAAAGGAATATTAAAAATATTAGCATATAATCCTGTCAAAACATCTGCCATCCATGCAAACATCACCATTATCAAAATATAAGAATAATCTGAAACATTATTTAGGTAATCTTGAATCTTTTTATTGATACTCATCAATTAAAATACTCCTTTTTTCATAAAATACAAAAAATAACATAATTCTTTTCTAAATTTTTTTATAAAACTATAACGATATAGTGCAAATTAGATTATGTTAGTTATTAGACAAAAATTTTTAAAATAGGCGAAAACTGCCTATAACCTATTTGCCATTAAAAAACTACACTCTCTTATGCCAATCCCTGTAGTAAAAGTTCTTTATTTCTTTCTTTTTCTCTTGATTTTTCCATTATTTCAAAAGCACTGGGTTGCGTATAAGAAACACCTTTCATTAAATAATAAGTTAAATATCCTGCTACGAAACCAACCTTAGAAAAAAAAACCATTATCGCCTCCATTAATAGTGAGTAATTCTTCTTCTCTTATTGTATTCATTTATTTCACACTCCTTTTTTCGGTTTGATATCCACTTTAACGCGAAAAATGAACATTCTAATTTCATTATTTAAATATTTTACTTATCACGGTCCCGAGCATAAGCTGCCTTAAAACCATCAACAAATCCCTTCTCAAAATCATACACTGCATCAAATATTGCTATTAGAGTACCTAATCTCCCTAAAGTTTCCCATGGATTGCCCCCATTTATTTTTTGTAACTCATCTTCAGTTAAATGTAGCATGTTAAAACTGTACTGACTTAAATTAGCTTCCATCTCTTTACCTTCCTTTCTTTTGACTACAACCGAGCGATTTTCATCATTTTAATTAACCTGCCATGCATGGCAAATTTTTTATCAACTATACGATATGTAAAAACTGGCTTTTCTTTTTTGCTTTTCCTAAACCTACTACTACGTTTTTCTATAGTTTTTATATTTTTTTCCTCCAAACTATAGAAAAATATAAGGTGGCTTTTTATTTTTCTTGAAACTCAAATTTGAAATATAGTAAGAACTATTGTTAGTAAAACTACTATTGAAATTGCCCAGATAAATCCTATAATTATTTTTTCTTTCACTTCATCAGGTTGTTTCAATGGGGAATAATTGTAATTCTTAGTGTATACTATATAATTAAGTATTAAAATTACACATGGGTCAAATATCAAAGCTATTACCACTATAATATTTGTATTAGCAATATTACCTAAAATCAATAAGTTCATTAAAAATACCCAAGAAGACAAAACTGAAATTATGGAAATTAAAAAAGTCAAAAAAAACAATAGTTTTTCCATTTTCTTAGAACGCATTTTATCGTACCTCATTTCTTTAGTTTCGAGTTATCAGCAGTAAACTTGCTGATAACTCGAAGTTTCAATTAGATTAATGACTAAAACCATAGCCAATTGTTGCACCGCCTATACCAGATGCAGCAACTGTCAAACCTGCAAGTGCAATTTCACCTGATGTTCCAGCTCCTAAGATAACAGCTACAGGTACAAAAGCAAGTCCAGCACTAACCGCTAAAGCTGCAGCTCCTAATACAATGCCTGTACCTGCTGCAACAACAGCCCAATCAACTCCACCATCAATAACCATTGAGTCTTCTTCTGTCAATTCCATAAATCCATTCATTGGCATTACAGCTTCCATCTCTTTCCCTCCTCTCCTTTTCCTTTTCGTTTTTCATCCGGATGTTTATTTTTCAATGAAAGATCTTCCAGAAATAATTTAACATTTATTTTTATTTCGTACAAACCTTAAATATTATCATTTTTATCCAATTTCAGCCGTTTTTTTTTTTTTTGAATTATCTTATTCTTACTTTATTTTACTCTGTTTTTCTTTAATTTTCAAAATTTTTATGTATTTTTAAGCCGTTTCGTGATACTTTATTTTTATTTTTAACATAAATTTTACATTATATATTCTTGATATAAGAATTTTAAGGCTATTTTATTTTAATATTATTACAAGACGAAGATAAGGTAATAACGGCTGCAGGAGGATTTATTCAAGGGTCATCTATTGAGCTTAGTGCAGATGCTCCAATAAGAAAACCATATATTGCGTATATTTGGGTGGATTATCATATAGCCAAATCAAGTTGAGTATCATGATTGCTGTTAATAACATGATAAAAAACGGTTTATCTTCTTTAAGCATATGGTAAATGGCAATCAATATTGAGTAAGCTACTGCTACAATTGCACGGTTCTTTCCGCGTCTTACAACTTAGCGTTGATATTGTGCATAAGAGAATATTCCTTCTCTTTTTACTGCAGATTTTGCACATTGAATTAATGTGGTTTTTAATGTCTTATTCCCCTTCGGTTTTGCTGTTTCGTCGATTGCCTGCACTTTCATTGTTGCCTGGGGCAAGCCCTGCCCAACTTGATATATGTGCATCACTCGGAAAGCGTTCCATCTCTAATCCAATTTCCGCTAAAATCGTTTCTGCATTTTGTATCCCAATACCTGGAACTTCATCAAGCTTTTTAATTGCTTTTTGATATTTGTCCAAGTAATTCGAAATTAGTTTATATATATCTTCTACGCGTCTACTCATATCATCTATATGGTCAATGATATTTCGCATTAATTGAAGTTGCTCTTCATCTAATTTCTTGCCTTCTAAGAGAGCATTTAATATTCTCCGAGAGCTTTTACCATTAATATCGGAAGTAAAACTAGATAATTTGATATTAGCTCTTTCTAACATTTTTTGCAGTCGATTCAATTCACGTGCTTGCTCTTCGATTAGGCTTTTGCGATAGCGAGATGCTTCACGCAATTCTCTTTGCTCTCTATCAGGAACATAGCTAGCCTTAAGCAAACCTGCTGGAGAAGATCTGCAATCCATTCTGCGTCTTTTACATCTTTCTTCCGCCCAGGAACAGCTTTTATGTCCCTTGCATTTACTACTATAGCATCTAATCCGGAAAGCTCGAATATGTTGTATAATGGTTTCCAATAAGAAGCAGTGCTTTCCATAGCTATCATTTCACACTTTTCATTAAGTAGCCATGCAGTGAGTTCTCTTAATTCTGCTGCTGTTGTTCCGTACTCACGGATTTCCTGATCATTACCACGTTTAAAGCAAGCAATTATCATTTTTTTGTGTACATCAATACCACAACAACGCTCGTATAATCTATCCATAACTTTTCACCTCATAAAGGAAGATTTTACGGTTCGGTTCCCTTATATTTCCTTATTTTACTATACGTCCTTTTGAACATTTTGTTCTGGACAGGAGGTGGTGCAAAAAGGAAGCCCGATCAGTTTATTTTACGGGTTTGAATCCCGAATAATACCCAGTCTCTGTATCGTATACTTTAATTATATCACGATTACTACTATCTAACGTGCTAGTTTTCGTTTATCGTGATGCTGTCAAAGCATGATGTCATTATTTATTTTGTGCAAATCTTAAATACTTTTATTATTCTTACCATCATCAATAGTTCCATATTATGATACAGTTTAGTTTATATTATGTTTTACTTTTTAAACTT
>JBNAVY010000068.1:0-8152 GCA_049700195.1 Thermoanaerobacteraceae bacterium
AATAGAATATTTTAAAATTAAGAATATGACTAAAGCAAAAAATAAAAATATATCAACTCTAAAGCTTATTTTAGTTATGTTATCCAAAGAAAATAATCCTAATTTATTATTTTGTATATTATAATCATAGTACTCTAAAAATTTGAAGGGTAATCCTAACCCATGTTTAAAGTTTGAATAATCTTTAAATTTATCAAAAAATATTGTTGACAAAGTGATAACTATACTAATAATTAATAATTTAAAATTTTTCATTATACCTCACCTCTCGTTTGCCTTTAATCAAGTACAAATTGTAATGAAACTGTACAACTAAGCGGTATTTTTTAATTTATAGACACGCTAAAATAATAAAGAAGGAAGTAGAATCATTGTTAAAACTCCCTTCTTTATATAAAAATTGTAATATATCTAAATAAAAGGTAAAATAGCATGATGAGCAAAGACTTAGCTATTTTAAATAAACCAAATAGTTGTCAGACCTCAATTCTTTTTATCAACTCAAAAAGTTTCTCCTGGCTTTCTTTGTCATTTGGATTTTCAAGTAAATTTTTTAAAAGTTCACCTAACTCATATCTATTTTCCTTAATTTTGTCCAACCATTTTGGTGCACCCCAAAACATATTGTTCAATTCTGTAAATACTTCTGATGCAAGTAAATGATTTTTATAAAATCCATTAACTTTACATGCTAATGATAAAGCATACACGGAGCCGGTTGTAGAACTAAAAATCACCAAATCTTTTACGCTTCCATTAAATTCTTTGATATTTTGACTTAAAAAGCGCAATTCACTTAAAAAATAATCGTTAATACTATCCATTTGAGCTTGATACTTTTGGATTGTATTGTATTGATATACATTTAAAATCAATGAAGTTATTAAAATTAAAAAAATAATCCACGATCTAATATTCTTTTTCAACTTTGAATCCCCTTTTATATTTAACTATTATTACTTTAATTTCTACTTATTTCTATCAAATTTCATTTTTATTAAGTAGCAAATTTTATTCATCTATTTTCAATATATCTTCACCTCAGCATTTTCTAAAAGCAAATATTCTTCCCCATCCTTCCACTTAATTATGAGTTTTATAGGCTTTTTAATGGCTTCCAAAATTTTTTCCCTATCTTTTACATCAATTTGATTTATATTTGGCAACCAGGTAAACCGACTAATTTCTGTCATATAATCCATCTTCTCATTATTCTTCACATTTAAATCTATTTTTTGATTATTTAGAGTACCGAAATATAATAACCCAGACATTATATATGGCTCCAATCCTTCGTCAACAAATGCTTGTGCTTTAAAGTCTTTTATAACTTTACTGCTAATATTTTCTATTATTATCTTATACTGTAAAGAAGTATATTTATTGGACTCTTGAGCTTCTTTTGCATTTTTAGCCCATTCAGAAGTTTCATTGCCAGAAAATTGATATTTCTTTCCTACCTCAATTAGAGTATAAATTTTAAAATTCTTACTTTGTGTAGAATAATTCAAATCAGGAGCTTTATTAGTATTGTATAAAAATGGATGGTTTCTATTGTAATTATAATAATCATAACCTATCAATGCTACTACAACAAAAAGAACTATTAAGCCCCAAAATAACGCACGTTTAAAATTTTTACCACCATTATTTTCTCCCATTTTTCTAAATTTGCCCTCCTTACCTCTCCCTTTTTTCCCATTATACCTCTTTAAATGTTAAAATTTATTAAGAAATTCTTAAATTTTGGTTACAAATTGGTTACAATTTAAAATGTAAAAAACAGTTCACTTTATATGCTTTTTCGGATTAAGTGAACTGTTTTCTAATTTTAATAAACTGTACATAGATTATGCTATTATATTATTCTATTGTTTCTAAATTCGGAAAATACATCAAATCTGCATTAAATTCTTTGTGCAGTTTTTTATCTTTTACATCAATCGAACATGCAACTTTTTTATCAGGACCAATTACATCCCACATACCATTGCTCTTAGGATGTATTGCACCTAATAGCTTATTATTTTTAAGCGCACATATTAAAGGCTCTACATTTGTATCCGTACTTATAGGAAGGCTTAAAATCAACACATCTTTATATTTCCCAACAGGCTTTATATCTTTGGAATAGTCTGGCTTAAAGTTTCCTTCTTTAACGATACTTCTACATTCTTTCACAACGTTATCAAGTAAAGTTACATTTTTTCCCTTAAGATCGACTTCACATAAAGTTTTGAAACATTGAATATAGTATTTAGAACCTATAAGCATTGTATTATAAGGACTAGGTGTATAAACAACACCACCTTCAGGAAGTTTTACCTCTTCCCAGCTTATCTTGTTTATGTTATCTACATTGCACTTGGCAATATAAATATTTGTATGTGTATCAAAGGGATAACTAAAGATAAATGTTATATCGCCTGTTTTTCTGTCATAATCTATAAAGCAAGGATAGTTATATTCACCTACTGTTATGTCATTGCCTTTGTCATCTTTTGTTTTATATAGAAATGATACATCATTTTCCGCTACATCGCTGTTATTGTGCAAATATAATGTATAGCTTTTAACTTTTTTGATTGGTTTAGGATTGTTATCCAAATTTCTTTTAGCTATAATGTCTTTGCCGTATACCGTATTCATATCATTGCTTTTAACAATCTCTGCTTTATCTTTATATTCATGTGTTGGATAAGAAGTTTTACTTAATACTATCCTATTATCTCCATCCCAAAATACCGGGGTGAGAAAAATCCTATCTTCAGAAACATAGACCGTCTCTTCAGTTAAATTTACTTTAGCATTATTTAAATCCCAATAACATAATCTTGCTGCATATTTATTGTCTGACTCATTTGTATATACAAAAAAAGGTATTTTTATCTTTTCAACGCCGCTCTTAGGGCTTTTATTTTCTGTAACTTTTGTATTGTCTGTAATATAACAACCTGTAGCAATAAATATAAGTGCAAAGACCATTAAGAAAAACTTTTTCATAAAGGCCAAAACCCCCTTCTTTAAAAATTTATTATAAAGAAGAAGCTTATGTTGCTTCTTCTTTATATAAATTAACACTCATTAACCTTAATTCCACAGAACATAATATTCATAACCTGATATATTTGAGTAATTTACTTGATTCCTATCATTTGTATGCCCACTAAATTGTCTTATTATTGTATCATTTTTAACAATCATAACAACATGAGAAGTAGATGTGTAAAGAACTCCTCCAGCCGATGCAGATGTATAATTTGATGCTTTCCAGTATCCCTTACCAACCATATATCTTTTTAGTGCATCTGTATTTACCCATGCTAATGTCGTCTGTGCGGCAGTACCTCTATGCCAAGTACTATCCGCCACAGTACTATCCATCGGAATGCCACCTGCATGTAAAGCCTGTGATATAAAATCAGCACAATCATTATGACATAACTCAGAATAATATGGATACACATCATTGTTCCATGTATTTCTAGCTTGCAGTATGCCGCAGGACGTTCCATGATCATAGCATGATGTAGCATTTATAGACCATTTATTGGCATAGTCTCTTGCAGTAATCCTGTCATATGAAGCATAAAGTGCAGGTGAATATTCCTCTCCCTGTGAATTTAAAATCTGTTGCATATCATGTATGCCCTCTTCCTCTATTTTTTCTGACGATTTAGGAAGCAGATCCTGTATTGGAACCATAGTATCAATATTCTCTGCCATTATGTTTATTGAATCTTGAATAATCTGGTTGTTTTTTACCTCAGCAGTAACTGTAAGGAAAAAATTATTGTCATCAGCTTTATTTATATACTGACTTAGATCATTAAATCTAAACTCCAATTCTTTAGAAGCTCTTGACAATTGATCTTTTTTTAGGCTATTTTTATTTGCTTCAAAAAGAGCGCTTTTCATTTTATCATTAGATTCATATTTAAAATTATTTAGATTAACCTCTTTAAGCATTCCCTTGACATATGGAAGGTCCTCAACTCTTTTTGATTTTAAAGTCGTATTCATAGTTACAAAAAGATTTGCCTCAATTTTTGAATCAGTAACTTTTAAGTCATTAAATTTAACTTGAATGCTGTTAATTGTGTAAAACTTTCCGAATCCATTAGTCAACACATTTTTTACTTTCTGTTCAATTTCATTTTTATGAGCATTTATATAATCCATTTTAGCATATGTAACAGATGTATAAGCTGTGGTCACTAATGAGAACATCAACAAAGCAAGCAATATCCATTTTGCCATTTTTAATACTTTCATATTCCTTCTCCTCTCTTTTATATTGTGTAATACCATAAATTTATAAACATTTTCACCTCCCACTTTTTTATTTCCTCCCTCTATCTATATAAAAGCCAAAATTCCTAAAAAATATTCCATAATTCAAAATTTATTTTTCATTTTATCTCAAAATTCTTTACTGCTCTTATTATAATCTCGATTAAATCCTGCCTTAACTCTTTTTTTATTTCTTCATCTACATCTTTTACACTATCCATTATTAAGGGATCAAAGCGCCTTATTATTCCCTCTATAGCTTCTTTATCTCCCTGTTTTGCTTTCAGAATAATTTCAAAAAGCCTTCCACGCTCTTCTAAGTTTTAAACTTATTTTGTAAATTTTGCTAATTTTTGAAGAGCTTTTTTCTTCTTTTTACTTACATAGGACTGCGTTTTATTGAGCATTGATGCAATTTCTTTTTAAGATACGCCTTCTACAATATTTAGCATTAATACCTCAAATTCCTCTAGTTCAAGTAATTCTTTATATTTTTATTTTACACTAAACACACGGTGTCAAGGACGGGCAAAAGCCCGGCATAGCATATATTTGACACCATGGGGCGGAAAGCAGTACAATGAATTGAACAGTGATGATAAAAAACGTTCATATTCCAACAACTAACCAAGGGGATTTTACACAAAAATTTAGACTTGACCATTGTTGTACCTCATTATAGTGAATTAATGATTCAACTTTTTAATGAGTATTTTATGATACCTGATAAAATCAATGTTGATATTGTTATTAACAATAAACGTTTATTTACTGGTAGGCTAAGATACATTCCTGATCCAAAGTTTAAATTTGAACTATACAAAAAAGCCTCTTTAACATATTTACAATTATCTAGCAAAAATCTTACGGGAAATACACATTTCGTTTTATATTAATTTTATTACTATTTATTTCTACAGAATTATTATCTAATTTTTTTATTGTTATATCATACATATGATACTTCTTATATAAATTTTTGACAAGCAAAACACCTTTTATGACTTCTTTTTCCTGCCTAACAGTTATTCCAAAATCTGTTGTTGCACCGAAATTTGATCTATAAACCACAATGGAACTTGATTCAAATCCAATATTATGAATCGGCATAAACGCCTCATTTACATTAAGAGTAATAGTGGCAAATAAAATAATGGCTGCAATTGTTGTAATTATCACTATTAATATTATTGAAATCACACTATTCACTATCTTTGCAGAAATATGTTTAAATCTAAAGCCATTTATTAACAATATCAAAGGTATTATCTGAATACACAAAGAAAAAATATCATTTAATTTTAAAGACTTAAATCTTATAAAAGGATAAAAGTAATCTAAATTCAATATCCATAAAATATAAATAGCCAAAAGAACTATATGGATAATATATTTGTTATTTCGAATTAAATTATTCACTAACATCACCAATCTTTTTATTTTGTTTACAAATAAAACATAAAACCAAGTAATATATTACACTAGATATTTAAAATACAATTGTTCTAGTGCAACATATTTCTTTTAAAAAACTTTTACTTTGAAGGTTTTAAAATCCTACTTTTTAATTGATAATAAAATTAAATACTATCTATATAAACCTATATTTAAAAACTACCACCTTCACAATAATTTATACCTCTTTGAATCCAATATTGATCGTTCGGATCATCAAAATAAGAATTATACCAGCCTATATGAGAAGTTCCGCTATAAATCTGGTATGCACCAGCTGCTGTCTTTAATAAATCAGCAGAAAATACTTTCCTTCCTACATATCCATAGTGAGCATTTCCTATTTGTTCTCCTGACATAAAAATACTCTTATTATCTACAGTTACTTGGTAAGTTGTGTTAACACCTAAAAATGATTTATAATCCCAATCACCACCTGTTTTAACTTTTGAAGCAAAAAATTCACCCGTTTTCACATAACCTATATTATTACCATACACAGATATATTTATATATAAATTTCTTAATAGAGTATTTCCATTAGTTTTCATTTCAGAGTCTAAATCAAAAATAACTGCATATGGTCTAATTTTAGTCGTAATCTTTTCAAAATTATTTGATTCCTGAATAATATTATTGGCGTCTATTTCAAATATTCCTTGAGAAATTCCGTCATTGAATATATTTATATATTTTTCAAGAGTTACAAACTCATCTTTTGATAAGTATTTTTTTATGTCATTTTGATTTACCATTATATATTTGCCATCTTTAACAATTATACTTCCATGTTGAATTAATTTATATATTAATTTGACCTCTAACTTAGCTGTTTCAGTGAAATTTTCATTTATTCTTGGCTCAATTTCATTATTTGTCAACAAATTTTTTTCTGTCTTATTTTGATTGAGAACAGTTGATGCAAAGCCAACAGTTGCCGAAAAAGTTAAAGTCAAGCATAGTAAAAGTGAAACTAAAAACCTTTTAATCATAATTTCTCCTCCCTCTATAATCTTTGATTTTCTTTTAATATCTCACTCATCCTCAGATTTTCACGATCTTTAAAGAAGCCCTCATGTATATCAATGCTATTTATTCATGAATTTTACACGTGATAGGTAACCCAAATAAGCTTCTATTGTTTTCCCCATATTTTGGCCTATGGATTACACTCCTTTAAATTTTTAATACGTAACTTCATTTACTTATATTATTTAGTTTTAATAAAGTTATTTCCATCTATATCACCTCATCTCTTTCCCGATATTCATAAAATATTTAACAAACAAAATATTTTTAATCATTTAACATCAACGCAATAAAATTACAACTTTTGCACCTCCTTCTTTTTTTCTATATTTTATTATTCTTTTATTTATTTCCTCCCTCTATCTATATAAAAGCTAAAATTTCTAAAAAATATTCCATAATTCAAAATTTATTTTTCACTTTATCTCAAATTTCTTACTGCTCTTATTATAATCTCGATTAAATCATGCCTTAAATCTTCTTTTATTTCTTCATCTACACCTTTTACACTACTCATTATTAAGGGTTCAAAGCACCTTATTATTTCCTCTATAGCTTCTTTATCTCCCTGTTTTGCTTTCAAAATAATTTCAAAAAGCCTTCCACGCTCTTCCATAGTTTCAAACTTCCTTTATGAATTCTTTCAATTTTTGAAGAGCTTTTTTCTTTCTCCCTTTGTCATCCTTACCTTTCTCTTTTCTTCCATTATACCTCTTTAAATGTTAAAATTTATTAATAAATTCTTAATTTTTGGTTACAAATTGGTTACAGAAAAATTTGAAATTTTAAAGCATAAAAAAATAAAAGCCCATAATATTTAGGCTTTTATTACCACCATCCCCTTCTTTTAAAATACAAAATTTCTGCAAAAGCTATAATTCCCATAACCGCTAGAGTAGCAAAATAACCATATTCTGTATTAAGTTCGGGCATATTTTTAAAGTTCATCCCATAGATACCAGCAATAAGAGTACTTCAATCTCATCAATTTTATTTCATATTTCATCTACAATAGGAAAATAATCGTATATAATCTCATCTAAAAGATTATAAAGCAAAAAGTCAATTCCTCGCTCAAAAATATTCGCTGCGCTCTTTGCTTTCTCATAAACAGTATTCACAACTTCCATATTCCCCCAATGAACTGTAACAATATAAGTTTGAGAGACAAAGATAAAAATTTCTGAAATTCTAAATTTCTCCATTTGGAGGCCATATAAATGTGCTTTCTGCATATATTGTTTTAAATGTGCTAAGAATAAAAATAAACAGATTACTTAAAAAAGGAGTACGATAATGTTTATTCCTAAACGCGTCATTTTTGAAAAGAATGCAATGAATTATAAAACAGGATACAACATATACAATTTTTTTA
>JBNAVY010000069.1:0-7643 GCA_049700195.1 Thermoanaerobacteraceae bacterium
AATACACTTTGAAGGTTCGATTCTAATTCGCTTTGACATAGAAACCTCCCTAATAATTTATATATTTAAAATATACCTTAAATTAAAAATTTGTACCATATTTTTTATAAAAATCCCTTTTTTTGATTTGAAACACATTTATTGTTTGCTATAGTTTCGGCTATTATAGATATTGCTATTTCAAAAGGAGTTTCAGCTTCTATGTCCAACCCGATTGGAGCAAAAATTTTATCTAAAAAACCATTATCTAAACCAAGCTCCTTGGCTTTAGTAAAACACTTTTCCTTCCTCTTTAGACTCCCTATCATGCCAATATAACCAAATTTTATACCTTTGTTGAATAAAGATTTAAGTATATACGGATCGTCTTTGCCACCAGCTGTAACTAAAACAATATAATCTCCTTCTTTCAAAGGCATTTCTGAAATGCTTTCTTCAAATTTCTTATTAAAAACCGCAGCTTTTGGAAAATTTTCGGTATTTGCTAGCTCAGGTCTTTCATCGCAAACAATTATATTAAATGTGTCGTCGAGGCATATTATTTCATAAAGCTTTTTTGCTATGTGACCTGCACCAAATATAACATAGTTTGGCTTTTCTCCAATATATTCTATAAATATCTGTATAGACCCTCCACATACCATACCAAGAGAACTTTCACTGTCTTCTTTTAATACATATGTTTTAAGTAAACTTTTATGAGTTTTGAATATATTTTTAGCTTCATCAATAACATCTTTTTCTACTAATCCTCCTCCAATGGTTCCATATATGGTGCCGTTTTTGTCTATTATCATTTTAAAACCAATTTTACCAGAAGTTGAAGATTCAGCGTTGACAACAGTTGCTATGACGAATTCTTTACCATTTTCTATAAATTCGGCTATTCGTTTATAAATTTGTTGCATTGCTAAATTCTCCATTGGCCATTTTTAAAATCTCCTTTTTTGTCAGCTTATATTCACTTATTCAACTCACACATGTTTCTTGCCTATAGATAGAAATTTTTCTATGTCGCTTTGATCTATTATATGTCCTTTCTTAAAAAAAGCGGACCCTTTTTAACGCCTAGAATAATCTCAGTTACATCTGCACCTAACGCCTTACCTACAGCATTTTCCGTTTTAACTTTATTCATAACAAAAACTCTATCATTCTTATCCTCAAATAAATTAAGCACTCAATTTGCAGTCTGCTTTAAAAAGCAGACTGCAAATAAATTTAAATTACAAAGATAAAAGAGTCCTTTTTACAACCACTTTAGACAATTTCACTTTATAAGCATTTTTGCTTAGAGGTGTTGCTCCTTGAACAGATTCTTCACCTGCTTTTTTAGCAACGTCAGGAGTAATTTTTTTGCCTTTTAAAAAGTTTTCTGCCTGTGTAGCCCTAATAGGTTTTGGGGCAACAGATCCAAGAAATATTCTAACGTCTTCAATGGTATCACTTGACATGTTAGCACAAATTGCTGAAGATACAACAGATTCATCGATAAATTTCCTAAAGCTTATCCTCATGAAAGCTTGTTTTATTTTTTTATCAGGCTTGGGTATCTGAATTTCTTTTACTATCTCACCTTCGGCAAGAATTGTATTGCTAGTCACACCCATCTTATCTTGGTAGAATTCTTCAATTGGAATAGTTCTTTGTGTTGTTACAATTTTAGCATTAAGAGCTGAAAGCGCAACAGCTATATTTGAGATATTAACAGCGTATCCCATATCTGATCCTCCAAATATGCTCAGGTATTGATTCATTCCTTCATTTGCAATATAACTAGGATCAGAAATCAATTCTCTTGCTATTGGGTTTGGGTTCCACATATACCAGGAGTATGGTTCTTTACATACTTCTCCACCTATGGTCATTAGGTTTCTATGTTGTGGAGGAGCAGATGTCAAAGCCGCTTCAGTTAGCGCCTTGTAGGTACTATCCACTATTTTGTTTTCCAAAATTTCGGAGAATGTTGTTAGGGCGCCTATTTTAAGGAAGCCAGATTCTTCTTTAATGTATTTTAGCTCTTTAATGCCTTTAAGGTTAATGATTTTTTCAGGGTACACAGGAAATATCTTCAGTCTGAGGGCGGGAATAATATTTGTTCCTCCAGCCATTAATTTAGCTGACCCTTTATACTTTTGTAACAAGTCTACAGCTTCCTCAATGGATTTTGGTATAAGGTAATCAAAATTGCTTAATTTATCACTAAAATAATAAGGTTTGACTGTCATACTCATTTTACCTTACCTCCTTTTTATCTAATGCATCAAGAAGTCTAATTGCTGTAAAGGGGCTTTCGTAGTTATCTGGTGCTATACCTAAAGCATTATGGACTGCATTGCCTATGGGTGATAATGCAGCAGTAGAAGTATCTTCTCCTACTCCAACAATTCCATAAGCTCCTGGACCTTTACCTACTTCAATAACCCGTGCGACTATCTTATCTGGAACTTCTCCTATTGTTGGGACTTTGTAATCTTTTAAATTTGTAGTCAGTAATACACCTGTTTTTGGATCCCATACTTCCTCTTCAAACAATGTTCTGCCTATAGGCATAAATAAACCGCCATATATTTGACCGGCTATACCACTTGGGTACATTGCAGTTCCAACGTCATGAACATGAACCGTTTTTTTTATCTCTGTAAGGCCGGTTTCCGGGTCTACTTCTACTTCTATAAAGTGAGCTTGAAAACATTCATATTTTCTCTTTCTATGGTGCCCATAGGCGCAATCATAAGAACCCAGAGGTCCGTAGTCACATTGAGACATTGGGTAAGTTGTTACGCTTACAAAAACGTCATATGGAGCTATAGCTTCGGATATCGTAAGAAATTCTTTCGGGTTGTGTTTTGGAAATACTTTTCCGTCTTTAAGTTCTAAAACTTCAGGGGAAAGCATCATTTTCTTTGATGCTCTATCTATTATTATGCTTTTAGCTTTTTGACAAGCATTCCAAACAGCATCTGCATCAGCTGCTGTAGTCCAAGAACCTCCAATGTCACCTAAAAGTGCTCCTACATCGTTAGTTTGGCTAGCAGCTGCAGTAAATCCAACCTTCTCTGGGTCTATACCCAAAACCTCTGCTGGTATGTAACGAATTGCCGGATGAATACCTACACCTGTATCAGGAGTCATTCCTATGATTGATACCGATCCGTCTTCCATTACTCTTAATCCTACAGCAGCATGAGCTCCTGCTCCCCATTCCCAGTATCCAGAAAAACCAATACCATGGTATTTCCCATTAGATAACAATTTATCTCCTGGTTTATGCCACTTTTTATCCCATTCTATTTCTTTTTTCCCTATTTCTATTGCTTTTTTAAGACTAGGTACTCCTGATTCACATGCATTTTTCAATGTTACTTCTGTTGGGTCAAGATTTAAATCCACAGCCACACGATTCATAATGGCACCGTATATCCATGCCGTACCATCCTGTTCACATCTAGCCCACCACATAGGTGACTTATTAGTCCAAACTATATGCTGATCATGAAATAAATTGGGTATTTTAGTAAATATCTCAAAATATCGCATTGGCATATTCCAACCCTTAGGAAACCAGAAAGTTGCTCCTCCACCATCATCTCCACCATTATCTACTATGCTTCTTAGATGTATAGCGGTTATAGTACCATCATTTTTTGCACCTACTTTGTAGTATGCAACATGAACTGGATAATGGTAGTCAAAGTAGTATCTTCGATTTCTACCGGCTATTTGAACTGGTCTTTGCTGATCTTTCGAAATTATAGCTGCAGCAATTTGATCTCTTGTGCCTGATCTTTCAGTCATCAAATCACCACCACAAGATCCCCCAACATAAGCCACTTTTAAATGAAGATTTGATTTTGGTATACCAAGAACACTTACTATTTTCCCTTCTCGCCATCTTGGATCTTGAGCTTTGATCCATATATGCAAGTGGTCACCTTCCCACCATGCTGTTGCAGTTCCAATATCATCACAAGAATGTAGCTTACTCCTATAAACAATCTTGCCTTCAATAATGCGATCCGCCTCTTTAAAACCTGCTTCTATATCACCTAATGACCATGTATCGGATATAAGTTCATTGCTATTAGAATTTATTTCTGGATGAATTTTTGGAGCATCAGGCTTTAAGGCATCTTCTGGGTCCAATACAAATGGCAACTCTTCCCATTCTACATCTAGTGCATTTAAAGCTTTATCGCACAATTCTTCAGTTTCAGCTACAACTATAACTCCAGCTTCATCTCCCTCAAACTTTGGTTGGTTGGTGATAATTGGATAATAATTGTTCCATCCAACTTTAGGCAAATCTTTAAATAAAGGATGTTCCCATGTATATACCTCAAAGACTCCAGGGATTTTTTTTGCTTTGCTTGCATCAACCTTTTTAACAACTGCATGAGCATAAGGAGATATCAGCCACTTAGCATATAGCATATTTGGAAGAATCATATCGCGCGAGTATTTTGCTTGGCCAGTAGCTTTCGGATATGCCTGATCGGCTCTAGTCAAAATATTGGTTCCGATAAATTGATAAGCGCACTCATCTCTTTTTTCAATTTTGAAATCAACTATTTCTTCTGCTTTTTTTATTTCTTTTTCAAGCTTTTTGGGATCAGATTTCTCGCACATTTTCGCTGCTTTTAAAACAGCTACAATATCTTTTGGGTAGAGTCCTTCTCTTCCAAGAACCCCAGATAAAGCCTCTTTAACGTCTTCTAAAGTGGGATTTGGATTTTTATCCAACAAAGCTTTGGCGGCAACAATTTTGCCGGGAATATCATAGCCACCTTGTATGTGTTCTTCTTCTACAAAAGCTTTAACAAGAGGGTGTTTTTTCGCTGCAATTCCTTCAATGGTTTCTATGTTGCTTCCATCAGCATCCATAGCTAATACAAAAGACGCTGGCACTACCTTACCATCCATTATAACCGTATCCCAGCCACCTTCTCCTAAACTTATTCCATCTTTAGTTCCAGTTAAACCAAGCTTATTTCTTAGTACATCAAGAAGTGTATCGTTGGGCTGAACAACGATGGTTTCTTCTTTACTGTTTACAGTAAATTTAATAATGTTCATATCTACCTCCTTCTAAAAAATTTTGTCTCACAGTTAAGATTCTTCACAACTTACGCTCAACTTTTTAATAATAAAATTCTTAATTTTATATTAATACACATAAAATAAAATTTTACTATTAACCAAAAGTATAAAAATTATATATACTTTTGGTTAATGAAAAGGTATACTAAAGTATAGATAACAAAATTATTTATATTTGTTAAGCATAATAATCTATGTCCATAAAAAATCTTCTTTACCATTCGTATACAAATAAATGCTATCATAACGGAATTTCATATTTATGGGGACTGCAAATTAAACGAATAAAATCCTATCAAATAAGTTTTTTTGTTCGTGTAAAATTAAAGTAATAAAAATGGGAAAAAGAAGCTATAAATTATAAAATTTAATTGATTCTATGATTGCTAAACTAAAACATGTGTGATTTTATAGAAGAGCACATATTGGTTTTAAATTTAGACAAAACAAAAATTAATTTTCGTTAACAACATAAATTTTAGTTAGTAAAATAATTAAATTACGTAAAATTTAAAAGTCATTTTTTTAAATATCTACTAGACCTCTTTTTAAAGATTCTCGAACAATTAATGTTCTAGAGGTTACTCCTAGTTTTTCCATAATCTTGTGAACATGCATTTTAACTGTACTTTCACTAATAAAGAGCTTTTCAGAAATTTCATTATTTGATAATCCTTCAAATATCAATTTTACAATTTGCTGCTCTCTTTTAGACAGAATATTTTTTTTATTAGGTTTTCTGATTTCTTCTAAAACTGTGTCTATAAGATTGAAATCTATTGCATTTTTCCCTTCATGAATTAATCTGATTTGTCTTAATAATTCTTCTATGTTTGAATCTTTTAGTACATATCCCTTTGCTCCAGCACGAATAGCACTTATCATATCTTTTTCACTATGAAAAGCAGTAATCATTATGACTTTTAATTGAGGATAGTTTGTTAATATTTCTTCACAAACATCAATTCCGTTTGAATCAGGTAACTTAATATCCATAAGCAATATATCTGGAAGGTTTTTCTTTAGAACTTTTATAGTTTCATTTTCATTTGAGGCTTCACCAATAACACGTATATCTGATTCTAACTCAATTACTGCTTTTAAACCTTGCCTAAACATTATATGGTCATCAACAATAACAATCTTTATCATGTTTTATTATCATCGGGAATAGTGAAAATTATTTTTGTTCCTTTTGGCTCTAAATTGATAATTTGTATATTGCCGTTTATTTCTTTTATTTTTTTAAACATTATTTTTAATCCAAAATTTTTTCCCGAAGTTATTTTTTTTATATTATTTCTTTTAATGCCCTTTCCATTATCAGATATTTCTATTATAGTTTTCTTCTTAAAAAGATTAACACTTATTGTTGCCTCGGTTGCTTGAGCGTGTTTAATAATATTGTGTAAGGATTCATTAATTATAGTGTATATAACTTTGTTTTGTTGGATCGTATACCTCTTAAGTTCTCCATGCACAAAAACATTTATTTTTATGTCTGTAAGGTTCTCAAATTCTTTAACTAAATCATGTACTAAGTCTAAAAAAGATCTTTCAGGGTTAAAAGACAAATCAAAAATCGTATCTCTAATTTGAGAAACCGCTTTTTTCGACAAGTCTTTAGTAATTTTAATCTGTTTATAGACATCCGATTCTTCTGGTATTTTCCTTAAACACCATTCCATATTTAAACCTATAGTTAAAAATACTTGAGCAATAGTATCATGCAAATCTAATGCTATTCTATTTCTTTCTTCACTAATAATTTGATTTTTCTGTGCTTCAGTTATTTTCGCATTAGCTTTTTCTAATTCGCAAATTTTTATTTCCAGTTCTTTTTTTCTTTCTTCTAGAATTTTTCTCAGATATTCTCTTTCATTTATATATCTACAGTTCTCGATAGACACTACAAACAAGTTTGACAAAGTTTGCAATAAATGATGATCAATATCTGAAAAATAACTCGTTTTATAAATTTTAAAACATATTGTTCCAATAAAATGCCCACCTTTTCTAATAGGCAAACATACAGTATTAAATATATCCGAATAATCTCTATTAATGTATAATTCAGATTTATCTGCAATATAATCAAGAATTGTTTGAAAATTTTTTGGTATTGAAGAATAATACAAAATACGTTTAGAATTATATATTATAAAGGGAGATATAGCTTTGTAAATTTCATTATTCAGAAAGAAAATTACATATTTGACTTTAAATACACTAATGATTATTTTTGAAATTCCTATAAAAACTTCTTCTAACTCTTTAGTTACACTATTTATTAGTTGAGAAACATTTTCAAGCGAATAAAATACTTTTTCTAGTTGTAAATTTTTATTTTTTATTTCTTGAAGTCTTTTTTTTAACTCTGCATAATAAGATTTTTTAAAACCACTTGCACCTGTTATAACATCAATCAGTTCATTCTTTCTAATGTAATAATTGTCTATCTCGCTGTCTACATCAAAATTCATAGATTATAAATTTACAAAGCCTTTTGAAAAATATTTTGTATATCCTGTTCATTAGCATCT
>JBNAVY010000070.1:0-7563 GCA_049700195.1 Thermoanaerobacteraceae bacterium
ATTTTTTTAAAATTTTTAATATTATTTATCATTTTTATTTATTTTTAATCCTATACAAATATTTATAAGAAAGCCCTGTTTTTTTGCAGTATTTCTTTATGCTATCAAAATAATTAAAGCTGTATTCAATATAATCTAAAGCAGTATAAGGTTTAAGTTTTGATAAATTTTCAAATTGCAATTTTAAGTCATTTATTAATTCTTTTTTAAAAGATTTTAAACCTTTATTTTTAGTCATATTTTCTAAAATATTAATTTTTGGAGGGAATTCAAGAATATCTTCAACCATAGATCTAGATATATACTTATTTAATTTATAGCATATTTTTAAGAAAGATTCTTTATCGGTTTGATCTAATGAAAACTTTAAAAATGCTAAAATATCTTGAACAAGCCAATGATTAAAGAAAAAAAGTTTATTTTGCTTGATATTAAAATTTATGTTATTTCTCTCAAGAGCATCTACAAGGAGAATTGAAGACAGATTATTTCTATATAAAATTGCTATATCATAATCTGGTCTTTGGCATAATTTATCTTTAATAATTTTAATTACTATGTCTATTTGTTCGGATTCATCTTTAGGATTTAATATTATAGGGTCATATTTTTTATCATTAACTGTTAAAAGGTTTTTATTATAGCGATTTTTATTAGTTTTGATAAATTCACTGCTTATTTCAACTATATTTTTAGATGAACGATAATTATTCTCAAGCCAATATAATTTACATTTATTAAATAAATTATTAATGTCAATTATGTATTGTGGTTCTGAACCTCTGAAACCATATATAGATTGATCATCATCTGCGACAATAAATATGTTTTTGCTATTTTTATTCTGTAAAAATTTTAATATCTCGAATTGAATTTTTGATAGATCTTGTCCTTCATCTATTTGTATAAATGGATACTTTTCAATATAATACCTTTGGATATTAGGAAATTTTTTTAAAATTAAATGTGCGTAAACTAGCATATCATCAAAATCTATGTATAATTTGGATTTTTTATACTTTTCATATGCAACAAAGATTTTTCCGAAATTTTTTGTTGAAAAATTTATTTCTTTAAAATTGTTTAACATTTTATTTTTTGCATACCCTATTTCATTTATTAAATTTTCTAGTTCATCTTCATTTATTTTTGTATTATTTATTTCATAAAAAAGATTTCTAAGAATAAAACGTTTATTTTCTACGTTTTTATTTTCTCCTTCAATTCTTTTATAATATATACCTTTTATTTTTTCATAATCATTTATTATTAAATTACAAAAACTGTGAAAAGTTGAAAAATAAGCTCGATTATCCAATATAGTACCAAAAATATTATTGTATCGGTTTTCCATCTCGATTTTAGCTAAACGATTAAAAGTTAAGGTTAAAATGTTTGAAGGGTGTATGCTTTTTTCTAAAACAAGATATGCTATTCTTGCGTTTATAACTGTTGTCTTTCCACTTCCAGGGCCTGAAATGACAAGAGCTGGTTCTTTAAAGTGAGTTATTGCGGATCTTTGTTGCTCATCTGTTTTTATATTAAATTTATTTGAAATCAAAGCAAAAAAGTCCAATTTTACACACCCTTTTTATAAGTTAAATTATATAAGTATGATTATGTATAATTATATCATTTAATTGTTAATATATAAAGAATAAGGGAAAAACAAATCTTGAAATAAATTTGTAGGATGTCTGACGAATTTTTTATTTTTGTGGTATAATATATTTCGGCTAAAGATATAAATATTTTTGCCGATAAAATTAAAGTGAGGTGTTAATGTGAAATTGACATTACTGGCATTAATTACAGGACTTATAGTGGGGCTTATCTTTTCTTTTTTGAGGCTGCCAGTACCTGCACCAAACGTATTGCCTGGTGTAGCTGGGATTGTAGGTATTTACCTTGGGGGCGTTATTTATGATTACTTGTTAAAGTTTCTTTACAGGTAATCTTTTATTTGAGCACCAGCTTCATTTTGGTAAAAAAATTAATAAGGGGGAAATCTTCATATGAAGAGTATTTTCTGGAGATTAATTATTTCTTTTTTTGCTGTTGCAGCAATACCTGTAGCTTCAATTTATTATTTTGCAGTAGACAGTAAGGCTATGCATATTTTTATTACGGTTGCAATTGTTAGTTTTCTTGTATCTATTATTTTGTCTGTAGTAATATCTTTTAATATTACAAGGCCTATTAAAAAACTTAAAGAAGAATTTCAAAAAGTTCAGGCTGGAGATTTTACTGCTTCAGTAAATATAAAGAGAAAAGATGAAATAGGCACTTTAATAGAAGGTTTTAATTCAATGGTAGTAAATATAAAGGGAATTTTAAAAGATGTTTCAGATTTTTCTAGAGATACTAAAGGTACAGCAAATTCAATGTTTAAATCAATAGAGCAAGGTAATATTACTTTTGAACAAATATCAAAAGCAGTTGAAGAAATTGCAACAGGGGCATCAGAACAGGCCAAAGATACATCTACTGCAGCAGATATGGTGCAAAGTATTGGGGAAAGTATAGATGATTCAGCAAAGTATTTTAAAGCTGTTGAAGAATCAACACTAAATGCAGACAAATTAAGCAGGGATGGAATGGAAACAATTAATTCATTAAAAGATAAAAGTAATGTAACAAAAGATTCTATTGATGAAGTTGTTACTGCTATTAATGAGCTCCAGACTAATTCAAGACATATAGAAAAAATAATAGAAGTTATAACAGGTATATCTGATCAGACAAACCTGTTGGCTCTAAATGCAGCTATAGAAGCGGCAAGAGCAGGAGAAGCTGGAAAAGGATTTGCTGTTGTTGCTGAAGAAGTAAGAAATTTAGCTGAACAATCAAGGCAGGCTGCAAGTGAAATAGCAAAAATTATCAGTGAAATTGAGCAAAAAACAGATAAAACTGTAGAGAAAGCAAATGTAGTTAAAGGGATTGCAGACGATCAGGCAAACCAAGTTGAAACTACTTATTCTGCTTTTAACGAAATTAGAAACTCTATATTTACAATAACAGAAAATATCCATATGTTAAATGATTCAATGTTAGAGCTTGGAAAATATAAAGATGAAATAATTAGTTCAATTTCAAATATAACAGCAGTATCAGAAGAAACAGCAGCATCTACAGAAGAAGTTGCAGCATCAACTGAAGAACACATGAAATTTATAGATGAAATAAAATATAGTTCTGAAAATTTACTGAAACTATCAGAAAATCTCGAAAATATGCTATTAAAGCTTACCGTTGCTTGATTCGAGCAAAAGATATAACTAAAATAAGGCCAACAGCTATTGCTATTGCTATGCCTATTGTTTGCAGGCCTAAATTAAGGGCCTGCTTATTATTTCCTTGAATAATAGCAAACATTGTTTTATAAGAGTAAGCTCCTGGAACTAATGGAAGAATTCCCGGTATAACGAATATTGTAGAAGGGTTTTTATAATGCCTTGCAAAAAATTCACCCATTATACCAATAAAAACAGATGCAATAAAAGTTGATAATATAACAGATGGATAAATATGCATCATTATTAGGTAACCTGACCAGCCTATGGCCCCAGAAAAAGCAGATATTATTATCATATTTTTAGGAATGTTAAAAAGAATTGCAAAACCTGCAGTAGCCATAAAACCATATAAAATTTCAAAAATCATAAAATACCTCCTAAAACAATCCATAAATTAAGGGCAACGCCAACTCCTATTGTTATTCCAATCAAAACCATAATAGCTTCGACTCCCCTGGAAATTCCAGAAAGGAGATCTCCTGAAATAGTATCTCTTACGGCATTAGTTATAGCTACTCCTGGTAAAAGAGTCATTATAGATCCTATTATTATCATATCCAGACTACCTATTCCAAAATAAGAAAAGAGCAATCCGAATATAGCAGCAAAACTTCCACCAAAAATATCTATAATAAAAATAGAAAAATTATATTTTTCCATATAAGAAATAAAAACCTGCAAAAGGACAGCAGTTATAAAAATGGGTAAAAAGTCATATCCATGGCCACCTAGGATTAAACCAGAAAATGCTGCAGCTATTCCTGCAGAAAAATACCTTAATATACTTGGATATTTATTTATATTCTTAATATTTAAAAGTTCTTTTTTACAATTCTCCATATGAATAGAATTTAAATCCTTAACAGCTAATTTTCTAGCAACATCATTAACTAAAGCAATTTTATTTAAGTCAATTGTGCGAGATTTGATTCTTTTAACAGATGTAGTTGTTTTGTTATCTTTTTCTATAGATACGAAAATACCTGTGGGAGTAACAAAAGTATCTACAATATCAACTTTATTTTCTAAAATCTTTGTAATAGTTTCTTCTGTTCTATAAGTTTCTCCACCATTTTCAAGTATTATTTGACCAGCTAAAATGGCTAAATTAAGAGTATTGTTATTATCCATATTTTTATCACCATATTTAATAATATATTATTAAATATGTAAAGGCAATATAAAAAATATATTATTTTAAAATGTTTAAATTAACCATATTCCCAAAAAACACGAACCTTAATAAAATATTATAATATTTTATTCGTTTTTATATTGATAAAAAAAGTTTTTTTTGATATTATATATAATGTAGTTTTATGTTTTAGCTTAAAATAAAGCAAAGGAGCATATAATGAAAATGTATGATATTATTGTTGTAGGCGGAGGCCCTGCTGGGCTTTTTACTGTATTAGAACTAATAGAAAGAAAAGAAAATCTAAAAATATTAATGATAGAAAAAGGCAAAGATATACAAAAAAGAATTTGCCCTATGAATAAATATGGGACAAAGTGTCTTGACTGTAAGCCTTGTGCTATAACATCAGGGATAGGAGGTGCTGGTGCGTTTAGTGATGGAAAACTTACGTTGACATCAGAATTTGGTGGTGTTTTAGATGAGTACATGCCAAAATCCAAATTAAATGAGCTCATAAGTTATGTTGATGAGGTTTATGTTAAATTTGGAGGTACTACAGAAATTCATGGTACTGATAAAGATAAGGTAAGAGAGATTGAAAAAAAAGCTCAAGCTACTGATTTAAAACTTATACCAGCTATTATAAAACACCTTGGTACAGAAAAAAGCTTTGATATAATAAAAAACATAAGAGATTATATTGGAGAAAGAGCTGAAATAAAGACAGAAACAACTGTATCAGAATTAATTATAGAAGAAGGTAAAGCTAAAGGGGTTATAACAGAAAAAGGCGATAAAATTTATGGCAATTATATTGTTGTTGTTCCCGGTAGAGAAGGTGCAGAATGGTTTAAAAAGGAAGCTGACAGATTAGGTCTTGAAACAAAAAACAACGCAGTTGATATAGGTGTTAGAGTTGAAATTCCAGCAGTAGTTATGGAGGATATAACCAAAGAAATATATGAATCAAAATTTATATATTATTCTAAATCTTTTGATGACAGAGTTAGGACTTTTTGTATGAATCCTTATGGCAAAGTTGTTATAGAAAACAATAATGGCATTAAAACAGTTAATGGTCATAGTTATAAGGATATAAAAACCGATAACACAAACTTTGCTCTTCTCGTAAGCAAAGAATTTACACAACCTTTTAATAGACCTATAGAATATGGAAGGTATATAGCTGAATTAGCAAATATGCTTGGAGATGGTGTAATTGTTCAAAGACTCGGTGACCTTTTAGCTGGAAGAAGATCAACGCCTGATAGAATTAAAAGAGGCCTTGTTGAGCCAACATTAAAAGATGCAACACCAGGTGACCTGAGTTTAGTACTGCCTTACAGATTTTTAAAGTCAATTATAGAAATGCTAGAGGCTTTAAATAAAATATCTCCAGGAGTATATTCGAAACATACTTTATTATATGGTGTTGAAGTTAAATTTTATTCTTCAAGAGTAAAACTAACTGATAAATTTGAAACACAAATTCAAAATTTGTTTGCTGCAGGAGATGGAGCCGGTATAACGAGAGGATTAGCACAAGCCTCAGCATCTGGAGTGGTTGTTGCAAGAGAGATATTAAATCGTATTTGAAGAGAGGAGATATGATCATGTCTACTTTGGTTATTGTTGGTACTCAATGGGGAGATGAAGGGAAGGGTAAAGTTACTGACTATCTTGCAGAAAAGGCTGATGTTGTTGTAAGATACCAGGGAGGTAATAATGCAGGGCATACTGTTGAGAAAGAAGGTGTTCAATATAAACTGCATCTTATTCCTTCAGGTATATTATATAAAGATAAAATATGTATTATAGGTAATGGAGTTGTTTTAGATCCATTATCATTAATTAAAGAGATTGAAATTTTAAAAGACCAGGGTATTGAAGTAAAAAACCTTAAAATTAGTGATAGAGCTCATTTGGTTTTTCCATATCATATAAAGCAAGATGAAATTGAAGAAATGTTAAAGGGCAAAAATGATATTGGAACAACTAAAAGAGGAATAGGACCGTGTTATATGGATAAATCTGAAAGAATAGGAATCAGGGTGTGTGATCTTTTAAAACCAAATGTTTTAAAAGAAAAATTAAAAAATAATATTGAAAAGAAGAATAAACTTTTTAAAGATTTATATAAAGCTGAAGGATTTAATTTCGACGAAATTTATAATAGCTATTTAACATATTCTGATATTTTAAAACCATATATTGCTGATACAACAGTCCTTTTATATGATTTAATAAAAAATGGGAAGAAAATTTTATTTGAAGGTGCTCAAGGAACTCTTTTAGACCTTGATTTGGGAACTTATCCATACGTAACAGCTTCACACCCAATATCCGGAGGTGTAACTGTAGGTGCTGGAATTGGTCCAAATATGATTAATGAAGTTTTAGGGGTAGTTAAATCATATACGACAAGAGTAGGAAAAGGGCCTTTTCCTACAGAGCTTTTTGATAAAGACGGAGATTATTTGAGGGAAAAAGGCCATGAATATGGAACTACAACAGGTAGACCTAGAAGATGTGGATGGCTTGATATGGTAATATTAAGATATTCAATACGAGTATCTGGGATAACTCATCTTGCACTTACAAAATTGGATACATTATCAGGACTAAAGAAAATTAAAATTTGTACAGGTTATAAATTTAATGGAATGACAATTAAAGATTTTCCTGCAAGTTTAGAAGATTTGGAGGAATATGAACCAATTTATCAGGAATTTGACGGTTGGGATAAAGATATACAGGATGCAAAATGTTTTGAAGATTTACCTTATAATGCTCAGAAATATGTGAAATTTATAGAAGAATATGCACAAGTTAAAATATCTTTAATATCTGTAGGACCAGGGAGGAAACAAACAATTTTTTTAAGAGATTTTGATATTTAGATCAAAATCTCTTAAAAAATTTTTTTAAAAAGCTTGACACAAATCTACCTCCCAAGTATAATATATAAATGTCAGGACAATTTCAAAATACAAATTTGCTGGCGTAGCTCAATCGGCAGAGCAGCTGACTTGTAATCAGCAGGTTGAAGGTTCAAGTCCTTTCGCCAGCTCCATTTTTTTAACTTCAAAATTGAATTTAGTCATAAAATGAACATATAATAAATAAAAA
>JBNAVY010000071.1:0-7055 GCA_049700195.1 Thermoanaerobacteraceae bacterium
TAGAGTGTATATCTATTTTATCATAAATGGTATAATCTTAATTGAGGTGTTGACATGGGAAAATTAAAAGCAATTATCATAGGACCAGGGAATATTTTTAACAAAGCATATCTTCCTTTTATATTTAATTTAGAGGAACTAAATATTGTAGGTATTGTTGGAAGAAGTGAAGAAAAGCTTATAAAATATAAACAAAGATATGGTTGTGGTATTTATACACATCTAGATGAAGCGATAAAATTAAAGCCAGATTGTGCTTTTGTACATGCGCCTACAGATAGCCATTATGAAATAGTAAAAGAACTACTAAAAGGCGGTATTCACGTATATGTTGATAAGCCTATAACTGAAGAGATAGACAAGACAAAAGAACTTATAGATTTGGCTATGGACAAATCTCTTATTTTGAAGGTCGGTTTTAACAGAAGATATGCGCCTATGTATCAAAAAGCCTTAGCTTTGTTTGAAGGCTTAAAACCTGAATTGTGCATTATGGTGAAAAATAGGAACAATGACATCAAAAATAGCGTTAAGTTTACAATTTATGACGATTTCATTCATATAATAGACACTTTATGCTATATAGTTAAAGATGTTGATGACATAGATGTAAATATTTCAAAAGAAAGAGATTCATTAAAATCCATAGAAGTAGTATTAAAATCTAATAATTCTACAGCGATAGGAGCCATGCATAGAAATGGTGGAAAAGATTATGAAAGGTTAGAGATACACGGGCATGGTAAAAGTATGTTTGTGGAAGATGTGGAAAGTATAAGGATAATGGAAAGTGGCAAATTATATGTGCATAATTTTGGAAGCTGGGATACTATATCTTATAGAAGAGGTTTTGAGAATGCTGTAAAGAGCTTTTTAAAGGACGTATTAGAAGGGAATTATGCAAATGACGAATTAAAATGTACTTTAAAATCTCACGAAATTATAGAGGAAATATTAAAAAAGACAATATAAAATCAGGGCACGAAAAGCCCTGATTTTATAATAATTTAGCAGCTAATTCTGCAACTTCAGATCTTTCACCTTTTATTAAAGTTATGTGACCTGCAAGTTTAGAAGTTTTAAATTTTTCTACAGTTTGTGTCAATCCATTGCTTGTAGCATCTAAGTATGGATTATCGATCTGCTCTGGGTCTCCCATTAAGACTATTTTACTTCCTTCGCCAACGCGGGAGATGATTGTCTTAATTTCATGACGCGTAAGATTTTGTGCTTCATCTATAATAATAAATTGTTTAGGAATACTTCTTCCTCTTATATAAGTTAATGCCTCTATTTCAATGTTTTTAATACCAGCTAAAATATCTTCTACATTTGTTCCGTTTTTTCTTCCTTTAAAAAGATATTCAAAATTATCATATATTGGTTTCATCCAAGGTTTCAGTTTTTCGTCTTTGTCACCTGGTAAATATCCAATATCATTTCCCATTGGTACAATAGGTCTTGCTATCAATAATTTATTAAAAACTTTTTCATCTTGAGTTTTAAGCAAACCACACGCGAGAGATATAAGAGTTTTTCCCGTTCCAGCCTTACCTGTAAGCGTTACAACAGGAATATTATCATTTAAAAGAAGATCAATAGCTATTTTTTGTTGGACATTACGAGGGGCTATATCCCAAACAGTTTCGGGGGTGTATAAGTGTTCAAAAATATTTTGAGACGAATTAAATCTTGCAATAGCAGATTTGTTACTACCTAAAATATCTCGTAAAATTATATATTCATTAGGATAAATATCATTTATGTTTTTTAACTCGTCAACATCATCTTTTTCAAGATATTTTTCTATATAAAAAGAATCAATTACTGATGGGTGAACTAAAACATTTATAAAACCTGTATAAAGAGATTCATAATTTTTGATTTTATCAGAAAGATAATCTTGTGAAATAAGGCCCAATGCATCTGCCTTTATTCGCATTATAACATCTTTTGAAACTAAAATTACTGGTAAAGGTGAATTTTTTTGTTTTTCTTCAAAGTGAGTGTTAAGTGCAACAGCCAATATTCTATTATCGTTAGTTATATCAATAAAATGTTGTTTTATAATATCTGTTGATATATGATTTAATTCAATTTTAAGCATACCTCCATTTTCCAAATCCACTCCTTCGTTTAATTTTCCTTTTTCTCTTAACTTATCCAGGAATCTACCAACCAGTCTTGCGTTTCTGCCTATTTCATCTTGGTAGTTTTTCTTACTATCTACTTCTTCAATAACTACTGCTGGAATAATTACTTCATTATCACCAAAATTATAGATAGACATGGGGTCATGTAAAAGCACGTTTGTATCGAGAATATATTTTTTTCTCAATAAATTACCCCCTTGAAAGATTATATTAATTACAAAATCCTTTATAATTATTGTATCATAATTGCAAAATCTTTATGTTAAGTCTATGTAAATTATTTTTATAAAATTTATTATTGACAAAATTATAAATTTATTTTATTATTTAATTAAGCGTTTTACTAAAACGTTAAACTAAAACTAAATAGGTGATGAATTTATGGCAGTAACTATAAAAGATATTGCAAAACTAGCCAATGTTTCTATTACAACAGTATCAAGAGTTATAAATAATAAGACTGAAGGTGTAAGTGAGGAAACTAGAGAGAGGATTTTACAACTAGTAAAAGAATATGAATATCAACCTAATGCAATAGCACGAGGTTTAGTTACAAAAAAAACTAAGACCTTAGGTCTTATAATTCCTGATATTACTAACCCGTTTTTTCCAGATATTGCACGTGGGGTAGAGGATAGTGCACATATTTATGGTTATAATGTTTTTCTATGCAATACTGATGACAATTTAGATAAAGAAAGTGAATATATAAATGCATTAAAAGAAAAATATGTAGACGGTATTATTTTTACTAGCAGTTCTATTCCAAAACAAGAGCATATTAAAGAATTAATAAAAACTGGAATTCCTATTGTTATAATGGATAGACGAATTGAATCTGAAGATATTTATGGAGTTTTCCTTGATAATTATGAGGGTGGTTATATTGCAACAAAACATCTTATAGATTTAGGTCATAAAAAAATTGGTTGTATAACAGGACCTTTATATTCAAAAAGTGCCAGAGAAAGGCTGGAAGGATATAAAGAATGTTTAATTGAAAATGGCTTTGAATATGATGAAAGTGTTGTATTTGAAGGAGATTATAAGATTAATAGTGGTATAACAGGTAGTGAAAAACTATTAAATCTACATAAAAAAATTTCAGCCATTTTTGCATGTAATGATTTAATGGCATATGGTGCATATAAAACTATACGTTCAAGAGGATACAAAATTCCTGATGATATCTCAATTGTAGGGTTTGATGATATACAGCTATCACAAATATTAGAACCTCAATTAACTACAATAAGGCAGCCTGCTTATGATATGGGTTTGACGGCAACTAGAATGTTAATTAAGTTAATTGAAGGTGAAAAATTAAACAGAAAAATTATTAATTTTAAACCAAAGCTAATAATACGTCAAAGTACGGGTTCAATATATAAGTAGGAGTGATTTTATTTATGAACAAAATAATTGTAGTTGGTAGTATAAATATGGATATTGTTATTAAAGTTCAACATATTCCAAAGATAGGTGAGACCATTATAGCTAAAGACTTAAAAAATTACAATGGCGGTAAAGGTGCTAATCAAGCAGTTTCTATTGCTAGACTTGGTGCTAATGTATCTATGATAGGGAGAGTTGGGAATGATGATTATGGCAATAAATTATATAAAGATTTAAAAAATGAAGGTATTAATTGTGAAAGCGTAGAATTTGACTATAATATTCCTACTGGAACTGCTTTTATTAATGTAAGTGAAAAAGGAGAAAACAACATAGTTGTTTATCAGGGAGCAAATAAAAGTCTTAATATAGAGCAAATAGAAAAATACGGATATGTTTTTGATGGAGCAAAAATATGTGTAATTCAGTTAGAAATACCAGTTGAGACAGTAGAATTTGTAGTGGATTTATGTTATCAAAAAGGTGTAAAAGTCATATTAAATCCTGCACCAGCATGTGAATTGCCTGATACGCTCTTAGAAAAGGTTTATATTTTAACTCCAAATGAAACAGAATTAGCTCTTTTATCCAGAAGTAAAATAGAAACAATTGCAGATATAAAAAAGGCCTCAAAATATTTGTTGGACAAAGGGGTTCAAAACGTTATAACAACTATTGGAGAAAAAGGAAGCTTTTTTATCAATAAGGATACAGAAAAACTATTTGATGCGATCAAAGTTACTGCTGTTGATACAACAGCAGCAGGTGATTCATTTACAGGAGCATTAGCAGTGGCATTAAGTGAAGGGAAGAACATTGAAACTGCAATAGAATTTGCTACATACGTAGCAGCATTAACGGTTACTAAAGAAGGTGCTCAGTCATCATTGCCTTATAGAGATGAAGTAGAAAAATTTATTAAAGAAAGGGGTTATAACAAATGAAAAAGACAGAATTGTTAAATAGTGAAATTTCAGAAGTTGTTGCAAGATTAGGGCATACAGATTTGTTGGTGATTGCTGATAGTGGATTACCTATACCTGATGGTGTTAAAATGATTGATATTGCTTTAACAAAAGGAATACCGAGTTTTAAAGATACATTAAATACGGTATTGACTGAGTTGGGAGTAGAAAAAGCATATATTGCGAAAGAAATAGTAGAAAAAAATGAAGAGTTATATTTAAATTTGGTAGAACAATTTAAAGACAGACTGATAATGATTAAACATGAGGATCTAAAAAATATGATAAAAAGTGCAAAAGCCGTAATAAGAACTGGAGAATATAAACCATATGCGAATATTATTTTAGAGTCTGGAGTTGAATTCTAAAATAAAGGAGGAAAAATTTTGGAGACAATTCTTGAAATGAAAAATATAAATAAAAGTTTTGCTAATGTTAAAGTTTTAGAACAAGTAAATTTGACTTTATATAAAGGACATGTGTTAGCGTTACTTGGTGAAAATGGTGCTGGAAAATCTACATTAATGAAAATATTATGTGGAATTTATGAAAAGGATTCTGGAGAAATATATATTAATGGCAATAAGACAAGTATAAATAGTGTTAAAGATGCTGAGAAAAATGGTATTTCTATGATTCATCAAGAGCTAAATCTGATTCCATCTTTAAGTGTTTCTGAAAATATTTTTTTAGGTAGAGAATATATTAAAAAATTTAATTCTATTAATTGGGCTAAGATTAAACAAGAAAGTAATCGTATGCTTAAAGAACTAGGAATGAAAATAAATGTAAATAGTCTTATAAAAAATTTAAGTGTTGGAGAACAGCAAATGGTTGAAATAGCTAGAAGCTTGTTGATTAATGCAGAAATAATAGTTATGGATGAACCTACAGCTGCTTTAACTGAATCTGAAACAAATACTTTATTTCAGGTAATAAACAAGCTTAAAGAAGAAGGTAAATCTATTATATATATTTCACATAGAATAAATGAAATATTTAAGATTTGTGATGATTTTATTGTATTAAGAGATGGAAGTCTTGTTTCTCAAGGGGAAATTAAGGATGTTAATCAGGATAAGTTGGTTACAATGATGGTTGGTAGAACACTAAAAGAGCAATTTCCACGAGAAATAGTACATGTTGGTAAAGAAATATTACGAGTGGAAAATTTATCAGTAAAAGGAATATTTAATGATATAAATTTTGAAATTAATGAAGGAGAAGTTGTGGGATTTTCCGGCCTGATTGGAGCTGGAAGAACAGAAGTCGCTAAAGCAATATTTGGGTTTTATAAAAATAAAACAGGTAATATATTTGTTTATAATAAATTAATAAAAATTGAAAATCCTAATGATGCAATAAAAAATGGAATAATATATTTATCTGAGGATAGGAAAAATGAAGGACTAATTTTAAAACACACTGTAAAAGAAAATATGACTTTATCATCATTAAAAAGTGTTTCTAATTATATAGGTAGCATAAAGCATGATAAAGAAAAGCAAACAGTAAATAAAATGATAAAAAAGTTAAATATTAAAACAACTTCAATTGATCAAAAAGTTTTTAAACTTAGTGGCGGTAATCAACAAAAAATTGCTATTGCAAAATGTTTATTAACAAATCCAAAATTAATTATACTTGATGAACCCACTCGAGGAGTAGATGTTGGAGCTAAAAATGAGATTTATAAACTTATAAATGATTTAAAGAAACAAGGAATAGGGATAATTTTAATATCTTCTGACTTACCTGAAATATTGAATATTAGTGATAGAATTATTGTAATGCATGAAGGTAAAATAACAGGGAATATCATACATGATGAAGCAACAGAAGAGAAAGTAATGTTAAAAGCAGTAGGAGGGGAATAATTTGATTTCATCGGATGGAAAAAGAAAATTAAATTTAAATGAATATTTAATTAAAATGAAATCTCTGATAGGTTTAATAGGATTAATAATTATTTTTTCAATTTTATCACCAAGATTTTTAGATTATTACAATCTTACAAATGTTTTAAGACAGACTTCATTAAATGCAATAATGGCTGTGGGTATGACATTTGTAATATTAACAGGTGGAATAGATTTATCAGTTGGTTCAATTTTAGCTTTTTCAAGTGCTGTAACAGCAGGAATGATAAAAAGTGGATCTCCATTAATTATAGCGGTATTAGCAGGTTTAATAATAGGTATCGGTTTAGGATTTTTTAATGGTTTTGTCATAATTAGATGGAATATACCACCATTTATAGCTACGTTTGCAATGTTAACTATAGGTAGAGGCTTGACTCTAGTATATACTAATGGACAACCTATAACAGGTTTAGGTAACATATTTGGATATATTGGCAATGGATATATTGGGCCTATACCTGTTCCAATTATTTTAACAATTATAATTTTTATTTTGGCTTATTATATTCTTAAAAATAATAGATTAGGTAGATATGTATACGCAACAGGTGGAAATATTCAGGCTGCAAAACTTGCTGGTATAAATACTAATAAAATTATTTTGATAGTTTATTCATTAA
>JBNAVY010000072.1:0-6938 GCA_049700195.1 Thermoanaerobacteraceae bacterium
TGCTCCAATCCACATAGGGTCCAAAAATCGGTAGTTCAAGTTTGTCGCGCATTGTATAAAGGATATTTCCATATCCTACAAATATAACTGGGTAAAATTTTTGTGGAAATTCATTAATCCAATTTTTTGGAAGCATATCTATTGCATCCTTATCAATCCATATAGGAATGATGTACTTACTTGTATAATTGGTGAGTGTTTCAAAGTCGGTAACTTTGAGAACCTCAGGATGTGCTTTTAAATCATTATCGCTTAATACTGCATCGTTTTTAGGTGAAATATAAACTGCAACAATACCGTTATTTTCTGAAACAACAATATTTCTTGTTTTTTGAGTTAGTTTAGAGTTATTATCCGTTTTTGCACTACTACAGCTCATTAAAAAAACCATAATAACAAACAAAGCAGAAACTAATATTTTAATTCTTTTACTTCCCAATTCCTTTCTCATTACCCATAATTCATCTCCTTAAATATTATCTTACATCTCCTGCAATATTAGATACAAGATGTGTCGAAAAAGTTCCTTATTTTTTTAAAATATTAGGAAAAAATTTTGTGAATAGTCTGAAAATCGCGATTAAGATATGTTCAAATTTTTGAGAAGCCAAAATTGAGCTTATAAGTTAGTTATTTACCAAAAAATTTTCTAAACTATATAGAAATTCTTTGGTTTCTCATCGTGAGGTATTTAAAAACAATTATATATCTCAATATGTATTACTTCATTTAATAAAGAAGCAAAATTCTAGATACTATTTTTTCGACATAATTTTATAATTTGAACCAATTATTACAAGTGTTTTCAAATTAAAATTTATAGTAAGTACATCAAAATCAACATCGTTAGAAGCAGTTATAAAGTAGTATAATCTTTTATCCTAATCTTTTACTTTAATCACCTTTTTATATTTGGTATTTGTCTCATCGATAAGCTTTGATTTGTCATAGTAAGCTTTACAAATCACATTGTCGAGCACAGACAGCTATTATTGGTTTCACGAATATGGTAAATAAAAATTAACTATTGTTTTTAAAAATTTTATAAGCACTATTTCTGTTCCATAATTTCCTACAAGAGGTGTTTTAAGAACAAGTACCTTTAATCTATAGGGGTACTTTGAAGCATAGATAAATGCCACACTCCCACCTGTTGAATGACCAATAAGGACAATATTTATAAAATCAATTTTTTCAATAAATGCCTTTAAAACCTCAACTTGTTCTTCCCTCTATAGAGATCAATCCTATACATCATTTAGAGGCATTTGGAAAGCCTAAAGCTTGGTAAATCAAAAGCAATGACCTTCCTAAATTTAGCATAAATTCCATTACAGAATCGAATGAAAAAGCTACAGCACCAAATCCATGAACAAGGAAGAATGTATATTTGCCAAAACATTTATAGTGAATGTTTATTTTGAACACATTAACGAAGTTTGAATCTTGATCCGCAAGAAACATCATTACCTTAAGATCCCGTATCCTCCCGTTATAGGATCTTTAAATAGGAAAAACCTCGGCGGGAAATACGTAAAAAGAGAAAATGAAACAAAAATTATTATAAAAAGTACCAAGGCAACTTTATTAAAAAATCCCGGCAATTTTTTTGAAACTAGAATTTTGTATCTTACGAAACGCCCTATAAATACTGCGAAAACAAAAGTGAAAATATCCCAAACAAAAAAGTCCTTTTGAAATATTGCAAGATATCCGTAAAACATTATTACTATAAGTATTGGCGCTAAATATAGGTTAAGAATTTCTGCAAAGAGATAGTTATTTACTTCATCTTTAATTAAAAAGTACTCAAATATTCCAAAAACAAGCGAAGGGAAGAAAGCCAGTTTGAGGTGTTCCCATGTACTTTCATTTACAGCTGAAAAGTATGCAACGACTTTTGAATACTGGGACAATTCAAATGTAAAGTGAAGAAGACTTCCCAAAATCACCACAAATAAAAAACCAAAAAATTCTAATTTTAAAATTTTAGACCTATCTTTCATCGCTTTTCTCTCCTCATTTAATTTAGAAACTTACTTAAAACTTGCCTAATTACACAGGAGAAAGTGTTCTTGCAAAAATCATCCATCTAAGTGCACTTTTTGAAAGCAAACTAAGTATTATGTAAACTCTATCTCCAAAAAGATAATCCTTTTTTACCTCCTTTTAAACTTTACAGGCTTTATAGTTTTACTTAGAAAAGACTGCAATTTTATTACACTAGAAGTAGCTGTGTGTGATAATCAGAATAATGATTGCTAAAATAGCATCAGTTTTGTAAGATTTTCAGAGCGATATTTTTTCTCGTTTTGAACTTTTATATTGACAATTACCTCAACAATTGTTATAAAAGCAAAAACAAACCCACCAACCATAACTAAAACATGCAATAAAATAGTGCTACTAATACTGCATCTCCTTTATTTAAAATCAGCATATATATTATAACAGATAATGAAAAATAAAGCAATTTGGTAAAAATACCATAAAGCATCTTGACACACCACCCCGATTCAAATCGGGTTGAAATTATTTACTTTACCATATATTATATAGTTAAAGGAAAAGATATGTAAAGGAGAAATAGAGAAGAAGATTTAATAAGATGGTATTTTGTAATGTCTGGTAGGTTATGCTGTTATATAAGAAAAAGGTTTAAATTATTTTTGTGAATGTGGTGATATGAGAATTAATAATTAATTTGCAATTAATTATTAAAAACAAAAAGGATGATTAAATTAAAAAAACAGCAAGTGGAAATAAGTGGAATATAAAGATTAAGTATGAATACGAAAAGGAGGATGTTAAAATGAAGTAATTCTTAGTTGTATTTCTATTGTGCTTAATATTAGGTTTTTCGTCGACTGTAAGTTTTGCTGCTTTGGTATATGATATTAACATAAACAACAAACATATAGGCCTTTATTATAATATTAGAGGCGATCAGATATATAATATTAATTCAAAACAACCAAGTAATAAAAGGTACAATAGGAGAAGTAAATTTTTCAGCTGATAAATACAAGTCTGAAAAAGATGTTGATTATTTTAAAGGTAAAGCTCAATATGGAAATCAGTCGTTAAATATGAATATTTTTAAGAATAGTTATGGATTAAGTGGAATAGTTTTTAACGACAAAAAAGATGTTATTAAAGCTTTTATAATATCGGATAAGCAAAAAGTAAATGAGATTAAGAAAAATGTTAAAAATATAAATTTGTCAATTCAAAACAACAAGAAATCTTATGGAAACTTAAATAAAGGAACAATTATTGTACCCAATACTTATTATCAAGATAACCAGCTTCATATTTTTAAAAGTGCTTTATATATACCGTTTATTTTAAGTGGTGGCACTGTAGAAGGTACTTTATATTACACTGTTGCTAGTAATGTACCTGATGGTATGAGATTTTATTTTGATAGACTTTACGGGTATATAGATTGGGCTTCAGGCTTTGATGGTATTATGATAACTAACGAAAATGAACCTTATGGTGTTTTTTGGGGCACGCATTCCTGTCCAAGTCGAAATATCCAAACATGGTATATTAATCAAGGAGCTTATAAAAGTGGGAATTATTATTTAAAAGCAACTGTTAGTTATACACTCCTAATTAATAACGTTACTGTATTATTTTGGGATAGTGATCAAAAGTTAATTCAGTAAAAAAATATAAATCTTTTGTATATTCAATCAATTGTTTAAAAATTAAGTTTTGTAAAATAGATACAAAATAACAGCCTAAAATTTTTTAGATAACTTCAAAATTTGTAAAAAATTACTTAAAGCAGTTACAAACAGACTAAACAAGATGAGCAAATTAAATTATAGACTACTAAAAAACAAAACAGGATATAGCAAAGTATACCCTTATCGTTTCTAAAGATACTCAATTATGAGATAAAGATTAGTTTAATTTCAAGCAACAAAAAGATACTTTTTCTTCTCTTTTGAGAAAGACATAATCCAGTAACTTGAGCTGGTGTCAAGCTATTAAGAGAAGAATGGGCCTTACAAAATTATAGAGGAACACAAACTTGTAAATTAAATTATTTGCGGACCCAAAAGAGGAAAACCTTGTTTAGTATTATACCAGGCTTTAAATTGATGATGGAAAGATTCTATCAAATTATTGGTGATGCTATCCTTAAAGCTTTCAACTCCAATTTATTCCATAAGGCACCTAATCAAGACTTAAAAGGTATTTTGCAAGTACTAAACCTAAGTTACATAGAAGTAAGTATTATTGATTTTGAATAGGTTAATGTACAATGTTTTTCATGAGAACTTCATCATTTCTGGGAGGTATTTGTTTTTCCTGCAAAACATTGTATCAGAGAGGATTGAAGTCCTCAACTTTCATTTAAGTTTGCAAATTGAAAATTTTTAGGTGGTGTTAGTATGAACTTAGTAGCAATAGTAGTTATGTTACAAGGGGGGCTATATGTAATAAATTCAATAATAGAAATATTTAACGGAGCAGATTTTAAAGTCGGCACTAATATCATATTGAGCACAAATTTTTATTATATTGGTGTTGCATTTGGAGTTCTACTTATTATATCTTCGATTGGGTTATTAAAGAGAAAGAAATATGGGTATTTTCTTGTACTATATCTCTATTCAATATTGCTCATTTACTATTTAATGGCTGTAATATATTTAGTTGTTAACAGACTGTATTTTTTAGGATTTTACTGTATAGTTGTAATGACGATTTTTTACATGATTATCAATTTTGTACGAAAGAATAAATCAGAATTCGTTGGATGACTATTGGACTTAAACTTAGGAATATGCAAATTACAAATGCTTAAAGTGCTTTGTATAGGAGGGTTTTAATTTAAAATGGATAAAAAATCCATGAAATACCAACTGGTGCTCTTGCTGATACACAGACAAAGGGCAGACAGACAAAGGGGACAGTTCCTTTTGTTTGATTTTTTCAGAGTGGATGAACCGTCCCCTTTGTCTTTGTGCTAAAATGTAAACCCACATACAAGGGCTGTTACTATACCATTTATAGGTATTATAATTAATACAGCGGTTGGAAGAATAAAGAAGATCATACTTCTACAGGAGTATCTTGGTATATTGTACCAACAAATCCTGTTATATCTTTTTATGATGGTCCAGATTCAAGCACAAATTCAAAAGCTGTAGAGATGTATTTAGCGCCCATATCCGGAAGCGGAACGTATGTCTGTGCAGGTTATGTTTCAGCGGAATTTAAGTTTTATGATGCTCTAAACAGATATTACGACACAAAAATAAATTCTGATGTGTCATATTCTGTAACAATATATTAACTAAATAGTAGAAATAGCATATTCTCTTTAAATTATAGATTGTTTATGGTAAAATAAAAACAAGAAAGTTACAAAAATTCTTCTGATTTACAGAAAACAATTGTGGGCACCTGTAAAACTACTATATTTAATGATAAGGTTAGAAGACTTTGTAATTAAACTTCTACAATGTTATTCAATAAAGACACAGAATAGGAGTTTTGCCTAAAAAGTAAACATATAATTGAATTTTCAAAGGAGAAAAAATCTATGCCCAAATTCTTTACTTACTTATTTGAGGTGTTTAATTAAAAATAATAGAGTTACGTTATTGCAAACCGAGAAAAGTTAATAATTATCTATACATCCGGAATTAAGTTTATAAATAAATATAAATATTTATTTAAGAAACTAACCACGTTAAAAATTACTATAGTATCTGCGAAAAAACTTTGCATAAAGTATGTATTTTCCATGAGTTAGGAGGGATTCTATTGGCATTATTTAGCATAGAACTCATTATAGTATCTATTGTGGCATTAGTTTTTCTTTTTGTTTCGGTATACAAGTCTTGGAGTAATACAATTGAAATAAAAAAAGAACTGCAGGAAATTAAAGAACTGTTAAAACGGAAAGATAATGAAAACTAAATTGTCAAACAGTGGGGACGGTTTTCTTTGAATTCAGACGGTTAGAACCGTCCCTCTTGTTTGAGATAGTGTGTAAGCAAGAAAGATAATTTTGTGTTTAGAAGATTTTATTAATATTTAGGAGGTAGAATTAAAAATGAGGAGAGGGAAAACATTAATTTTAATTAGCTTAAGTGTTTTGCTAATCTTTATTTTAGCTATCAGTGCTTTTTCATTTTCGGCAAAAAACCCTCAGGAAAAGGCAAACGAATTACAATTTGATAATATTATGAAAAAGGTATCTTCTTTTTTCAAAAGCAACAAGGATAAGTTAGAAATTAATAAAGGGGAAATAATTGCAGAAGTTAATGGTATACCCATATACAAAAATGAATTTGAATTGAGGAAGGGATTAGCAGTAGCCTCTGGAGTGCAAGCAGATAATATAGACGATTATATACTGCAAAAATTGATTAGAGAAAAAGTACAAGAATACCTGGCAAGTAAATACAATATAAAGGTTTCAGAAGGAGAAATAAATGAATATATAGATAAAGAAAAGAAAGAATTTAATGAATACCCAGAAGCAAAGAAGAAATTAGATGAATTGATTGCTGAAAGTGGAATGACAGAAGATGAGTATTGGAACACTTACGAAAGGTATAATGCAAAAAGGATATTACTGTTTAACAAGTTGTACGATTTTATTATAAAAGAAGGGATAAAGAGCGGAGAACTGAAAAAAGCTGAACAAATGACGGCTAATTTGCAAAATGAATACAAAAAATATTTTGACAGTATGGTAGATAAAAATATAAAAACTGCTAAAATATCAATAAGTAGCAAGTATAAGGCTATGTTTAAAGGTTTTTGATAAATCTAATATAGACACTACTAAATTTATTCAAGTTCCATATTTATTTCTAATTCGCGGGGGTCAAATGCTCTTAATTTAGACTTCTAAAAAGACTTAAAATTATTTAACTTAGTGTATGCTTTAATGGCGAAACAAA
>JBNAVY010000073.1:0-6668 GCA_049700195.1 Thermoanaerobacteraceae bacterium
ATTAATTCAAATATGGATTAAAAATTCATATTTGAATTAATCGATTTACTTACAAGAAAAAGAATTATATTTTTACTAAGTCATTTTTGCATTAAAACTTTATCTTAAATAAATAATTTTGTTAAAATAAAGTTTATTTTAAAGCAATGGAACACTTTTTGCTTAATACAACTATAGAAAATAATTATTTTACTAAAGGAGAAAAAGTAATGAATTTAGAATTAGTTGAAGAACCAAAGATAGTTACGGAACTTCCTGGACCAAAGGCTAAAAATTTATTGGAGCAAAGAAACAACAATGTCCCGGTTGGTGTCTCACAACTTACATCAACATTTATAGAAAAAGCTCAAGGTGCAATAATTGAAGATGTCGACGGTAATATTTTTTTAGATTTTGCTGGTGGAATTGGTGTTATGAATATTGGTCACAGTGATCCTGAAGTAATATCTGCCGTTAAAGAACAAGCTGAAAAATACTTTCACACATGTTCAATGGTGGTTAATTACGAGCCATATATTAAATTAGCTGAAAAACTAAATGAAATAACTCCAGGAAATTTTAAGAAAAAAACATTTTTTGTAAACAGTGGCGCAGAAGCTGTAGAAAACGCTATAAAAATAGCTCGCAAATATACAGGTAGAACAGAAATAGTGGCTTTCAATGGTGCATTCCACGGCAGGACGTTAATGACAATGACGCTAACAAGTAAAGTAAAGCCATACAAGTTTGGTTTTGGACCTTTTGCCCCAGGTGTTCATAGAATGTATTATCCATATTGCTATAGATGTCCTTTAGGGCTAGAAAAAAGTACGTGTAGCATGCAATGTGTAAAATTGTTTGATGATTTTTTTATAGAAGAAATTGCTCCAGAAGAGATAGCAGCCATTATTATAGAGCCAGTACTAGGTGAAAGTGGCTTTATCATTCCACCAGATGAATATATCATACAACTTAGATCTATATGCGATAAATATGGAATAGTGCTAATAGCCGATGAAATTCAAAGTGGATTTTGCAGAACAGGCAAAATGTTTGCTAGCCAGTATTGGAACGTTTATCCTGATATTATTACCACAGCTAAATCAATGGGTAGCGGGCTACCAATAGCTGGTATAACAGGAAAGGCGGAAATTATGGATGCTACGCATAGCGGAGGGTTAGGAGGAACTTTTGGCGGCAATCCCCTCGCTTGTGTTGCGGGATTGAAAGTTATAGAGATTATGCAAAGAAATAACTTTTGCGATAAAGCAAATTTTATAGGAAAAACTTGCATGGAAAAGCTAAATAAGATGAAAGAAAAATACCAAATTATAGGTGACGTAAGAGGCCGTGGAGCAATGATAGCTATGGAATTAGTAAAAGACAGAAAAACAAAAGAGCCAGCAAAAGAAGAAACAACAAAAATTATTAATGAATGCTGGAAAAATGGATTGTTGCTTTTAAGTGCTGGAACAAGGGGTAATGTGATTAGATTTTTGATGCCGTTAGTAATAACAGAAAAGCAGTTAATAAATGGACTAGAGATATTGGATAAAGCGGTAGAAAATGTAATACAATAAGGAGGAACTATGTTTGTTGATATCAATGTTGATATGGGTGAAGGTTTTGGTTTATACAAAGTAGCAAATGATGAAGAATTTATGCCTTATATTTCAAGTGCAAATATTGCTTGTGGATTTCATGCTGGAGACCCAGTGATTATGGATAACACCATAAAACTTGCTATTGAGCATAATGTAAGTATTGGAGCGCATCCAGGATTTAACGACAAACAAGGTTTTGGCAGAAGAGAAATAATAATGTCTGAAAGAGAATTATATTGTGATCTAGTATATCAAATTGGTGCATTGAAAACTTTCGTTGAAAAAAATGGAGGAAAATTACACCATATAAAACCTCATGGAAAATTATACGGAATGGCTCACAAAGATAATAATGTAGCAAAAGTTATTTGTCAAGTAATTTTAGATTTAGATAAAAATGTGTATTTATATTGCATGAAATACGGCATATTAGCGAATATTGCAAATTCTTTAGGTATTAGAACTATTTTTGAATTATATGCTGATTTAGATTATGATAAATATGGAAATCTCATTATTACAAAGGAACATTCAGAAAAAAATCCAAAAGAAGTTTCAACAAAGGTTATAAAAATGTTAACGCAAAAAAAAGTGACTTCAATTGATGGGGTTGATATTGATATAGAAGGAACTTCTATTTGTATACACTCAGATACTCCAAATTCATTATCTCTTCTCAAATCCTTAAGAAATCAATTAGAATCAGAAGGATATATAATAAAATCACCATAACAAAACATAGGAGGTATTGTATGAACAACAAATACAATGTTGTTTTGGACTCTTTACCAGCAACAGAAAATCGTTTGGAGGTACTCTTTAGACAGGCAGGAGACGGATTTTTACAAGTGGAATATGGTAGAACACAAAGAGCTAATTTGCTTGATTCATTTAGAATTCAAACTATTGACAGAAAAATAAGAGAAAATCCACCTCCTGGTCTTATTGAAACTTTGCCAGGTATTCGTACAAACATGTTACATTTCGATCCTCTTAAAATTAGTATTGAAGAACTTATTGAAATTGTAAAAAAATATGAAAATGAAGTTACTGATATTAAAGATGTTACTATATTTTCAAGACTTATACATCTTCCTATAGCTTTTGAAGATAGTGAAACTAAAAAAGCAGTAGAAAAATATGTCAAAGAAATTAGGCCAGATGCACCAAATGTTATAAATGGCTATAATCTAGAATATATAGCACTATGTAACGGAGTAACTAGTGCAGAGGTTAAACAAATGATTTGTAGCACAGAATGGTATAATAGTGGTGGTGGATTCTGGCCAGGAGGAGCTTTTTTGTGGCCGATGGATCCAAGATGTGCTTTAGTTGTACCAAAGTATAATCCACCTCGAACATGGACTCCAGAAGGGGCTGTAGGTATTGGTGGTCCATGTGTATTTACTTATACAACACCAACAGGTGGAGGATATCAATTATTTGGAAGAACTATACCAACTTTTCAATTTTCCCAAAAACACCCAATGTTTAAAAATTCTCCATTTTTATACCAAAATGCTGATAGAGTAAAATTTCACGAAGTTCAAGAAAAAGAAGTGCTTGAGATTTTTCAGCATGTTCATGACAAAACTGACTATGTATATGAAATAGAAGAAGGAAGTGTAAATGTTAGAAAATATATAGAGTTTATTTCAAGTGAAGAAGTCCAAAAAGGCGTTAAAGCATTAAAAGAAAAACAGGCCGAAGGTATAAAAAAAGCGCCTAGATTGTAAATATGTAAATTAGGGAGGTAAAAAATGATAGTCGTTAAAAAAGCAGGAATAGAAACATTAGTAGAAGATTTTCCTGGAAGGCTTGGACTTTTAAGTAAAGGAATGTCAACTTCGGGTGGAATGGATAATTTATCTTTAAGATTAGCGAATTTGATAGTTGGTAATTCAATCACTGATGCAACTTTGGAAATAACTGGTGGATATTTTGAAGCTGAATTTTTAGAAGAGGCTGTAATAGCTATAACAGGAGCTGATATGCAACCCACTATCAACGGAAGTGCGATTCCAATGTGGGAAGCTTTTTATGTTAAAAAAGGAGATGTTTTAAAAATGTCAGTATTTAAAGACTGTGGATTTAGGTCATACATTGGAATTGCTGGAGGAATCGATGTTCCAATATATCTTGGAAGTAGATCTACTTGTGTTTTTGGAAGTTATGGTGGATTTGATGGTAGACCATTAAAAGAAAATGATATAATAAAAATAGGTAAGCCTTTAAAAAAAATAAGTGAATTGGGTAGGAGGAAATTAAAGAAAAATTTAATACCAACTTATAACCATGTTTGGGAAATTAAAGCTATACCCGGTCCAAACACAACTCCTGACTATGTAACTCAAAAAGGTATGGATTATCTTTTTGGAGAAGAACATAAAGTTCAGCATACTTCTAATAGATCTGCATACAGACTTGAAGATGTGCCATCATATTTTTTTGCTAGGGAAGATGGCGGAGAAGGCGGAAGTCACCCTTCTAATATAATAGATCATGGTTATGCTGTTCCTGGTACATTAAACGTTTGTGGTAATACTCCGATAATTTTATGCGTAGATGGACCAACACTAGGTGGATATATAAATACCTTGCAAGTAATTTATGCTGAACTTTGGAAAGTAGGCCAAGCGATCCCATTAAAAGATAAAATAAAATTCATCTATTGTACTCAAGCTGAAGCTATCGAATTAAGAAAGCAACAGGCAGAATTATTTAGTGAGAATTCGATTGAGTTAAATTAAAATAAAGGAGGATATAAATATGGAATATGTAGTTAAAGCACCAATGGTTGGATTGGTTGCAAGAGTTGTAGTAAAAGAAGGAGAATTTGTTAACGAAAATCAAGAAGTTGCGGTTATTAACTCAATGAAAACTGAAATAAGTGTCAAAACTGAAAAATCTGGGACTGTAAAAAAAATTTTAGTTAAAGAATGGGACGAAATGCAAGTAGGAGATTCAATGATAGTTCTAGAAACATAAAATATAAAATAATTGAGTTAACGTTCAAAAAGTGGAGGTAAGAATATGTGAGCGAAGTAGAAGGTCAAATTTTAAACGTGAAAGTTATCTATGGTGATGCTGCACCTGCTGGTTGGATTGCATATTCTATTGCCACGTGGATGGCATGGGCCTCATTATGTGGCTTTGTGACTCCTAAAGCTTATTTATTGATGTCTGCTGTTTCATTGGCTTGTACAATTCCTTACTTAGTAGCTGGTTTTAGTGAGTTAAAAGTTGGAAATATCTCTGGTGGTAGCACATGGATATATTTTGGAGCTTTTTTTGCTTTTGCATCATCTTTAATGTATGCAATCGGATATTTCGCATCTATATATCATTGGGAGTTAGACTATAGGATTCTAGGCTTTGAGTGGATAATTCTCGCTTTAGTTTTAGTTTTTACAACACCTGTTTTTTTAAAATTTTCCCCCTTAACCGCATCTATATCAATAATTGGAGCAGATGTAGGTTTATTAACGTTAGCCTTAATATATTGGAATATTGGTAGTTTATCCTTTATTAGTGGCTGGGCATTTTTTATAGCAGGATTATTTGGAATTTTAATGGCTATAGGTGGCATTTTAAATAGTGCTGGAATAAATTTTCCCCTTGGTAAGCCAATTTTAAAGTAAAATTTTTGGAAGGTATACTATGTTTAAAAAAATTTTAATAGCTAACAGAGGTGAAATTGCTGTAAGAGTAATCAGAAGCGCAAAAGAAATGGGTATAAAAACTGTCGCAATATATTCTGATATTGATAAAGAAAGCATACACGTTAAACTTGCAGACGAAGCTTATCCAATTGGTGATAATTATCCCCACAAAAGCTATCTTAATTTAGATAAAATAAAAGAAGCGATACTAAAAACAGGATGCGACGCTTTGCATCCTGGTTATGGATTTTTATCTGAAAACCCGGATTTTGCAAAACTATGCGAAAACTTAGGTGTTACATTTATAGGTCCCTCTTCTATTTTAATGGGTGTATTATCTAACAAATTTAATGCAAAAAAAATTTTAATGGAAAATGATTTACCTGTAATACCTGGGAGCAAAGAAATAATCAAAGACGACAATGATTTGTTGGATAACGCTAAAAATTTAGGGTTTCCTTTATTGATTAAAGCGGCATATGGTGGAGGAGGTAAAGGTATAAAAGAAGTTTTTAATGAAACAGATCTTTTTAAAGCATGGGAAGCAGCAAAACAAGAAGCATATGTAGCTTTTAAAAAGAATGATATATACTTGGAAAAAATTATAAAAAAAGCTAGACATATAGAAGTCCAAATAGCTTCTGATAATTTTGGAAATGTTATTACGTTAGGAGAAAGGGATTGTTCTATCCAACGAAGACGTCAAAAACTTTTAGAAGAATCTCCAAGTCCTGTTTTAAGCGGAACAGAAAGAATTTTTTTATTCGATTTAACAAAAGCAATTGTAAAGGCTCTTAATTATGTTGGTATTGGAACAGTAGAATTTTTGTATGATGGAAAAAACTTTTATTTTATGGAAATCAATAAAAGAATCCAAGTTGAACATCCTGTTACAGAAATGATTTTTGGAATTGATTTAATTAGAGAACAGATAAAAATAGCTGCTAATGAAAAATTAGATTTTCTATCAAAAGAGAATATTGCAAATCATTCTATAGAATGTAGAATTAATGCAGAAAATCCTTTAAATTTCTATCCTTCTCCTGGAACTATTAAAAGGCTTTATATACCTGGAGGTTATAATGTAAGAGTAGATACTGCTCTAGAATGTGGTAGTTATATATCACCCTATTATGATTCTTTAATAGCTAAAGTAATAGTTGTGGGTAAAACGAGAGAAGAGGCTAGATTAAGAATGTTAAGAGTGCTAGATGAATTTATTATTGATGGAATTGAGACAACCATTTCATTCCATAAAAAGATTTTAAACACGGAAGATTTTATAGAAAACAATTATGATATAAATTATATAGATAGTTTATTAATATAATATAAAATTTTTATATTTTTTAGAAGCTAATGGAGGATATTATGCAAACTTACAAAACCTTTATAGGCGGCAAATGGGTTGAAACAGGAAAAT
>JBNAVY010000074.1:0-6631 GCA_049700195.1 Thermoanaerobacteraceae bacterium
AGTATTATTTGGTGACATGATATACGAAAAGACAGGAATACTTGTCAAAACAATTGAAATGGTTTCTACTCCTATGGTTTTAGAGGCAGCAAGAAAGGCAATCCTTAACGCATCTTTAGAGGAAGTGTATGATGCAGTTGTCAATTTTAGTCCTTATGTGGGAAAAATCTATAAAGACAGCGTTAAATTTGAAGATTCTCTTAAAAAGAATGTTATCATAACTGCTTGTATAACAGGTGAAGGGACAGCAGTTAAACTTAAATCAATACTTGAAAAAAACCTTGACTTAAAAGAGAAAGATATTAATATTATTCCAATTGAAATTGAAAATAAAAGAGAATTTAGAAGAAAACTACTTAACTTCAAAGAAGAAAAAAATATTTTAGCTGTTGTAAGTGCTATAAATCCACAGGACGATTCTATATTGTATATTTCTACCTCAGATGTGTTTGATAATGATAAATTATCTGTATTAAAAAATAGAATTGAAACTATTTCACAAATTAAGGTAATTGATAACATGGAGGAAGTTATAAGAGAAAATATAAAGATAGACTCAGAAAAGTATATATCTTCTTTTAAGAATTTTTATGAAGCTTTAATAAAAGAAGGAGTAAATTTAAATGAAGATATTACAATAGGATTAATACTTCATCTTGGTTGTGTAATTGAGCGTATATTACAAGGGAAACAATTAATACACATTAAGGGTACACAAGAATACATTAAGAATTATCCAAAAGAGTTTGATATTATAAAAAAAGTTATAGGGATTATAGAAGAAGGATGTAGTGTAAAAATTTCAGATGAAGAATGTGTAAATATGATGAAAATAATCTATTCACTTTAATACACATATGTGTATTGAATACGTTTTTAAATGATACACATTGAAACGGGTTTGATAAACATCGTCATTGAAGGTGAAATACGAACATTTTATATAATGATTTCTATCTGGCATAAGACTTGCATATATATATTGTAAATATTATAAAAGGAGTTGGTCTAATGGATACATTAATCAATATTCTTGACAGGTATTTTATGCCTGTAGCTGGCAGGCTTGCTGAACAAAGACATTTAAAATCTATTCGTGACGGAATAGTTGCTACAATGCCTCTTTTGCTTATCGGTTCATTTTTCTTAATTATAGCTTTTCCACCGATTGGAGTTTTAGAAGAAATGGTTAAACCTTATGTAAATGATTTATTAAAAATTGTTAATGCAACATTTGGAATAATTGCTATGGTAGCATCTTTTACAATAGCTTATGCACTAGCTGGAACATATAAAATAGATCCTGTGGCTTCAGGTGTTTTGAGTTTATCGACATTTATGTTGTCAGTACCTTTAACTCAAAATGGTAATATCCCTCTGGGTTGGATGGGAAGCCAGGGACTTTTTGTAGCAATGATAATATCAATTTTTACAGTAGAAGTACAAAGAAAATTTGTGGAGAAGAATTTAATTATTCGTATGCCTGACGGAGTTCCACCATCTGTTGGAAGAGCATTTGCATCATTAATACCAGGTGCTGTTATTATTACATCTGTTTGGATTATACACATGATATTGATAAAAACAATTAATTTAACAATACCAGAAGCTATTAATAAATTAATTGCTATACCTCTTATGAAACTAGGTTCTACTCTTCCTGCAGTAATACTTGCTATATTAGCGATTCAATTTTTGTGGAGTGTGGGTATTCATGGAGCTGCATTAGTAGGAGGAATACTAGGCCCAATTTGGCTTACCTTTACACAACAAAATGCAGCTGCTAAAATTGCTGGAGAAAAGATCTTACCTAATATTGTATCTCAACAATTTTTTGATATATTTATTTATATAGGTGGCTCAGGTACGACACTTGCTTTAGCTTTGCTTTTATTATTTGCAACAAAATCTCAACAATTAAAAGCAGTAGGCAAAGCAGCTATAGCTCCCGGAATATTTAATATAAATGAGCCTATAACTTTTGGTATGCCTATAGTTATGAATCCGGTTATGATTATACCATTTATATTAGCCCCTATTGCAGCAGGTCTTATAACTTATGCTGCCTTTGCGTTAAATATTATTGCAAGACCTTATGCCTTGATTCCTTGGACTACTCCTGTACTTATTAGTGGTTTTCTTACTACGGGTGATTGGAAAGCTATTATTTTACAGGTAATTAATTTTATAGTAGCTGGAGCCATTTATTATCCTTTCTTAAAATTATGGGACAATAAAAAATTTGAAGAAGAAGAACAATTTGAAAAACAAAAAGAAAATTTAGTTGAGACAAATGCATAATGTATATCATGAAATGCAGTACCCCATAGGATATACATTATATAGAGGAGTGATAAAGGTGAAGTATTTAATTGTAAATGGAGATGATTTTGGTTTTACAAAAGGTGTAAATAAGGGAATTGTTGAAAGCTACAAAAATGGGATTTTAAGGAGTACTTCTATAATGTGCAATACGCCTTATGCCTATGAGGCGGCAGAAATTAAAGAATTATGCCCTAATTTGGGTTTTGGAGTACACATAACATTGGATGCTGGTAAGCCCTTAAACAGTCATGATAAAGTACCTACTTTAGTAGATGAGAGAGGATATTTTAAAAAAGATTACCAACATGCTTTAAATGATGCCAATGTAGATGAAATTAAGATAGAAATAGAAGAGCAAATAAAAAAAGCATTATCATTAGGAATATCTATAACTCATATGGATAGCCATCATGGTGTGCAAAGTCATCCCAAGGTAATAGGTGTATTTATAGAAATGGCTCACAAATATAACTTACCTGTACGATCTACTCCATTGGATAGGGAAATAATTATTAAAGCTGGCTTAAAAACAGTTGATAATTTTATTTATAATTTCTATGATGAAGGTGTTAAAAAAGAAAATTTATTGTCTATATTAGGTAGTATAGAGGAAGGTATAACAGAAATAATGAGCCATCCAGCGTATGTAGACAACGAATTAATGAATATTTCGTCTTATAATTCAAAAAGAGAAATTGAAAGAACAATATTAACTGATAAAGATGTTTTACAATTTATTCTGAATAATAACATTTTATTAGTTAACTATTCGATATTAAAATAAGTTTAAACTAAAAGGAGGGTATATACAATGAGGATTCTATTAATCTGTGGTGCGGGTATGTCAACAAGTTTGTTAGTTGAAAAGATGAAAAAAGAGGGAGAAAAAAGGGGTATAAAAAATTTATATATCAATGCAGAAGCAGCCGATAATTTAGAAAAAATTATTGATGATTATGATGTTGTTTTATTAGGTCCACAAATAAGATATAAAGAAAAATATGTGGCAGAACTTACTAAAGAAAAAAATAAAGTGTATAGAATAATACCAGCAAACATATATGGTATGATAGATGGAGCTAAGACACTAGATTTAGCAATTGAGGCACTAAAAAGTAAATAGACTTAGGAGGCGTTAAAATGGACTTAGAACAAGTTGTATTTACCATTATATCCCATGCAGGTAATGCAAGAAGTGATGCTTTTGAAGCTTTAAAATATTCAAAAGATGGTAATTTTGAAAAAGCAGAAGAAAGTTTAAAAAAAGCAGGTGAAGAGCTATTAGAAGCGCATCATATTCAAACAGATATGATCCATAAAGAGGCTTCAGGTAACAAACAAGAAGTTACACTACTTTTGGTACATGCAGAAGATCATCTTATGAATGCAATTCTTGCAAAAGAATTGATAACTGAGATAGTTGAACTTTATAAAGTTATTTATCAAACGAAAGGGGAGAGTAAGGTTGTCTAAAAGAGAATTAAAAATAGCGGTTATAGGAGGTGGTTCTAGTTATACTCCTGAACTTATTGAAGGATTCATAAAAAGGTATGGAGAATTACCTATTAATGATTTATATCTAGTAGATATAGAAGAGGGTAAAGAGAAACTTGAGATTGTTGGCAGTCTAGCAAGAAGAATGGTAGAAAAAGCTGGCGTAGATATAAATATTCATTTAACTTTAGATAGGCGTGAAGCAATAAAAGATGCAGACTTTGTGACTACACAATTTAGGGTTGGACTTTTGGATGCTCGAATCAGAGATGAGAAAATACCTCTAAAATATGATGTAATAGGTCAAGAGACTACTGGGCCCGGAGGATTTGCCAAAGCGCAGAGGACAATACCAGTTATTTTAGATATTTGTAAAGATATAGAAGAACTTGCTCCAAACGCATGGCTTATAAACTTTACAAACCCTTCTGGAGTAATTACTGAAACAGTATTAAAATATACTAAAGTTAAGGCTATAGGTGTATGTAATGTGCCTATAGGTATGGTCTATGGGCTTGCGAATCTTTTAGGAGTTGATCCAAAGAGAATCTACATTAAATTTACAGGGCTTAATCATCTTGTTTGGGGAACAAATGTTTACCTTGATGGAGAAGATATAACGGGAAAATTAATAGAAATGTATGAATCTGGGAGATCATTGAGTATGAAAAACATACCAGAGTTACCTTGGGAACCTGAGTTTATAAAGTCTCTTGGCATGTATCCATGTCCGTATCATAGATATTTTTATTTAACTGATCAGATGTTAGAAGAACAGAAAAAAGAAGCTGCTACAGTAGGAACAAGAGGAGAGGTTGTAAAAAAACTAGAAAAAGAACTTTTTGAACTATATAAAGATCCAAATTTAGACATAAAACCTCCTCAATTAGAAAAGCGTGGAGGGGCACATTATTCTGATGTTGCTTGTTCTTTGATAAGTGCAATATATAATGACAAGAAGCAGATACATGTAGTTAATGTAAGAAACAACGGAACAATTGCAGATTTGCCAAATGATGTAGTAATAGAGACAAATGCAGTAATTGATAAAAATGGTGCTCATCCTATAACTATTGGCCATGTGTCGCCTAAAATAAGAGGACTAATGCAGGTTGTAAAAGCATATGAAGAACTTACAATTGAAGCAGGGGTAAAAGGGGACTATTATGCAGCTTTACAGGCGTTGACAATTCATCCATTAGTACCTTCTGCGACCGTTGCTAAAAAAATTCTTGATGATATACTTGAGCAAAATAAAGAATATTTACCACAATATAAATGATAATAAGAGATGACTTTTTTAAAATTATGTTTTTAAAAATCGTCTTAAAAGAGGAGTGTAATCTATATGTATACAAGATATAAATTTCCTGAAGATTTCTGGTGGGGTTCAGCAACATCAGCAGTACAAATAGAAGGTGCTTCAAATGAAGATGGTAAAGGGATGAACGTATGGGATTATTGGTATAAAAAAGAGCCAAATCGTTTTTTCGATAGAGTAGGTCCAGATGTGACATCTGATTTTTACCACAGATACAAAGACGATATAAAACTAATGAAAGAACTTGGACATAACTCTTTTAGATTTTCTATTTCATGGTCGCGGTTGATACCGGGTGGCATTGGTGAAGTCAATAAAAAAGCCGTAGCGTTTTATAACAGTGTCATTGATGAGCTTATAAAAAATGATATAGTACCATTTGTTACGCTATTTCACTTTGACATGCCTATAGAAATGCAAAACATGGGAGGTTTTGAGAATAGAAAGGTAGTGGAATATTTTGCTGAATATGCTAAAACATGTTTTGAGTTGTTTGGAGATAGAGTCAAAAGGTGGATTACATTTAATGAACCAATAGTTCCTGTATTAGGTGGGTATTTGTATAATTTCCATTATCCAGATATAGTAGACTTCAAAAGAGCGTTACAATTTGCATATGGCACAGTATTGGCAAGTGCGAGGGCAATAGAGGAATTTAAAAAGTTACAAATAGAAGGAGCTAAAATAGGTATTGTTTTAAACTTAAGCCCTGTATATCCCAGGAGTAATCATCCGGCTGATTTAAAAGCCGCAGAGATTGCGGATTTATTCCATAACAGAAGTTTTCTTGACCCTTCTGTTAAAGGGGAGTATCCTATAGAATTAGTAGAAGTTTTAAAAGCTTACAATAATTTGCCGGAATATAGTGAAGAAGATTTAGAGTTAATAAAAGATAATACTATACAATATTTAGGAGTAAATTATTATCAGCCAATCAGAGTTAAAGCTAAAGAGAATATGCCAAATCCATATGGCGTATTTAGCCCTAGTTGGTTTTATGATGAGTATATTATGCCTGGCAGAAAGATGAATCCTTATAGAGGATGGGAGATCTATGAAAAAGGTATATATGAACTTTTGGAAAAAATAAAAAATAAATATGGAAACATAGAGTGCTTTATTTCAGAAAATGGAATGGGAGTTGAAAATGAAGAACGATTTATAAAAGATGGGATTATTCAAGATGATTATAGGATTGAATTTATAAAAGAGCATTTGAAATGGATAAATACAGCAATTAAAGATGGATGCAATGTGAGAGGATATCATTTATGGACCTTTATGGATAACTGGTCTTTTCTAAATGCTTATAAAAATCGATATGGTCTTGTGTCTATTGATTTAAAAACTCAAAAAAGAACGATAAAAAAAAGTGGACATTGGTATAAAGAACTATCTATAAACAACGAATTTATTGATTGAAATAACCGGAAAAAACCGGTTATTTTTTTATTTTCAATTTTGTCATAGAAAACGAATGACAATACTGAG
>JBNAVY010000075.1:0-6593 GCA_049700195.1 Thermoanaerobacteraceae bacterium
CTTTTATCCCTAATCTTAATTTGTCAGCAATAAGTGCGATGAACTCAGAATTTGTGGGTTTACCTTTCTGATCATTTATTGTATAACCAAATAAGTCATTTAACATTTCAACTTTACCTCTGTTCCAAGCTACTTCAATAGCATGGCGTATGGCTCTTTCGACTCTGCTAGGTGTTGTATTGTATTTTTCTGCAATCTTAGGATACAGCATTTTAGTAACGGAATTTAGGTAATCCATATCGCTCATTACTAAAGATATTGCATCTCTTAAATATGCATATCCTTTTATATGAGCTGGAACTCCAACATCATGAATAACATCAGTTATCATAGCCTCTATATCAAAATTTTTCTTTGGCTTAGGAGATTCATAAAAATGTCTTGATAAAATTTCTGAATCAGGTTCCATAAGTTCAGTTAGACGCCTTGATAACATTTCAAGGTCAAAAGGCTTTAATATATAATAATCTGCACCTAAATTTATTGCCCTTTGTGTTATTTTTTCCTGTCCGACTGCTGATAAAATTAATATTTTAGGCCTTTTTATATTATTTTCTTCGTTTAATTTTTCGAGTACCCCAATCCCATCAAGATAAGGCATTATAATATCTAAAATCAGCAAGTCTAAATCATTATTTTTTATTAGTTCTACTGCTTGATTCCCATCTGTTGCTATCCCCACAACTTCAATTATTTCTTTTGTAGACAAATACTCAGATAAAATGTTACAAAATTCTTTGTTATCATCTGCAATCCCAACTCTGATTTTTTTAAACAATTATTTACCCTCCCATTACTAATATTAGTATATAGTATTTATTCTACATATTATTCGATTTTCCTTCTTTTTGGCAAAAAAAATTAGGATAAACCTTAATTTTTGAATACCTGTTTATTATTTACTAAATTAGCAACCTCATTTATCATCCATTCTGCATAAACCGCATATCCCTTTGTAGGATCATTCACAAAAACATGAGTGACAGCACCTATAAGTTTCCCATTTTGAATTATTGGACTTCCACTCATACCTTGTATAATGCCTCCTGTTTTTTTAAGCAAATTTTTATCAGTAATTTTTATAATCATACTTTTCTGAGTTGGTACATCTTGTACTGCTTTTTTTATTATTTCAATTGTAAATTCCTGAACTCCTGTATTATCTATAGTAGTTAGTATTTTAGCAGGTCCTTCCTTTATTTGTGATTGATATGCTATAGGTATAGGTTTAGAATATATTGGATTTGAATAGTTGTTATATATATTGCCATATATTCCAAACTCAGTATTTTTAGCAATATTGCCTATGGAATCTATTTCTTCAAAAAAAATACCTTTTAATTCTCCGGGCTTGCTTTTTCTACCCTGATCAACTGATGTAATACGAGAATTCATTATTTCACCGTTTTCAACTGATAAAATACTGCCTGTATCTATATCTGTTATTGGATGCCCTAATGCACCATAGATTTTATTATCAGGATAATAAAAAGTTAGTGTTCCTATTCCTGCTGTATGGTCTCTTACCCATAAGCCTATTTTATATTGATTATCATCTTTTGATTTTACAGGATGTATTTTAGTATAAAATATTGTATTTTTCCTATTTATTTTTAAATATAAAGGTTGCCCATTTTGTGCATTTGCAATTTGTGTAATATCTTCAGCTTGTTTTATTTTATAGTTATTTACTTCCAAAATAATATCTCCTATTTGTATTTTACCTTCTTTGTATGGGCTATAAACTTTGCCGTCTTCCCCAATTATTTCAGAATAACCTACAACTAAAGCTCCTTTTGTATTAAGCTTTACACCTACTGCCTGCCCTCCCGGAATTACTTTAATTGCAGGAACCACATCTACACTTACTTGTTTTATAGGTAAAAATCCAAAAAGTTTAAATTGTATATTAACTTTTCCTTTTTCTATAGTTTCAATTGTTACAGGTTTATATAAATTTAAAAAAGATTTTCCACCATCGCTAATTTTTAATATGCCATTTTTGTTTGTAACAAAATCTATTTTAAAAGGTAATCCAAAGTTAAAATTGACTTTTTCTCCTTCATAAAATTTAAAGCTAGAAGGAGTATTATAAATATTTTTTATTGAAGTAAAATAATTTGTTCCTACTAAAAAAAAGGTCAATAAAATAAATAAAATTATTTTAACCTTATTATTTTTCATGCTTCCACTTCCTTTGCTGCGCAATTTATTGTCCTATGATTAAATTAACCTTTTTAAATCTATTATATACTGTCAATATATTTTGAATCAGTAAAAAGGAAGTGGAGATGAATAATTTAAGTAAAATTTTTTAAAATCGATTTTTAAATTTATTTGCCATTTCAATAAGTTCTTTTGAGTGTTCTAAAGTAGTCTGAGTAATTCTAGATCCACTTATAATTCTGGAAAGCTCTTTAATTCTACCATTATAATCTAGCTTATCAATATTTATTACAGTTTTTTCATTTTCTTCAATTTTTGAAACTTTATAATGTGAATCAGCCATAGAAGCTATTTGTGGAAGATGCGTAACACATATAACCTGATGCTTTTTAGATATATATACCATTTTTTCTGCAACAGACTGTGCTGCCTTACCACTAATTCCTGTATCTACCTCATCAAAAATTAAAGTAGGTATTCCATCAGAATCAGCTAAAATAGTCTTAAGTGCAAGCATGATTCGTGATAATTCGCCTCCGGATGCAATTTTTGAAAGAGGTTTTAAAGGTTCTCCTACATTTGTTGAAATTAAAAATTCAACATTATCAATTCCATTTTCATTAGGGACTTCTAATTTGTCTATTCCAACTTTAAAAATAGCATTTGGCATATTTAGTTCTGATAATATTTTGTTTATACTTTTTTCAAGAGATTCGGCAATGTTTTTTCTTTTAATAGATATAGTTTCACATAATTCTATAATTTGATTATTTATTTTAGTCATTTTATTTTTTAATTCTTTTATTTTTTGTTCTGATTGTAAGATATTTTGCAATTCTTTTTTCTTCTGCTCTTTAAAATGTAATATTTCTTCAACAGTTTTACCATATTTTCTTTTCAAGTCATTGATAAATTCTATTCTTTCCTCTAATTTATCTAATGCTTCTTGATTAAAGTCAATTTGATTTGTATAATCTCTGATTTGTATTGCTGAATCTTCTAATTCATATAAATTTTCTTCTATTATAGTTTTTAAATTTGTTAAGCTTTCATCTATAGCAATTACAGATTCAAGATTTTTAAGTACTATATGAAGATTATCCAATATTGATCCGCAGCCTACATTTCCTTCATAAATCAAATTATAGTTTGTATTCATTAAATTAAAAAGCTTTTCTGCATTAATTAAAATATTTCGTTTTTCATTTAAGATTTTTTCTTCGTCTAAATTTAAATTTGCTTTTTCAATTTCTTCAATTTGAAAATTTATAAGATCAATTACAGACTGTTTATCTTTTTCATCAACAAAAAACTCATCTAATTCTGTTTGTAGATTTTTATATTCAGTGAATAATTTTTTTAATTCTTTTTTTAATCTAAAAAATTCTTGATCTGCAAAACTATCCAATAATTGCATGTGCCTGCTGCTATTTAATAAATACTGATGTTCATGCTGACCAAGAATATCAACTAAATAAGAACCTAATTTGTCTAAAAATGACAATGGGACAATTCTACCATTTACGCGGCAATAATTTCTGCCGTTAGAAGTTATTTCACGATTTACAATAATCGTTTCATCTTCTTCAATAGATATGCCCATTTCATCTAATGCGTCTTTAATTTTATCCTTATTTGAGTTGACTAAAAAAATACCTTCAACTATTGCTCTTTCTTCCCCTCTTCTTATTATATCTTTATTAGCTCTTCCGCCTAATAGCAAAAAAACGGAATCAATTACAATTGATTTTCCTGCACCTGTCTCACCTGTTAATATATTTAGTCCATTTTCAAAATCTATTTCTATTTGATTTACAAGTGCTATATTCTGAATATTAAGTGCAAGGATCATAAATTTAACCTCCAAACTTACCTTGTCAATTTTTTTAGTTTTTCTACCATTTCTTTTAAAGAATCTTCATTTCTTGTCAATAAGAAAATAGTATTATCTCCTGCTAGAGTCCCCACCACATCTTTCCAGTTAAGAGTATCAATAGCTTCAGCCGCTGCAGGCGCAGTACCTGATAACGTTTTTATTACAATAATGTTTCCAGCATAATCAATGTTTGTAATAGATTCAGATAAAAGTGTCATAAGCCTATCAGATATATTATTATCAACTTTATTCATTGTAGCATATTTGTATTTTTTCCCATTATCACTTAAAACTTTTATTAAACGTAGTTCTTTAATATCTCTGGATACAGTTGCCTGAGTTACATCTATTCCTATCTTTTGAAGTTCTTCTGCTAATTCTTCTTGAGTTTCAATTTCTTTTTCAGATATTATTTCAAGTATTTTAGCATGGCGTGCTATTTTCATCATTATAAATCACCTCATATTTTTTAAAATCTTTCAGTTAATTTATCCCTTAGCAAGTTAAAGAAATTAGTGTTTTTTAATCTTATTAAATTAGTAAATTGATTGCTCTTTTTTATATATATAATATCCCTAAAGTTTAATTTATAGCCTTGTTGTCCATCAGTTGTAATCATAATATCAGGGTTTTCATCTTCAATTTCTAATCTAACAGTATCTAATGATGATACGACTATAGATCTTGAATATAATGTATGTGGGCAAATTGGAGTAATTAAAATCAGCTCCATATTAGGATAAACAATCGGTCCACCTGCTGATAATGAATAAGCAGTTGATCCTGTAGGTGTTGAAACAATAACTCCATCAGATAAATATGTATCAAGATAATTATTATTAACATAAGCTTTTAAGCGTACCATTCTTGAAAATGCACCACGTGTTACAACAATGTCATTTAATGCCCTAAAATTTATTATTTCCATATCATTTTTTACTACTTCAGCCTCAATCATCATTCTTTTTTCGATTGTATATTCACCTGAAAATAATTTTTCCAATGAAGAAAAAATATCGCTGCTATCTACTTCTGCTAAAAAACCAAGATGTCCTAAATTTATTCCTAAAATAGGTGTACCAAATGGTGCACATAAACGTGCAACATTTAATATAGTCCCATCTCCACCTAAAGATATTATATAGTCAGATTCACTATGTAATTCATATGATGATTTGCCATATTCAGGATAATTTATTTTATCTGCTATAATTTCATTTACATATGGTATACTATCATGATCCAATATCCATTTAACTACAGATTTTGTTGTTTCTAAGCCTTTATCCTTATTTATGTTTGGTACGATGCCTATTTTTTTCATTTTTTATCACCACATTTATTCATATTCTACAAAAAAATAAAATTTCCTGCTAATTTTTTTATTTATTTAATTCTTCAAATGCATTTTTTACAATATTTTCAACATTTATGTTGATATTTGTAATATTATTTTTGCATGTATATATTAAATATTCTATGTTACCTTCAGGTCCTTTTATAGGTGAATGGGTTATGCCTTTTATTATAAGCCCATAATCTGAACTAATTTTTATAATTCTATTAATAACCTGAATATGAGTATCTGGATCTTTAACAACGCCCTTTTTACCAACTTTTCCTTTTCCTGCTTCAAACTGAGGCTTTATTAAAGCTATCAGACAGCCATCTTCTTTTAAAAACTTCAAAGCTGAAGGTATTACAATTGAAAGTGAAATAAAAGAAACATCTATTGTAATCAAATCAACTGTTTCTGGTAAGCTTTCAAGATATCTTATATTAATTCTTTCCATATTTACTACCCTTTTATCATTTCGTAAATTCCAATCTAATTGTCCATATCCTACATCAACAGCATATACCTTAAAAGCACCATTTTTTAATAGGCAGTCTGTAAAACCTCCAGTTGAAGCTCCAATATCCAATACTATTTTATTAGATACATCAACATCAAATTTTTTTAAAGCTTTTTCAAGTTTTAATCCACCTCTGCTAACATAGGGTAAAGATTTGACTTTCAATTCTATATTAGCGTTTTCTTTAATTAAAGATCCTGCTTTGTCAATCCTTAAACCATCAACATAAATTTCTCCTGCCATTATAGACGCTTTTGCCTTTTCCCTTGATGGGAAAAGGCCTTTTTTTACTAAAATAATATCCAATCTTTCTTTTGAAGACATTATATCAATCCTTTATATTTTTCTAATATGCTCCTTGCAATTGATTCTGCATCAAGAGAATATTTTTTAAATAAACTGTTAACATCACCATGTTCAATAAATTTATCTGGAAATCCTAGTCGTAACATAGGTAAATTAATATCTTTTGAATTTAAAAACTCTAAAATAGCAGATCCAACTCCACCAGCTATTACATTATCTTCTATTGTTACAATTAACTTTGATTTTTGTGAAAGTTCATAAATTAAATCTTCATCTAAAGGTTTTGCAAATCTCAGATTTATAACATAAGGTTTTAAATTATTGCTCTTCAAAATTTCAGCTACATTAAGAGCAATAGGTACCATCCTGCCAAAAGCAAAAATAGATAT
>JBNAVY010000076.1:0-6255 GCA_049700195.1 Thermoanaerobacteraceae bacterium
AAAAGAGCATTGAAAAAAATGAGAGAATTTTTAGGAGAAGATTTCTTAGATGGGTTGTAAATTAGCATATAACACTCTCTTTAATAGGTAGAAGGGTAAATCGGTCGATTAGTCCCTCGAAAAAATAGCAAAAGCAGGTTAATAGCAATAGTTCTTTATATTTAACGTTTCTAAAGATGGCCTTAAAGAACTGAAAACTATGGTTTGGCTTATAGCGGGTCTGTGTCACGAGGCTATAAGACTAAACAAAAAAATTATTTGAAAAGGAGAATTTTTATGGCAAATCAAGCAACGTGGTATGTAGATACAAATGGAGATGGCATTGTCTCTGTAAACAATTACGGAGTAATTAGATTCAAGGTGTCTGTTGGAGGCTATAATCCTGGACAGAGAGCAGAGGTAACTGCTGACCGTCTCAATACAATTTTCGCAGATACCAAGAGAGATCTGGATTTTATCACTCCAACATGGATAAGCAGTAACTATGTGATTGCATCTGCACATGTGCGAAGAGGAGATGGCCAAGTTACTTTTAAAAATTATCCATATACAATATACGAAGACCTTTATGATACAAATTTAAACCTCATTTGCACTGTTACGACTGCAGATGCAACCACATATGGCATGAATCCCCCCGTATTGGCTTTGAATTGGACAAGAAATATTAGAGGTGCACTTCAAAGTAGTGACTTAAACTGTCTAAATGAACGTGTTAACTCTTCCAGGCAACTTATTGTACCTACACAAAGTTACGTTGGAAGTAAAAATGTAACTGCTACTTATTATGGTATGGGAGAACAGCTCTTAAATCCTTATACAAGTAATGGGGAAATATTTCATACTTGCGACCTTACCATTGCATCCGGACTTTCTGATTTACCACGTAACTGTTGGGTTAAAGTAACATACAGTGGAAAAAGCATTATAGCCCGAGTAAATGATACAGCTCCTGCTAACATAATTGATTTGAGCTATGGTGGTATTGCAAAAGCTTTGGGGTTCCCGGGCAGTGGGACAGTTAACATTTCAGCACCTTAGTTAACAACTAAATAGTCTAATGCCCAGGGAGACATATAAACCTCCCTGTGCATTTTGGCAAAACCTAAGAGCACATTTTTACAATCCTTGTTAGTTCTTTACCTTTAGTATCCGTAAAAATGAAGGTAAAGATTTTCTCACTATATCCGCTTTCTTTATATGGAAGGTCAGCAACTACTGGGTCAATTGCAACGAAATCATAGCCGGCATCTTGAGGTTGTACATAGATTATTATGTTTTGTCCTTTTACTGTAATTCCAATGATAGAGCTATACACAGTAAAAATACCTATGCTACCTTCAGGAACAGTAATATTTGACGATACACGTTCCAGTTTATCTACACCTAGAGTATCAAAGACCTTACTCCCTTCGCTGTTGCCAGTTATAACATAGAAATTTTGGTTATATAGATCACGCAATTCCGGAAGTTCCTGGTACGGTGACTTTGTTGCCTTTTGCCAGTCCTTTGAGAAAGCAATTCTGGTAAAAAGAAGAGGTTTTTCTAGGATCGAAGTTAACTTGACAATTCTATTATTACCATCCCATTCTACTTTAGCCCCTAAGGCATCAGCTACCAACTTAATAGGCACCATTGTTCTTCCATTGATAATTTGCGGTGGCACATCCGGTTTAATCTCACTACCATTTACGATTAATTTGATTGTGCTATTTGCAAAAGCAATTATAGTAAAAAATGACACCATTAAAATAACACTAATAAACAACATCAAACTTTTCTTCAACAAAGCTCAACTCCTTTTAACATTTTCTTTTCAAAATATTTCTATTCCCATTATACCATTCTTTCGTTCTTCTGATATTACAAATTGGTTACAAATTATTAAATTTTTATTAATTTTTTTATTAATTATCTTAATAAATTCTTTAGAAAATATTGCTATAATAGTTAGTACCAACTATTCAGCTACTTTAGATATTTTCTCTTTATTTGTAAGAAATCCCTTGTCATGGGTTGTTTTTTGTAATAAATATAGCTCCTTAATATATAGAAGGTAATTTTTTATATGAAGGTGATTAAATTGAAAAACAAATCTCTTCCCAATACAAAACCAAAAGAAAAAGATGAAAAAATATTATTAGAAATTATAGATAAGTTTAAACCCCTACTCAATAAATACAAGAAAAAGCTCGAATATGATGGTGCCGAAGAGGATCTATTACTTTGGCTTTTGAAAACAATTACTAAGCTTAAAGGGTGATTCTTATACTCAATATAAATGATGAAAAATTAATCTCATACATCGCAAAAGGCATGAAAAATGAATACATAAGGCTTTCTAAAAAATATAAGAAAATTAAGGAAAAAGAGATTCTCATTGAAGATGAAGAAATTATTAGCAGTGATAGTGAAAATGCTCAAAATATAGAAATCAAGCTTGCAATAGAAGATGCACTACAAAAACTGACTCCCTTGCAAAAAGAAATAATAATTGAAACAATTTTATATGGAAAAAAAGAAAATGAAATAGCTTTAAAGCTTCATATTTCACAGCAGGCAGTAAATAAGACAAAGAAAAGAGCATTGAAAAAAATGAAAGAATTTTTAGGAGAAGATTTTTTAGATGGGTTGTAAATTAGCATATAACACTCTCTTTAATAGGTAGAAGGATAAATCGGTCGATTAGTCCCTCGAAAAAATAATAAAAGCGAGGTAGATTTTTATGGCTACTTGTCCAACAAGCCCAAAACCAAATTATACAACTTTTGTAAACAACTATTTAAGTTATGCACAAACAGCTTCACGCTCCTTACAATTGCCCGTTGCTGCAATATTAGCTCATTGGTATCAAGAATGGGGAATGCCAATAAAAAATCCTACATTTCAAACATGGGCTCCAAGTGGAATATGTGTGAGTGGATATTGTGGAGGTAGTACTGGAAATGCATTTCCTATATTTTGTACCTTAAACGACGGTGTACAAGCTTATATAAAACAAATGAATTATTACAATGATGGCAGTCATATAGACATTTTTGGCTTTCCAACTAAACTTTCAACGTTCTTTAACATCGGTTATAAAGCGGGAGGAAAAACAGCAACAGTAAAAAATGATAATGGAAATACAGTAATAGCTCAAGGCGTAACACATTATGGATTAAATGATATTCCTGAGTTCCCAACTCCTCAACAATTGACATATTATGAACATCAAGCTTTATATTCTGTTTTAGAAGCTCTTGGTGCATCTGAATGGGATGCTGGTTATTATTTTAGTGGAACAGATATACAGCCTGGACAATCTCTAATTAATATTGTAATAAATTCGGGTTGGCAAGATTTGTACAATTATATTTATTAAAAAGGGACTGTAACTTTATCAGTCCCTCTTTAATAAAAAATTGTTACATTTACTTTAATGCTCTTTTCCATTCTTCAGGCAAAGGATAACCCTTTATAAATGCTTGCCCATGATATACAGGTATTATACCTGATTCAACAGCAGGTTTTATAGGAACATGCTGTGCAACTATTACTGAACCAGGTGGTATATCACCAAACATAGGCACAGGCGGCCAATATCTACCGTCAGGTGGAAAGTATAAGAAAACAACTCCTTGAAGCGTTATGTATAAAATCTTATCATTGGAAGCGTTGTTGTTAACTGAATAAATATATTTTTGCCACACTTTAGGTAATTTCCAATCATCAAATGAAGTAGAATTAGTTCCATAATCTCTCCATATTCCTCCATAAATATCAGTACCATAAACGGGTATTTGTGACATATCAAAAGATGAACTTTCCTTTAATTGTTTCAAAATTTCTTTTTGAGAAATTGGATTTGCCAAATCAATGTTCTGAGCATTGTTCGCCATTGTTTCATTTGCTTTATATTTTATGTATCCCTGGGTTATCAATACACCAATTATTATTCCAACTACAAAATTTAAAAAATATCTTCCTCTCATCTTATCCCCCCAATATTACTTTAAAAACTTATTAATCTTTCATCCAAGCATTCAATGTTTCTACTCATATTCCCATTATATCATTATTTCCTATATCTGATATTACAAATTGGTTACAAACTATTAAATTTTTATTAATAAAAACAGACAAAAGGGGACAGTCCCCTTTGTCCGGCTTTTATTTATCATTAATCACCTAAATAAAAATCCCCTTATATAAGATAAAAGATAAGACTTATTTAATAATACTGATACTAATATTGTAAGTATGAAAACTTTTATATATTGAGATTTGTTTTTTGGTAAAATAAAAAATAGTATAATTGCAGCAAAAAGATTAAATCCTGAATATGGAGAAAATGTGTATAAAAAGCTATATCCTTCTGAGACTAAAAACCCAATAGGAAGAGCAGCAGATAAAGAAGCAACCCACCCATCTTTTCTGCTAAACCAGACAATATAAGAAAAGGGCAAAGATGCTATTGCAACCAATCCCCAACCTATAAAATAGTGTATGGGAAAAAAGTTAAATAATTTCATAGAATAGATGTAGTAAGATATAAGCATACCTATAAGATAAGCAAAAACATGCATTGCTCCAGCTATAGGGGTTCTGCTCCACACCGCAATAATGGTAGCAATAAATACCCAGATCCCAATTCCTGAAAAAATATTGCCAATTATATTAGCAATATTTCCAATTACGCCATCAGCAGGAATAGTATCAAGATATTTTGCCATAAAACCAGAAAATATACCCAAAATAAAAAATAACATTATTTGCATCACTTTTTTCTTCATATCTGACACAACCTCTTTTCTATTCACTAACATTTAAAAAGCCTACCCATTATACATGAAATTGTTAAAAATTTAAAATAATTTCTGAAAAGTTTATAGTTTGACCAAGTAGATTTTAGATATTCTAATACTTCATTTAATAACTTATAAAATATTTGTGAGTTTGTCAATGATATACCACATAATTAAACAAAAAATACAGCAATTTTTGCATAATCTTTATACAAAAAGAACTATGCTTTTTATCTTGTTTGAAATTTATGTTCCTTTGTGCTATTCTAAATAAGTAAACTTTATCTTTTTTTCTTACAAGAGGTGGCTTTTTAATGGAAGTCTTTTTTTCATCAGTTCAAGGTGTTTTAATAATTGTATTTATACTGGCACTGGGATATTATTTATCTAAGGTAGGCTGGTTTGACAGCTCAACAGCAGACCTTTTTGCAAAGCTTGTAATTAATGTATCTTTACCTCTCAATATGATTGTAAACATTACTACAACTTTTTCTAAAGAACAACTAGAGCACTCAGTAAGAGGACTTTTGATTCCATTTTTATCTATCTTTCTATCATATATGATCGCCTACATATTTGCTAACATTTTCAAAGTAAAAAAAGGAAGAAAAGGCGTTTTTGTCCTTATATTCTCCCTTTCAAACACTATTTTTGTTGGTCTTCCTATGGCTCAAGCTCTTTTTGGAGAAATATCAACGCCCTATGCCCTTTTATATTACATGGCAAATACAACTATACTTTGGACTCTTGGCGTCTATGGCGTAATACGGGATGTAAATGAAAAAGAAAAAAATGTAGTAAATTGGGATATTGTAAAGAGAATCTTCAATCCTCCTCTTTTAGGTTTTATAATAGGAGTAATTTTTGTCCTCATAAACCTTTATCTTCCAAAATTCCTTTTTGAAAGCTTTAGAATGATTGGAAATCTCACCACTCCTTTATCAATATTCTACATTAGCATAGTCATTCATGAAATGGGCTTTGATAAATTTAAACTTGACAAAGATGCTATCCTGGTTTTTATTGGGAGATTTCTAATAACTCCTGCCCTTGTACTTTTTCTAAACATATTCATCCCTGTGCCAAAGCTTATGAGGGATGTATTTGTTATAATGTCAGCAATGCCTGTACTTGTAAATTCTTCAATAATAGCAAGAATATATGGAGCAGATTATGAATTTGCCACAAGTATGATTACATATACTACAATATTAAGCATTATCATAATGCCAATTTACATGGTGTTACTAAGAATAATTTAACACTTTCTTTTCAATCCATGTGAGTATGTCTTTATAGACCTCCTCTTTCCCAACTTCATTGAGAAGTTCATGCCTTTTCCCTGGATAAAGCTTAATATCAACCTGTTTTAATCCCATGCTCTTATAAAGCTCATACAACCTCCTTACCAATTTACCGTATTCACCGACAGGGTCTTCTTCTCCTGAAATAATAAACAAAGGTAAAT
>JBNAVY010000077.1:0-6143 GCA_049700195.1 Thermoanaerobacteraceae bacterium
AAGCTCATTTATACTTGTAGGCTCACCCGTACTTATATTTACAACCTCATTATCGCCTCTCTCCAGTGTCAAAAGATTGGCTTTTGCCACATCTTTTACATAGATAAAATCACGCGTTTGGTTTCCATCTCCGAAAATAATAGGTCTTTCCCCTTTAAGCATCTTATCTATAAAAATAGATATTACTCCGCCTTCTCCTTTTGGGTCCTGTCTTATCCCATACACATTTGCATAACGTAAAATCGTATATTTTAAGTCATACAATTGACTATATACTTCAAAGTAATGCTCTGGTGTGTGTTTTGATATTCCATAGTAAGATATGGGATTTATTTTATGTTTCTCATCAATAGGAAGATACTCAGGGTTTCCATATACTGCTGCCGATGAAGCATATACAATCTTTCTAACACCACTTTTCCTGCAACATTCCAGTAAATTTACTGTTCCAAGTATATTTACCTTCGCATCAAATACAGGATTGTCAATTGATTTCTGGACATCTATTTGTGCTACCTGATGTATTACATAATCAGGCTTTTCTTTTTCAAAAATTTCATACAAGTCATCATCTGTAATGTCTTTTTTATAAAAAATGGCCTTTTTATATATAAATTCTTCTTTTCCTGTTGAAAGATTATCCACTATTACGACTTCATATCCATTTTCAATCAGCAAGTCTACTATATGCGAGCCTATAAAACCTGCACCGCCTGTGACTAAAACTTTCATTATACGTATCTCCTCACTTATCTATTTTTGTAATTAGCAGGAAATTTAATATGCTTTACTTTTCAAGTATAGCAAATTGCAAATTAGTGTTTTAATGGCAGTCTTGTTTTAATCTCTTACAAATACTCCCTTTTTTTCTCTTTCAATTCCTTCAATATCTCTTTCACATTCTGTACCTTATCCTTTGAACATATCAATAGGGCATCTTCTGTATCTACTACTATTACATCCTCTATTCCGAGTGTTGCTATAAGTTTTTCATTACCATTTATTATGCATTTTTTTGTATCTACGCTTACAACATTGCCTTTTATTACATTGCCATATTCATCCTTCTCATGTAATCTCTTTATTGATGTCCAGCTTCCAACGTCGTCCCAGCCAAAATCCCCCGGTACTACATATACATTTTTAGCTTTTTCCATTATGCCGTAACTATTTATATACTCTCAAGCTTTGGGTATTCATCTTATAATATCTTTTCTATATCATCTATCTCAAAATATTCTCTTATCATGTTTAATGCTTTATTTAATCCGGACATATATTAATATATGACATTAAGTATTGTTGATGTTTTCCATATGACACACCGCTGTTCCAGAGGTAGTCACCGCTTTCAACAAACCAGGAATAAAATCTAATTAAAATGCAAAACATAACAAAAAATAAGGAATGATTATATGCCTAACCATAAATTTTACATTGGTCTTATAAACGGAATAATACTAAGTATATTATTATGGACTATAATTATTATTACAATCAAATTTATCAATATGCTCCATCTTTTTTAAGTACCGCAGGGATAGTTTTAAAAAGAATATTTACGTCAAGCCATAGGTTCCAATTCATAATATAATACATGTCCATTTTAATCCTTTCTTCATAATTTACATCATTCCTGCCGCTAACCTGCCATAAACCTGTTACACCAGGCATAACACGCAATAAATACTTTGCATGTTCTTTATATAAATTTATTTCTTCTAAAACAATAGGCCTTGGACCAACTAAACTCATGTCACCTTTTATTACATTAAAAAGTTGTGGTAATTCATCTAGACTTGTCTTTCTGAGAATTTTCCCTATTTTTGTTAGCCTCGGATCATTTTTTAGCTTAAAAGTTTCTTCATATTCTTTTCGTATATCTGGATTATCATTTAAGAGTTTTTCTAAAACTTCTTGTGCATTAACGACCATAGTCCTAAATTTATATACATCAATTAATTTACCATTTAACCCAAGCCTTTTATGCTTAAATAGTATTGGACCTTCTGAAGTTATTTTTATTAAAATTGTAATTATAACTAATAGAGGCGAAAGAACTATTAATAGTAAAATTGAAATAATAAAATCCATAAATCTCTTTAATCTAGCAGTTGTACCGCTTATTAAGACATCTTTTATTTTTAATACTGGAATATCATCTATAAATACAATTTCAACAGGATAGTTACTTAAATTAATAGCATTGCCTAATGTATAAATACTTATATATTTTGAAAGACAATAATCAATCACTTCTTCAATATAATCTGTTTTTGAAGTAATAATTACTGAACCAATGTTATATTCATTAATTATGCTTTCTAAGTTTCTTATATTACCAACATCATTTAAAAATCCAATTTTAACTTGTTGTTGAGATATAATGCCTATTAGATTTAACCCAAAAGTATGTTTATTATTTATACTTTTTAATAAATTTTCGCTGAACGGCTGAATATCTCCAATAACTAATGCATTAATAAGTCCTTTGCCTCTATTATATTCTACCTTTTTAATATACAAAATCAGATACTTACCAGTGAGTTGCAATACAAAAGCTAAAATAATAAAATACCCTAATGTTAGCCTTGAAAAAATAGTATTTTTTATTGAATACGATATTATGATATATAGCGATGTAGAATATATTAACCCTTCAAATATAATACTTACTTGTTCAAATACATTACTAAAATTTTTTTCATACAATCCTTTAAAATATAGCACTAACAAATCTGTAACCATAATAATTAAGAAAGAGTATATATACCATTCAATATCAATATTTTTAAAAATAAAATTAAAGCGCAAAAATAAAGAAAAAACAAAGGAAAGTAATAGAGCAAAAGCATCTATTACTATAGTAAAAGATTTATATTTCATAATATTATACACCTTCACTTTAAACTGAAAGTTTAAGATAACTTCTTAGTCCTTCTTCCCAATTTCTTAACTCATAGTTAAATCTCAATTTTAAAATATAATTTCTTATATTTTTAGCAAATTGGATAAAATTTTTACGACATTACAAATATTCTACACTTTTCTTTTTAAGTTCTTTTAACACCTCTTTTACATCCTGTGCTTTGTCCTTTGAACAAATTAGAAGTGCATCTTCAGTGTCAACTATAATTACATCTTCTATCCCTAATGTCGCAATAAGTCTTTCGTGACCAGTTATTATGCATTTCTTTGTATCTACACTTACTATATTGCCTTTTATGACATTGCCATTATCATCTTTCTCATGTAATCTCTCTATGGAGGTCCAGCTTCCAACGTCGTCCCAGCCAAAATCCCCCGGTACTACATATACATTTTTAGCTTTTTCCATTATACCGTAATCTATTGATATACTTTCAAGTTTTGAGTATTCATTGTATAATACTTCTTCTATATCATCTGCATTAAAGTTTTTACTTATATTTTCCAACGCTTTGTGTAAATTAGGCATGTATTCGCGTATAGCATTTAATATTGATGATGTCTTCCATATAAACATTCCACTATTCCAAAGATAATCTCCACTTTCTAAATATCTTACTGCTGTATCGTAATTAGGCTTTTCTACAAATCTTTCTACTTTATGTATGGGATTTTTATTTATTATTTCTTTTGTTATCTTTTTGAAGTTTATGTAACCATATCCTGTCTCAGGATGTGTGGGCTTTATACCTATTGTCACAAGATTATCTCCTAATTTTGCTTTTTCTATTGCTGTTTTTAATATTTCAATATATGCTTCTTCATCTTTTATAACGTGATCAGAAGGAACAACAACCATTATAGAATCTTTATCAAGCCTTTCTGGATGAAGTGCTGCCAGGCCAATACATGCAGCAGTATTTTTAGCCATAGGCTCTATTAAAATATTTTCTGTTGGTAAATCAGGTATTTGATCACTAATTATTCCTGCATAATCTATATTAGTCACAACAAAAATATTCTCGATAGGCATGATTCTCTTAAGTCTATCCACTGTTTGTTGAATCATTGTTTTATCTCCATACAAATTCAAAAACTGCTTCGGCATTTTTATCCTGCTTTTAGGCCAAAATCTTTCGCCTTTTCCACCCGCCATAATAACACCTGTTATCATTTGCTTACCACCATCCCTTTAAATAGTTGTTTATAATAAGAATTACCTTTATCCTTCACTATAAAATTTTTTCCTATAACATTCATCAACAAATTCTTTTATTTCTTTTGCAAATCTGTCCGTACTAAATTTTTCTGCATGTTTTCTTATATATTTACTATCAAATTTATCGATATTTTTTTCAAAAACTTTAACAGCACTTATAAGACCTTCTACATTTTGTTCTTTAAATAATATGCCTGTTTTCCCATCAATGACAGTATCAAGAACTCCTCCTTGCCCATATGCAACAACAGGCCTTCCACAAGCCTGTGCTTCAACAGGTGTAATACCAAAATCTTCAAGACCAGGAAATATAAATGCTCTACAATGCCTTAACAATTCTCTAGCTGCTTCATTACTCACATAACCTAAAAACTCTATATTAGGTTTTGCAATTTTTTTTAATTCTTTTAATTCTGAACCGACTCCAGCTATCTTTAATTTAAGCCCTAATTGGTTAAAAGCCTTCACAGCCAAATCAATCCTTTTATAGGGAACTAACCTCGAAATAACCAAATAATAATTATCAATATCTTCATTGTTTCCTAATGTAAAAAAATCTGTATCTACTGGAGGAAAAATCACTTTACTATCTTTCAAATAATATTTTTTTATTCTTTTAGCAACAAAATTAGAATTGGCTATAAAATAATCAACTCTTTCTGCGCTTAATCTATCCCACATTCTTAATTTATGTAAATTTCTGATTACATACCATTTAATAAATGGATTTAGATCTTTTATGTATTCATGGTACATATCCCATAAATACCTTGTAGGAGTATGACAATAGCATATATTTATGGTATTTACCGGTGTTATTATACCTTTAGCACAACTTGAAGATGATGTTAACACAACATCATATCCAGAAAAATCAAATTGCTCAAAAGCATAAGGCATAAAAGGCAAAAATAATTGATGCTTTTTATTCCCTAACGGAAGATGCTGAATAAAAGATGTTTTTACATTTATATCCTTAAATTCTTCAGACATTTTTGATGGATTATATGACATAGTATAAACTGGAGCATCTTTATATATATTATGCAAAGTCAAAACTACCTTTTCTGCTCCTCCAATATTAGTAAGCCAATCATGCACAATTGCTAATTTCAAATTTTCACCTACTTTACATCTAAAGTTATTTTAAGTGTTGGCGAACCTTTTTTAGAAAACCAGGTTACACCTTCCCTTACAAGATCAAATTCTAAAATATAAACACCTTTTTTATCAGGTACTTTTATTTGCGGAAAGATATCTATAAAATATTTATAGGCTATTTCACCTGGAATTGCAAAACGTTCATTATCAAATTTAATTAATTTGCCATTTTTATTAAACAAATGATATGATAAATTAACTGGATTATTAGCACTACTTCCCCATACAAATGAACCCTCATTAACAAGACGCAGTTTAAAAGATATTATTTGGCCGGCATTAGCAGTAATTCTGTCCGTTTGACTTATTATTTTCGCTTTATATTTTACAGGAACTTGCTTTGATATATCAGTATAATATGTACTTGCAATATGAGCATTATATATCAAAATTAATATAGCTAATATAGGAAATATCACAAAAACAGCCACTTTTTTAATTAAATTCATTTTTTAGTCCTCCAGCTTTTAAGTATATATTCAAAGTCTCCATTGCACATTTTCCCCAAGAAAATTTATTCGCTTGAATTAAAGACTTCTCTTTTAATATATTATTTAAATTTCTATCACTAATAACTTTATAAATTTTATTAGCAATATCATCTACATTAAAAGGATCAACCAATAAAGCAGCATCACCCACAACTTCCGGTAGAGAAGTAACATTTGAAACTACTACAGGAGAGCCACAAGCCATTGCTTCAAGTGGCGGTATTCCAAAACCTTCATATATTGACGGATAAACAAATATATCTGCATTATTATACAGATAAAGCATTTCTACATTATCAATATAATCTGTAAATATAACTTTATTCTCCAATTTTAATTCTTTA
>JBNAVY010000078.1:0-5126 GCA_049700195.1 Thermoanaerobacteraceae bacterium
AAAAATTATTTTCTATTCATCATATCCATATCTTCTTTTAAATTTTCAAGATCTTCTTCGTGTTCTACTTCATCTTCTAATATCTCTAAAATTATATGGTATGTAATTGGATCAACATCTTTTAATTCTTCTAGCATTTTATTATAAACACCAATTGCACATCTTTCTCCTCTTATATTCTGGTCAAGCAGTACTTTAACATCTGGATTTTCTGGAGTATCATAACCACAGTTTGTTAATTTGTACCAATCTTCAGGTTTTAGTATAGGAATACCTCCTAATTGAATTATTCTTTTTGTCAATTTTTCAGCATGATCTAACTCTTCTGAAGCATGTTCGCTTAACTCTGTAGCAACAGCACCACTCATTGGTCCTCTGGCAACTTTTGATCCAATCCAATATTGATAATAAGCAAGCCATTCATCTGCTAATGCCTTGTTTAAAGATTCTATTATTTTGTCGAGGTCTTTCCCAACTATTTCTCTTCCTTTTGTACCCATCATATATCTCCTCCTTTTATAAATTACCAAACTTTTGTAGCCTTTATACATATTTATTTCCATATATCATGTTATGTTAAATTATTTAAATAAACTGTTTTTAATACTTGGCTACAATATTATTATACCATATTTTAAAATTATATCAAAATATTATAATTCTTTTTATTATGACGAATATTAAAAAATCATTAATTAGTTTTTTATAACAAATATGATATAATAATATATAATATTAATTGATAATCTTTAAAGGGGGATTTAATATGGAATACAACATTCTAATAGGTGGTGAAGCAGGGCAAGGTATAGACACTTTTGCAAATTTAGTTTCTAAAGTGTTAAAGCGAAGTGGTTTTTATACTTTTACAAATTACGATTATATGTCGCGAATAAGAGGAGGTCACAATTTTATACAAATCAGATTTTCGGACAAACCGGTTTTTTCTCCTAAATCTAAAATTGATATAGTTTTTGCTCTCAATGAAGAAACAATTATATTACATAGAAACGATTTAAAAAATAACGGAATTATTTTTGTTGACAACGAAATATTAAAAAATGATTCTAGTTTATATCATTTACCTTTAAATGAAATAGCAAAAAGTTTAAAAAACTCTAAAGTTGCAACTACAGTCGGCTTAGGCGTTTTAATTAAATATTTTGGTTTATCTGATGATCTGGGTAAAAAGGTAGTAAATGATGAATTTCCTGATAGTATACGAGAAATAAATATTACTGCTTTAAGTAAAGGCTTTAATTTAATAGATAAAAAATTTAATTTATCAACTAAAAATGATGAAAATATCATCTTAAATGCCAATCAGGCAGTAGCTTTAGGTGCTATTGCTGCCGGATGTAAATTTTATTGTGGGTATCCAATGACACCTTCTACAGGCGTATTAAGCTATATTTCATCACATTCAGATGAAATGAATATTTTTGTAGAACAAGTAGAAGATGAAGTCTCTGCCTTAAATATGGCATTAGGCGCTTCCTATGCTGGTGTTAGAGCTATGACAGGTTCTTCCGGCGGTGGTTTTGCTCTAATGGTAGAAGCACTTAGCCTTGCTGGAATGATCGAAGTTCCTGTAGTAGTTATTGATGTACAAAGACCTGCGCCTGCTACAGGATTTCCAACTAGAACTGAACAGGCAGACTTACAATTTGTAATTCATGCAGGTCACGGTGAATTTGCGAGAATGGTAATTGCTTTAAAAGATGTAGAAGATGCCTTTTACCAAACAGCAAGAGCTTTTAATATAGCAGAAAAATATCAGATTCCTGTTTTACTTTTAAGCGACCAGCACTTAGCGGATAGCTTAAAAACTGTAAAACCATTTGATTTTGATAAAATTGATATACAAAGATATATATCTGGTGAAGAAGCCATAACAGATGAAGATTATAAAAGATACAAAATAACACCAACAGGCATATCCCCCCGAATCTTACCAGGAAAAATACCTGGACAAATTGTTTTAGTTGATAGCGATGAACATGATGAATATGGACATATAACAGAAAGTGCTGATATTAGAAAATCTATGGTAGAAAAAAGACTTAAAAAATTAGAATATGTAAAAGATGAAATACAGGAACCTTTGTTTATAGGAAAAGAAAATCCTGAAAATTTAGTAATAGGCTGGGGTTCGACTTATGGGGTAATAAAAGAAGCTGTTGAGAATCTGGTTGATGAAGGAATCTCCGTAGGAGCTTTAATATTTGGCGATATATGGCCTTTACCAACACAAAGACTTTTAGAGTTAAGCAAAAACGCTAAAAAAATAATAGATATAGAACAAAATGCTACAGCTCAGTTTGAAAGATTAATAAGACAAGAAGCTCTTATAAAAGCAACTCACAAAATTTTAAAATATGATGGTCGTCCTTTTAACAGTGATGAAGTATATGAAAAAATAAAGGAGGTACTCTCATGAAATACGAATATAAGCTTAACGATCCCTCTTGGTGTCCTGGCTGTGGAAACTATATGATAAGAACTGCATTAAAGCAAGCTTTAGAAGATTTAGAATTAGAACCTCATGAGGTGGTTTTAGTTACTGGTATAGGCCAAGGAGCAAAAATGCCCCACTATATAAAAGTAAATGGATTTAATGGCTTACATGGAAGAGCTTTGCCTCCAGCCATCGGAATAAAGTTAGCAAATAAAAATTTAAAAGTAATTGTAGAATCCGGTGATGGTGATACATATGGAGAAGGTGGCAACCACTTTATACATGCAATAAGAAGAAATATAGATATTGCCCACTTTGTTCACGATAACCAAATATATGGCTTGACAAAAGGTCAAGCTTCACCAACAACTGCCAAGGGTCAAAAAACTACTCTCCAATTTGACGGAGTAAAATTAGAACCTTTAAATCCTCTAGCTTTAGCCTTAACTATGGGAGCAGGATTTGTAGCAAGAGGTTTCTCAGGAGATATCCCCCATCTTGTAAATCTAATGAAAGAGGCACTATTATATAAAGGCTATGCTCTTGTAGATATACTTCAACCTTGTGTTGTCTGGAATAAAGTTAATACTTTTGCTTGGTATAAAGAAAGAGTATATCATCTACCAGAAAATTACGACTACACAAATAAAGAAGAAGCCCTTAAAAAATCAATGGAATTTGGAGATAAAATTCCAATAGGTATAATTTACAAAGTCGAAAAAGAAACTTATGAAGAAAAATTTGATTTTATAAAAAACGGTCCTCCTTTAGTGGATGTAGAGCTTAATCCTAAAAATACGGAAAAATTAATTAAAGAATTTGTTTGATTTATATTTATATCATTAATTAAACTTGCAAAAACTTAAGATTTGATAATTATTATTAATAAGAACAAAAACAATAAAATAGCTTACAAAAATTTCATATATGGTTTAATAGTATAATTCTTAAAAGCTTTAACTGTTAAAAAACAAAAAAGGAAGGCATCTAAAAGATGCCTTCTGGAAAGATTAATAATCATTTATAATGTTTAAATAAAATCAAATACATCTTAAAATTTAAATATTTAAATAAAAACTTATAAATTAGTCTGCAAAAAAAATTCATAAATAACAGTTTAAATTTTTAAGATTAATTATCTAAATCAAATATTGGCTTTAATCCTTTTGATTTTTCTTTTAAATATTTTTCTTCTTCTTTTTTTATTTGTGTAAAATTTTCCCCTACTTCTAATGCAAGTGGAAAAAAGCTTTCATCTCCAGGCGGTAAAGCGGATGTTACAGGTTGCGACAGTGTATATCTAAATGCTAACTTTGCTAATTCGTGATTTTCTATTAGTTTATACCAAGCTTTGGGATATCTTGTATCATTTTCTTCTTTTAAAGTCATTGCCATCCCTTTTATAGCTAATATCCCAATATCTTTGCTTTTTGCTTTTTCTATAACTGCTGGACCAAAATTAGCATTTATCATTGCTACCCAATTTATCGGAAATAATATCGTATCAAAATTAAATGCATCCATTAATCTTAGTGCTATTTTTGAAGAATGGGCTGAAAATCCTATATATTTTACAAATCCTTCATCTCTTGCTTTTATTATTGCTTCTAATGCCCCATTAGGGCCTAAGGCCATTTTAAAGTCTTCTTCTGTCGTCATGCCATGTAATTGGTAAAGATCAAAATAATCTGTATTTAATTTTTTTAATGATTCTTTTAATTGTTTTTCTGCTCCTTCCCTACTCCTCTCTGCAGTTTTACACGCTAAAAATATTTTATCTCTTTTGCCATTTAAAGCAGTACCTAATTTTAACTCTGCATCCCCATAACTTGGCGCTACATCAAAATAATTTACTCCTCTTTCTATAGCTTCTTCCACAATTGAATTCGCTTTTGTCTGTTCAAGATTCATTACTACTATTCCACCCATGCCCACTATAGATAACATCTTACCTGTTTTCCCTAATTTTCTTTTTGGTATCACAATATTTCACTCCTTTATAAAAGTAATCGAAAATCTTAAAATAATATTAATGTTGTTATATGTATTTTAACATATTAATAATATTTATCTATATCATAATCGCTAAACAAAACAAATATATTTTTATTCTGCACATAAAAAGGGTATCGACACAATGTCGATACCCTTAAAATATGCTTAAATACTGGAGCTAGCGGTGGGATTTGAACCCACGGCCTGTTGATTACGAATCAACTGCTCTGCCCCTGAGCCACGCTAGCGCTTATTTTATTTCAAATAAAAGTGGTGCCTCGAAGTGGAATCGAACCACTGACACAGGGATTTTCAGTCCCTTGCTCTACCGACTGAGCTATCGAGGCATATAATAATGGCGACCCAAAAGGGGCTCGAACCCTCGACCTCTAGCGTGACAGGCTAGCGCTCTAACCAACTGAGCTATTGGGCCGCAATAATTATTAAATTTTTATGGTGGGCCTTCAGGGACTCGAACCCCGGACCAATCGGTTATGAGCCGACCGCTCTGCCAACTGAGCTAAAGGCCCTTATAATTTGGTGACCCCGACGGGATTCGAACCCGTGTTACCGCCGTGAAAGGGCGATGTCTTAACCGCTTGACCACGGGGCCACGTTATGGCTCCTCAGGTAGGGCTCGAACCTACAACCTACCGGTTAACAGCCGGTTGCT
>JBNAVY010000079.1:0-5078 GCA_049700195.1 Thermoanaerobacteraceae bacterium
TTCTTATCTTACCAGATAGGTTCCCTTTTGTCAAGTCCTTTTTTCTGGCTCTTTAATCTTTTGTTTTCGCCATTTTGGCGACAGTTAATAATATACCATGTTTAAAATCTTTATTCAATATTTATTTAAAGCCAATATAAGCTGTTATATCCATTTAAAACTGTATATACTCTTTTATACTCGTAAATTCTTTAAAATTATAAGTTATCCAGTTTTTCTTTTATTGCTTTAAAATCTTCCCATGCTTCAGTCTTCTTACCTGGATCTCTCAAAAGTGCTGCGGGATGATATGTTGCTATAATACTCACACCCTTCCTTTCATACCATCTGCCTCTCATTGCAGTAATTTTAAAATTTTTGTCTATTATCGCTTTAGCAGCTGTTGAACCAAGGCAAACTATAATTTTAGGACTTATTATAGCAACCTGATTCCTTAAATATGGAATACAGGCTTGAATCTCTTCTTCCAATGGAACTCTATTATTTGGCGGTCTGCATTTTACAATATTTGCAATATATATATCTTCTCTTTTCAAATTTATAGCTTCTAACATTTTATTAAGCAGTTGACCTGCTCTGCCTACAAAAGGCTTACCTTGTAAATCCTCATCTTTTCCTGGTCCTTCTCCTATAAACATAATTTTAGATTTATAACTCCCCTCACCAAATACAACATTATTCCTCGTATTGCTTAAATTACACTTTTTGCAATTCAAGCATTCCATGTACAGTTCTTTTAAAGGCAAAAGAGCCATAATTTTCACCCCTATCCTATATATAATTATTATATTTTTCCCTTTCTATTTCATATAAATTATTTCCATATATATCTATAGTGAGTATAAGAGGAAAATCCTCAACCTCAAATTTATATATTGCCTCAGTTCCCAAATCTTCATAAGCTATAATCTCTGCCTTTTTTACCTTTTTTGAAAGTAAAGCCCCGGCTCCACCAATAGCCGTAAAATATACAGCACCATGTTTTACCATTGATTTAATAACTTCTTCTGACCTATAACCTTTCCCAATCATACCTTTTAAACCTAATTCAATTAATTTTGGCGTGTAGATATCCATTCTCCCACTTGTTGTTGGACCACAACTGCCTACTGCCTGTCCTGGCTTTGGTGGACATGGGCCAACATAATATATTACCGAGTTTTCTATATTAAAAGGAATTTTACCTCCCATATTTATTGCCTCAATCATTCTCTTATGTGCTTCATCCCTTGCAGTATATATTTCTCCAGAAAGTAATATAAGATCTCCAGCTTTCAATTTTTTTATATCTTTTTGTTTAAATGGAGCTGTTACTTTTATATACATATTTATTTACCTCCTATATTTCTATTGTAGCATGTCTTGTTACATGACATCCTAAATTGACTGCAACAGGTAAAGAAGCTATATGTGTTGGATATGTTTCAATATGAACATCTAAAGCTGTTGTCGTACCCCCAAGCCCTTGTGGACCAATACCCAATTTATTAATATTATCTAATAAAATTAATTCGAGTTCAGCAATTTCCTTATTAGGATTACGTTCACCCATACTTTTTAACAATGCTTTTTTTGACAAATATGGTGCAACTTCAAAATTCCCGCCTATGCCTACACCTATTATTAAAGGAGGACATGCATTAGGTCCTGCTTTTTCAACAGTTTCAATAACAAAACTTTTAATTCCATCAAATCCATCCGATGGTTTTAACATTTTTAAGGCACTTGTATTTTCACTACCTGCTCCTTTTGGCATAACCGTTATTTTAATCTTATCTCCTTCACTAATTTTGTAATGTATAACAGCAGGTGTATTATCACCAGTATTAACTCTAATAATCGGATCATTTACAACAGACATCCTAAGATATCCTTCTTCATAGCCAAGTCTTACGCCTTCATTGATTGCTTTTTCTAAGCTTCCTTCTTTTATGCATACTTCTTGTCCTATATCTACAAAAACTACTGCTATACCTGTATCTTGACAAATAGGCATCTGTTCTTCTCTTGCAATATTTGCATTTTTAACTATGTCTTTTAATATTTGCTTACCTAATAGGCTTTTTTCAGTTTCTGTTTTATTAATTAAATTTTCAAGTATATCTTCCGGAAGATTATAATTAGCTTTCATAGAAAGCAGTTTTACTGCCTGTGTTATCTTATCTGCACTAATCTCTCTCAATTTATTCAACCCCTATAAAAAACTTTACAAATATATAATACTATTTTTTTTAAATTTTTTTAATAGTAAATTCGACATAAAAAAAATTCTTTGCAATTTGCAAAGAACTCTTTTTTATTTTCTATTAGCAGGTTCAATATTAATTTTACTGCCCTTTATATGATTGTCTTTCATTGTAGTTAATACTTCCTTTGCATATTCCCTGGGTACTTCTACAAATGTGTATTTATCATATATATCTATACTACCTATGAGATTACCTGACAGACTTGTATTGCCAGCAATACTACCTACTATATCTCTTGCGCTGATTTTGTGGTTTTTGCCAACATTTATAAAAAGTCTAACCATTCCTGGTGCTGCACCTGTATCTGAATAATCATCTTCAATATCTTCATCTTTTGTTCTGGTAGCTGTTGCTGCTCTTAATAATGCTGCAGCTATATCTATAGATGTATAATCTTGATCGACTAATTCTTCAATCCATCTTCTATATTCACCAATATCTTCATTGTCTATAACATCTTTTATTTTATCTAAATACATATGCATTTTTATATCTTGAACATCACTAACCGATGGAACCTGCTGTAACATAATCTTAGTTTTAGTATACCTTTGTATATCTCTAATCTTGTATATCTCTCTCCCTACGGCAAATGTAAATGCACGTCCTGTTCTCCCCGCTCTTCCTGTTCTACCTATACGATGTACATAATATTCTTCATCCTGTGGTACATCATAATTAAAAACGGCCTCAATATCATCAACATCTATTCCTCTTGCAGCTACATCTGTTGCAACAAGAATATCTATAGTTTCATTTCTAAAACGATTCATAACCCTATCTCTTTGTTGCTGTTTCATATCACCATGTAAACCCTCTGCAAAAAAACCCCGTGTTTGAAGAGTATTTACCAACTCATCTACTCGTTTTTTCGTATTACAAAAAACTAAAGACAGTTTCGGATCATACATATCAAGCAAACGACACAAAACATCTGCTTTTGTATTCTCTTTAACTTCAAAATAATATTGTTCTATACTTGGTACTGTTAACTCTTTATGGACAACTTTTACTAATATAGGATTTCTCTGGTATTTTTTTGTTAGCTCTAATATTGCTTTTGGCATTGTTGCAGAAAACAAAACTGTCTGTTTTTCTTGAGGCATTTTTTGTAAAATAAGCTCTATATCCTCTCTAAATCCCATATCTAACATTTCATCAGCTTCATCTAATACTGCTATTTTAACATCAGACATATTAATAGTTTTACGGTTAATATGGTCAATAACTCTTCCTGGTGTGCCAATAATTATCTGAACACCTTTTTTTAAAGCGCGTAATTGTCTTTCTATAGGTTGTCCACCATATACTGGTAAAATTTCCACGTCTTTTTTGTATTTTGATAAATCTTTTAATTCCTCTGCTACTTGTATTGCTAATTCTCTGGTTGGGCACAAAATAACTGCTTGTAATTTTTTGCTTTGCGTATCTACTTTTTCTAATATGGGGATACCAAAAGCTGCAGTTTTCCCTGTTCCTGTCTGTGCTTGTCCGATAACATCTTTACCTACTAATACATATGGTATTGCTTGTGCCTGTATCGGTGTCGCTTCCTCAAAACCCATATCTTCAATAGCTTTTCTTATTTCCTTGGATAGATTTAAATCCTCAAACTTCAATTTTTCCATTACTATTCTTCATTTCCTTTCAACTCTTTTAAATATTATGCAGTGCATATAGAAATATTGTATTCTTTTAATTATATTTTGTCAAAAAAATATTTTAATATTTATAAAGAATTTAATTTTATTCTAATACAAAAACCCTATTAAATTATGATATAATATTATTAGCAGTTAATAAAATTTATAAGGGGAAAATTTAATGATATTAGAAAAATTAAAAATAGGAAATCTAATTGCTCCAATACCAATAATACAAGGTGGAATGGCAGTACGTATTTCAACTGCTAATTTAGCTGCTGCTGTTGCAAATGAAGGTGGTATTGGAGTTATTGCCGGTACAGGCATGAGTATACAAGAACTTAAGAATGAAATAAAAAGAGCCCGTGAATTGACAAAAGGTATAATAGGTGTAAATGTTCTTTTTGCTGTAAGAGATTTTGCAAATTTAATTAAAACAGCTATAAATGAAAAAATAGATTTAATAATTTCAGGTGCAGGTTTTTCAAGAGATATGTTTTTATGGGGCAAAGCTAGCAATACCCCAGTAGTACCTATAGTTTCTTCTGCTAAATTGGCTGTTATTGCAGAAAAACTAGGAGCCTCTGCTGTAATTGTTGAAGGTAAGGAAGCAGGAGGTCATCTTGGTACTGACAGACCTTTAAAAGAAATTTTGTTAGAAATACTTCCTACAGTTAATATCCCTGTAATCGCTGCTGGAGGCATTATAGACGGAAAAGATATTGCTGATGTTATAAAACTAGGTGCAAAAGGTGTACAAATGGGTACAAGATTTGCAGCAAGCAAAGAATCAAATGCCTCTGATTATTTTAAATCTTTATATATAAGTTCTAAAAAAGAAGATGTTATACGCATTAAAAGTCCTGTGGGGCTTCCTGGACAGGGTATAAAAAGTAAATTTTCTGAACTTCTGGAATCAGACAATGTACCTAAAATAACCAAATGTGTTAATTGCCTTAAGCAATGCTCAAGAAATTTTTGTATTATGGATGCACTAGAAAATGCATGCCCAAATGGTGATAATAATAAATCTCTTATTTTTGCAGGAGAATATGTCTACAAAATAAATGACATTCTGCCTGTAAAAACAATTTTTAAAAACTTACTTTCTGAAATAGCTAAATGTTAATATATAAATAAAACAAGAGCCATATGGCTCTTGTTTTATTTATATATTATTTGTTTT
>JBNAVY010000080.1:0-3808 GCA_049700195.1 Thermoanaerobacteraceae bacterium
GACCTTTATACGTTTTACATATAAAATGTATAAAGGTCTTAATTTTAAGACTCAGACATTTTATACAGACTTTCTGGTAATATTAAATAAATTTTATGGGAAATATATTTCTTTATTTATTGTATTTTAGATTAAATATCTACATATGTCAAATAAAATGTTGTAATCAATTATAAAAAGTGATATTTTTATATATATAAATAGGGGGGATATAAATGTTTATAGTAAATTATACTTCAGATGACTTCAAGAAAAATCTTGACAAAACTGATATTGTTATAATTCCTGTAGGTTCTGTTGAAGCTCACGGACATCATCTTCCTTTGGGTACAGATATTTTATCTCCAAGACTTTTTTGCAAAATGATTGAAGAAAAAATTAGTAACGAAGTATGGATAGCTCCTGAAATACCTTATGGCCAAAGTTATGATTTATCAATTTATCCTGGTACAATCCATATACCATCAGGCATTTTATCAGAATATTTATATGCTGTAGGTAAAAGTATGTATGAAAATGGATTAAAAAAATTAATTTTTTTAAATGGTCATGGAGGTAATATTAATGCATTAAATTTAGCCAGTGAAAAACTTTTTCAATTAGGTGCTGATGTTCTAACAATAAATTGGTGGCTTGATTTTTCAAGAGAAATACTTACTATTACACAAGGTCAAGGCCATGCAGGTGAAGATGAAACATCTGCTATTTTATATTATGATGAAAAACTTGTTCAAATGGATAAAGCCACAAAAAATTTTAAAAAGCCTCTTTATAGAATTTATTTTAAAGATCGAGGTAAAATACTTTATGAAAACGCTATGTCAGGAGATGCTACTTTAGCAACAAAGGAAAAAGGGAAAGAAATTTTTAATTTGCTGATAGACAAGATAATAGAGATAATATATGACATACGTGAAGGCAAGTATTTTGTAAATGGATAGGGGTAAACTTAACTAAATTTAAAATTTAGATTATTTTATTTCATTATCTAAATTTAAATTTGATACTTGAAAAAAATAAAAAATTCTGTAAGCCTTTATATATAAGGTTTTACAGAATTTTTACCCTATAAAATTTGTGAACTTTTTTACTTTATTTACATTATTAAAATTTTTTCTTTTTTTTTAATTTTTAGTCTTTTCTTCAGCAGACTATAAAAAATTAGTGATATGAAATAGGTTGTAAAATGCACTTCAATACTGTTATCAGTGCTTAAATATAGTCTTGTTAAAAATTCACGCATAATGCTGAAACATTTCCAAATCTACTATCTTCTTATATTTATTTTTATAATTTCATATAAATTATCCTAGTATTTAATTTAATAAGTTATAATAAACCTTTGCTCAAGATATTTTTATTTATCCAATTTGATGATATTTTTTTAAGGAATAGATAACTAATCTTGAAGTAATGTTGATCATATTTAGGAATAAGTTTTGAGGTAGTGTATACTTAACAATTACTACCTAGTTGTACTATTTAATATACTTTTTTAGCACGTCCAATGGGACCTTGTCTGTTTAGTTTTTTATGAAGTTAATTGTAAGTGCCAAGTTTTTCAACAGTTATAGTACGCCCTTTTTATCTATATAAACAATAAACAGTATTTGTAATATAAAGTGGTGCTTAGTCTTTTTAATGTTATATTTTTAATTTAATAGATATCGTCCTTAAATAATTAGTTATATTATAATATATCACACAATATATAAATTAAAATTTTAAAAAAATAATTCTATTTCAAGGTTTGAAGTGAATCTTTGTTTATTTGTTAAAAAAAAAACTTTTGATTAAATTTTTAAAATCTATTGACTATTTTGTCTAATATGATATAATTTTAAAAAATGAACATATGATATTTATATGAACATGTGTTCAAACGTGGAGGTGAAAAAAATGAATTTTCGTGCACTATTGCTTATAATTGCTGGGATGTGGATTTTACAAAGCATTTTAACATATTTTCAAATAAAAAATTATTATGTAATAAGTAATGAATTATCTAAAAAGGGTAATTTAGTTGTTGGGACGAAAAAAGGATATTTATCATCTGGATGTATAATTATAATGGCTGTTGATAGTGATTATAAAGTTGTTGATTGTATGATTTTAAGTGGAATAACTGTTTTATCAAGGTTTCATAGAGTTGATAAGATAATTAATAAAAATCTTTTTGATAAAAATAATATAAAATTGTTTAATAAATCCGAAAAAATAGCTTTCAAAAAAGCAATTGATAATATCTCCTTAGAATACGTTACCACAGATCAAACTGCATGAAAAAGTTAAAAATATATTTATAATTTAAATATATTTTTAAAAAGAAAGGAGGGAATGAATTATATTGTAAAATTGTAAATAAAAAAATTGTAAGTCAATTTTTTGAAAGGGGTGTTATTAATGACTTATCTTGCTGAATTTGCACAAGCTTTTATTGGGGTTTTTCAAGAAGGTGGTAAGACTTTTGTTGGATTACTGAGTGGTATAATTCCCACATTAGTGACATTAATGACTGCTGTAAACGCATTGATTCTTTTTGTTGGTGAAGATAGAGTTAATAACTGGGGTGCTTCTTTAGGCAAGTATTCAATAACTAGATATACTGTAATGCCTATATTAGCAGTGTTTTTTTTAACTAATCCTATGGCTTATACTTTTGGAAGGTTTTTGCCAGAAAAATACAAGCCAGCTTTTTATGATTCAGCTGTTTCTTTTGTACATCCTATTACTGGACTTTTCCCACATGCTAATCCTGCAGAATTATTTGTTTATTTAGGTATAGCACAAGGAGTTGAAAAACTAGGATTACCGATAGGTGGGTTGGCGGTGCGATATTTTTTGGTTGGTGTTATTGTAATATTTATTCGTGGTATGGTTACAGAAAGATTAACGCTAAGATTAGCTAAGCAACAAGGTGTAGAATTATGAGTTTATAGGAGGTGGTAAAATGTATAAATCTATTATTGTTAAAAAAGGTAATGGAGGTTGGGGAGGTCCATTAGTAATCCAACCTTCAGAGACTAAAAATAAAATTGCATCAATTACAGGAGGAGGTATTCATCCTGTTGCACAAAGAATTGCTGATTTAACAGGAGGTACCGCAATAGATGGTTTTAGAAATCCTGTATCTGAAGATGAAATATGTTGTGTTGTTATTGATTGCGGAGGTACAGCAAGAGCTGGTGTTTATCCTAAAAAAAGAATTCCTACTATAAATTTAACTCCTGTAGGGCCAACTGGGCCTTTAGCAGATTATATATTAGAAGATATTTATGTTTCTGGTGTTAGAGAAAATAATATTTCTTTGGCTGATAATGAAGATGTAGATGCACATTCTAATAAAAATACACAAAGCGAGTATAAATTTGAATCTAAACCACAAATTAGTAATAATACTAATAATGTAAAAGGTAATATCTTAGAGCGTTTTGGAAGAGCAATGGGTGGTTTTGTAGGAATCTTATATCAGGCTGGTAAGCAAACAATTGATCAATTATTAAGAAATATTATACCTTTTATGGCTTTTGTAGCTACAATAATAGGAATAATTAATGCAACTGGTATAGGAAAAATTTTAGCTCATTTAATAGCTCCTTTAGCTAATAATTTAATTGGTTTGTTAATTATTTCTGTAATAGCAGGATTTCCACTACTTTCACCATTATTAGGGCCAGGAGCAGTAATTGCTCAAGTAATAGGTGTTTTATTAGGAGTAGAAATTGGAAAAGGTAATATACCTCCTCAGTTTGCATTACCTGCTTTATTTGCAATTGATCCTCAAGTAGGTTGTGATTTTATACCTGTA
>JBNAVY010000081.1:0-3561 GCA_049700195.1 Thermoanaerobacteraceae bacterium
TTTCACCTTATTAAATCTATATTTTTCCAACATTTTAACTTTACAGCATAATCATCAAAAATTCTTTCTAAAACATTGGTTAAATCGATCTGGGATATCTCTTCTAATCTCTTCCTTCCTTTCTGAATCAGCTCATCTCTATATTTAGAATCCTTTATAATCAATTTCAAAGCTTCAGCTAAACTTTTAGGATTTTTTAGATCACAGAATAATGCTGCGTCTCCAAGCTGTTCTCTAAAACCTGGAATATCAGATACAATAACAGGTGTGCCTATTGCAAAAGCTTCAAGTGGTGGAATATTTGTCGGTCCAAAATAAGTAGGCATAACTAAAGCCAAAGCATTTTTGTATAATGGGTATATTTCTTCGTTGGGGACAAAACCTATATATTTAACTAAATCATCAACATTTTTACTTTTGCTGTAATTAAGCACATATTCAAGATTACCTTTATCAGAACCACTAAACACAGCAGTTATAAGCATACCATCCGCTTTCAGAATAGAAAGTGCATCTATAATATAAACATGATTTTTATGTGCCCAAAACTGTGCGGGATAGAATATGTAATCTCCTGTTATACCGTACTTATTTCTGACATCTATCTCACTCTTACTAAAAGCATTAATTGATGGAGAAAATGGTACTACAAATACTCTTTCCTCATCAACACCGTATCTTTTTATGACATTAGATTTTCCAAGTTTACTATCTACAATTACAGCAACAGCTTTTTTTAAACTTCTGTTATATAAAAATTCTCTCCTTTCGAATTCTCTATAGTAGTTAACTTCAGGAAATTCAGGATTATCTCTATGGCAAAGGTCCCAGACAGTAATAATATAGTTATGACACACTAAATCTAATGATAGAGTAGAAGGCGATAAAAAATATACCAAATCAATATTGTACTGTAATATTTTTTTTTCAAAAGATGTTTTTATTTTAAACCTGTTAGATAGATAGAAGGACCATTCCTGTCTAAGAAATAATCTTACAACCTTGTCCCAAAAGGAATTTTTTAACAAAATATTCTTTATTCCATAGCTATCTAATGCTTTCTTATTCTCTTCACTGAATACAATACCAATAAAGTTGTATTTTTTAAGTTCCTTTAATTTTAAAATAGTTGATAATTGTTGTTGATAACCTCCACCTACAGTTAAATCACCTTCAAACACTACAGCTATATTTAGTTTTTTACTATCCATACAACACTCCAACTATTAAAATCGGGATTTTTATAGGTTAGCCACTCATATTTATTCAATATTTGTAAATCAAAAAAGTTGCAGATCATTTCAAGCTCTGTATCAAAAAAAATAACGCATTCTATGTAGCTCATGTGCTTGTATTATTCTCTTTGTTGCTTTATCTTCAATAAATATATCATAATTTACATCTACAATATTAGATTGAGCATGCAATACAGGTTCTGCAATTCGTGTTACTTTTATGCTTTCATTTTCAAGTCGTTTAACTCTAACGGTGGGCAAATCAGTCAGTACAGCTGGACCATACCAGAAATCAAAAATAAAGATACCACCTATATTTAAATGTTTTTTCACTATTTCAAAAAATTTAATAACATCATCATTGGAATTTTGGTAGCTCAAAACATGAAAAAGTGATACTATAACATCAAATTTCTGTTCTAAATTTAATTCCTGAATACGTGAACAGCTAAAAGTTAACCTGTCTTCTTTCCCAAATCTTCTTTTATCAGCAATTTTAAGCATATGCTCACTTATATCTATACCATGAACTGTATAACCTTTTTCGCAAAAAAGTTCAGCGTGCCTACCTGTACCACAACCTAAATCAAGTAAATACTTTGCATTTGGATTAATTGATTTAATTAACTTATCCAAATATTCTACCTCTGATTCGTAATCCTTATCATGGTATAACAGGTCATAGTACTGTGAGTACAAATTTCCAAACTGTGTCATTTTAAAACCTCATGAAGTACTTCAGATACTTTTATTATCTTTTCTTCTGTTAGTCCAAGACCACTTGGAATATAAAACCCTTTTTCGTATAGTTTTTCGGCATTTGGATAAGTTTCATTTAAAAATAAACCCATTTTGTTAAACACAGGCTGCTTGTGAATAGGATAAAAAAATGGCCTAGTATCTATTCCTTTACTTTTTAACATTTTCATTATTTCTTTTGCAGTACGAGGATAATCGTCTTTTAAAACCAAAGTGTAAACCCAGTATATATTTTTTGCATAGTCCGTCTTTTCTAAGGGTAGATTACAGACATCTGATAAGTCTGACAAAAGTTCATTATACATTCTGCCAATCCATCTTTTTTTATCTATATGTTCAGATATCCTTTCTAACTGAGCTAAACCCAAAGCAGCTTGGATATTGGTCATTCTATAGTTCCATCCCAAATCTTCATGGATAAATCTCTTTTCTGGGTCAGGCGAGAAACACAAGTTTCTATAATATTTACATTTTTCAGCTATTTCTTCACTGTCAGTAAGTATCATACCACCTTCACCGGTTGTAATGTGTTTATTAGGATAAAAGCTAAAAACAGATACATCTCCAAAACTTCCGCATAATCTACCTTTATAAGTTTGTCCAATTACTTCAGCTGCATCTTCGATTATTATAAGGTTGTATTTACGTGCTATTTCGAAGATAGGATCCATATCTACTGGCAGACCGTAAATATGAACTACCATAATGGCTTTTGTTTTTGAAGTTATTCTTTTTTCAACTTGCTCTGGCAACATATTAAAGGTATAATAGTCACAATCAACTAAAACAGGCTTTAATCCTGCTTTTATAACAGCTTGCGCACAAGAAATAATAGTAAAAGTCGGCATTATTATTTCATCATTTTGATCGAATCCTAAAGATTTTATGGCTATTTCCAAAGCTGCCGTTCCACTACTTACAGCAACTCCATATTTTTTACCTATATAATTAGCAAATTTTTTTTCAAATTCTTTTACAAAAGGACCTTCTGAACTAATCCATCCTGTATTTAGACACTCTAAAACATACTCTTTTTCCTTTTCACCGATCAAAGGTTCATTTACTGGAATCATAATTCCTCCAATTTTATTTTTTCTTTATCTATGGGGTCAAACCTTGTTTTGTCCATTTCCCCAGCATATGGTCCTTGCTTGACTTCTATAATTTCAGAATCTTCTATCATCTCAAAACCATGCCCTCCACTTGCAAGTAAAATAACATCACCAGCTTCCAAGATTATGCTTCTAATATAATTCTTATTTTTATCATAAAAATCTACTCTAACTTTTCCACTTTTAATAAAAACACTTCTTGAGTAAAAACAACCTTTCTAACGACAGGATTATGGACATGCGGCGGTATAACGTAATTTTTAGGTCTTTTCATATAGGCTAATTGCTGGGAAAAGTCGTCGGGTGTAAAAAATTCAATCCCTTCTTTTTCGAAGTTTCTTGGGATTATAATAGCCAAGAGCTTATCATTGTGTATGATTTTTTTGATCATTTTTCTACCTCAGAATAAAACGAAATATGTTGACCCTCTTCGGGAACATAATACCACCACTCCT
>JBNAVY010000082.1:0-3273 GCA_049700195.1 Thermoanaerobacteraceae bacterium
AAAGCTGATCTAAATTTATAAATTCCGTTTTTATATAAACTTCTGTCATTTTTATTTACCTCTTTCTTTTAATTTAACTTTACTGGCAAAATCATGTACAAGTAGGATTTATTATTAACTGATTTAATTATAAGAGGATTTATACTATTAATAAAATAAAGTTCAATTTCATCTTCATCCATTGCTTTTAGAGATTCTAATAAATATCTGGAATTAAATGCTATTTCTAAAAACATTCCTTCAAAAAATACATTTATTTTTTCTTTCATTTTACCTTTATCCGAATTTGAAGAAATTATTATATTATTATCACCTATAGAAAATTTAATTAAATTATTTTTACTTTCTGCAATAAGCGATGCTCTTTCTATTCCTTCAATAAGATCTTGTCTTTTCATTCTTACTAAAGATTTATGTTCTTTTGGCAATACAGAATTATAATTCATATAGTTTCCTTCTAATAGTCTTGAAATAACTTTTGTGTTTTTCATTTTAAATAAAACTTGATTCTCTGTATAATATATTTCTATATCTTCATCTTCTTCAGTCATTATTTTTGATATTTCATCTAAAGTCTTACCAGGAATTACTATACTATATTTTTCTTCGTTTGCTGTTGCGTATATTAAGTCTTTTTCTATTTTTTGTTCATAAATTGCCATTCTAAAACCATCTAAAGCAACAGCTTTTATTTTTTTATTATAAACTTCAAATAAAACTCCTGTCAAAATAGGTCTTGTACTATCTTGAGCTATACAAAATACTGTTTTTCTAATAAGTTCTTTTAATATATTCTGATTTATTTTAAAATAATATTCTTCTTTAATCTCAGGTAAATCAGGAAATTCATTATAATCAATTCCAGATATTGTAAAATATATACTTCCGCATTCTATATTTACAATATTATTTTCATCTGTTTCTATAAACACTTCTTCATCAGGTAATTTCCTTACAAGATCTGAAAGCATTTTTGCAGATAAAACAATTTCCCCTTCTTTAATAATTTTAGCATTTATTTTACATTCAATTCCTATTTCTAAATCTGTTGATAAAAGATTTATTGAGTCTTTTTCTGTTTTTATTAATATACCTTGCAGTATAGGTAGAGTTGTTCGTGAAGATACCCCCCTTATTGCAATATTAATTCCATTTAATAATGAATTTTTTTGAATCGAAAATTTCAATTTTTTCACTCCCGTTTTATGCATATTTTTTTTAATAAAATAATATAATAATAGGTTAGTAGTAGTAATAATAGAGCCTGTTAATTTGTTGATAATAATCCATAGGTCAGGTATGGTGTCGAAGTATGTCTGTTAATAATATCTTATTAAATTGTAAAATTTATCAACAATATTAACAGTTGTATTTTTTTAAAACATATAAACAGGGTTATCCCTGTTTATATGTTAAAATCCTTTAATCCTTTTTTTAAGTTCTTCAATTTGTGTTTTTAAATATTCATCTTCTTTTAATTCATTAGATATTTTATCATAAGCATGTATAACCGTCGTATGATCTTTGCCAAATTCCTCACCTATTTTAGGTAATGATAAATCTGTCATTTCTCTTGATAAATACATAGCAATTTGTCTTGGATATGCTATGTTTTTAGTTCTTTTTCGTGATTTAAAGTCTTCTAATCTTATATTATAATATTTACATACTTCTTCTTGTATAAGTTTTGTAGTTATTTGTCTTGTTTTATTTGATACAATTTCTTTAAGAGCATCTTTTGTTAAATCTAAGTCTATATTAGATTTAGTTAAATTAGAAAATGCAACAATTCTAACTAAGGCACCTTCTAATTCTCTTATATTTGACTGTATTTTTTCTGCTACATATGCTAAGACATCATCAGGTATATTTAAATTTTCTGTCTGTGCTTTTTTCTTTAATATAGCTATTCTTGTTTCATAATCAGGCGGTTGTATGTCAGCTATTAATCCCCATTCAAATCTTGATCTTAATCTTTCTTCTAAAGTTGGTATTTCTTTAGGAGGTCTGTCGCTTGATACAATTATTTGTTTGCTTGCTTCATATAATGTGTTAAATGTATGGAAAAATTCTTCTTGTGTACGTTCTTTTTTAGCTATAAATTGTATATCATCTATTAAAAGTATATCTATGTTTCTATATTTATTTCTAAATTCTTCGTTTTTATCATCTTTTATTGAGTTTACAAGTTCATTTGTAAATGTTTCTGATGTTACATACATTATTTTAAGAATATTTTGCTGTTTATTTATAAAATGTCCTATTGCATGCATTAGGTGTGTTTTGCCAAGGCCTACCCCTCCATATATAAATAATGGATTATAAGCTTTAGCAGGTGCTTGCGCAACTGCTAAACATGCTGCATGAGCAAGTTTGTTGCTATTACCTACAACAAAAGTATCAAAAGTATATTTAGGATTTAATGTTGAAATTGTATTTGAATCTGTTTGTATTTGTTTGTCTATAGTTTCTTTTATTTGTTTATATTCATTTTCGTCTTCTGATAAGACTTTTATTTCGAGTTTTTTATTTGTTGCTTTTAGTACAGCATCATATAAAATGTTATTATATCTACCATTAATTATATTTTTAGTAAAGTTATTTGGAGTGCTAAGATATAAGATATTATCAATTATTGCTACTGGTTTTATATGTACCAGCCAGGTATTGTAACTAGTAGAAGTTAATTCATTTTTAATTATTTCTACTATTCTTTCCCATATTTCATGGTAATCTTCATACATTGTAAGACCTCCTAAATAAGCTGAAAAAATTTTGTTGATAAATATTTTTTAAATGTATTTTTAATTTTTAAATATAAAAATAATGTTAATAACTTATTCTTATTAATGTAAATAATCATGGGATAATAAAAAAATAAATAATTTATTAAAATGATGTTAATAAATTTTATTTGTATAAAAAATATATATAAAAAGGTCAAAAAACCTTGAATATAAATTTGATGTATAAATAAAAAAACAGTTAAATAACAACTTATACACAGTTTTATACACAGATTGTGAATAAGTTGCTATTTTTGTGAAGAAAACAAAAAAAGTTATAAACAGATTAATTTTATAATACCAAATTACTAACATATTATCAATAAAAAAAATAAATTTATCTACAGCTTTTGTATATAAATTTTTAAAGTGTTAATAACTTTATATAAAAAGTAAGATATTTTTTTAAATTTATTGTTGTTGACATACTATTAACCTGACTTTTGCAGCAAAAAGAGATAAAAAAAGTCCTCAACCACTTTAAAAT
>JBNAVY010000083.1:0-3184 GCA_049700195.1 Thermoanaerobacteraceae bacterium
TAGGTGTATATTTCTGTAAGTAATTTTAAAAATATTGTACAAACCAAAAAGCTCTGTTATACTATATATTGTAATATTATTTTTTGTTTTAGGTGGGAAAGGGTGGGTTTTTGTGTCTATAATACCAAAATTAATAAGGAAATTAGATAAATATAGTTACAATATATATATAGTAGGAGGATATATAAGGGATAAAATACTGAATAAGGAAGTTAAAGATTATGATTTTGTTGTTGAAAAAGATGCTGAAACAGTAGCTAAATTTGCAGCAGAAAAGCTAGGAGGAACTTTTGTATCTTTTATGTCTGAAAAAGGGACTTTTAGAGTTATTGTAAAGGATGGAATATTGGATTTTTCAGAATTGAAAGGTGAAGATATATATATAGATTTAGGTCATAGAGATTTTACTATAAATGCTATGGCAATAAGGCTTGTTGATTATTTTGAATATGAAAATATAATTGATCCATTTGGGGGAATTGAAGATATAAAAAACAGAAAAATAAGGCAGGTTAGTATAAAGACATTTAAGGAAGATCCGCTAAGGGCTCTAAGGGCTGTAAGGTTTGCGGCAGTTTATAAGTTTGACATTGACGAAAAAACTAAAGAGAATATAAAGGAAAATGCCCATTTAATAAAAAATGTTGCACCTGAGAGAATTATGAATGAGTTTAATCTTATATTAAAAGTAAAAAATTCTAATAAATATTTAAATATTATTGAAGAATTAAAACTAATGGAAAATATATTTGAGGAAGTTTCCAAAATGAAAGAAGTAGGTAAATGTTATTACCATCTTTCAAATACATGGATACATTCAATTAGAACTGTTGAAGAGTATGAAAATATAATAAATAATATGAGATTTTCTAAAGAAGTTTATGATTTGGTTTTAGATTATTTAGAGAGGGATATTTCTAAATCAAATAAAATAAGAGATATTATAAAACTTGCAGCACTTTTCCATGATATTGGCAAACCTGAATCTATATATATTGATTCAGAAAATAAAATTCATTTTTACAACCATGAAGTAAAAGGAGCAGAGATTGTAGAAAATATTTCATTAAGGATGAAAATGTCTAAGAAGGAAACTTCACTGCTTAAAAAATTAGTACTTTTTCATATGAAACCTTTATTATTTTATTCGAATAATGGACCTACAAATAAAACTCTTTTTAAATTTTTTTCAGATCTAAAGGATGATTCTATAGGCGTATTACTTTTATCTCAAGCCGATTTTACAGCAACAAGGATATTTTTTGGTAAAGCAGATGATATAAAAAAATATGATGAATATATAGCACAATTATTAAAAAAATATATATTTTTTAAAAATACAGAAACACCATTATTATCTCCACTTGACATTATAGTTAACTTTAATTTACATAATGGAGAAAAGTTAGGTCAAATTTTATATGAGCTGCGTAAAAATCAATTTTATGGAGAAATAAAGAGTAAAGATGATGCCATAGAATTTGTAAAAGAAAGAATGAGTATAGAAAAGATATAATATAGGTGGTGGTTAAAATAAAAAATATTTCTTATATATGGGAGAGAATATATCCTTTATTTTTAAGTTTATTTGTTACTATATTATTAATATGTAGAAATTTTACACCGGAGTTAAAAGGATTTGACAGAGTATTAGATGGCAGTATAACATTTATTTCAATTGTACTTGGCTTTTTAGCGGCTCTTGTTGGTATTATTTTGAGTGTTTCTGGTACAAAAGCAATAAAAAATATTTATCAATATGTTAATGATAAAAATGGAGGAAATGTTTTTATTGCTTATGTAAAAGCACCCATTAGAATGGGATTTTTATCTCTTGTTATATCAATAATAATGTTGATTTTAATTGAATATATGTCTTTTGTCACTCTAATAGTTACATATTTATGGATTTTTACTACAGTATATTTTATACTTGCTTCTTATAGAGTTGTAAATATTATGATGATAGCATTATTAAAAGAATTAAAACATTCTGTTAAGGAATAATTAATCAAAAAAAAAATTAAGGTTCTAAATATGTTGTTATTTTTATTTTATCTTCAGTTATTAATAAATTTTCTTTTTCTTTACCCCATATTATAATTACTTTGATGGGTTTTTCTAATGCTTCGTATAGATTCTCCTGATCTTGAATTTGCATTTTTCTTAAATCTTTTGTTAAAATTGTGTTATAAATAGTATAAGAATAATAAGGTTTGTAATTATTTGACACATGCAAATCTATTTTATCATTATCAGTTTGAAAATTTAAATTTCCTACTTTAATATAAGTCTTTATTTTATTATCTGGAAATACTATTACCTTGATGTTTTTTATTATTTTATTTGTAAGATTTTCTATTTTAAGTGTGTATTTAATATCAGTATAATCTAAGTCATGTCTTTTTTTCTGTTCTTCTCCAATGTCAATATACACATTAATATTAAAATTCTTGCTTTTTATGCTATATTCTGTATTTGGTGCTTCAGTTAAATTTATATTTTGGTTTTGAATTTTATTTTGATTGTTTTTATAAGTTATAGAGATAGAAAAAAATATTATAAATAAACTTAAGATTATTATTAAGAAATTATTTGTTTTAATAATTATCACCTCCAGCTAAATATATTATATAGGATATATTAAAAAAATTTTCAAATAAGGCGTGAAAATGTCAGAATAAGCGTGAAAATGCAAATATCGCCTATTTTTTTACAGCTCATTGTAGAATTTAAAATATAGTTGACAATATTTACGATTAAAGGTATATTAAAATATAACAAATTAAATAATATTTATAAAGCAATGAAGGAAAGAGTAAAAAACTCAGGCTTTTAAAGAGAGTCGGGAAAGGTGAAAGCCGATAAAGTTCTGTGTTTTTGAAGATGGCTCTGGAGCTTTAATGCTGAATTTTTTAGGTATTAACGCTTGTTCCCGTTAAAGAACATAAGTGTTTTACACTTTTTGAGGCACTTATCGTGAGATATGTGCGAATTAGGGTGGTACCGCGATTTTCTCGCCCCTTTATAGGGTTGCGGGATTTTTTATTTTTTAAAAGGAGGATATTTATGAAAAAAACATATTATATTACAACACCTATATATTATCCCAGTGATAAACTTCATATAGGACATTCTTATACTACAGTTGCAGCTGATGCTGCTGCACGGTTTAAAAGGCTTA
>JBNAVY010000084.1:0-2704 GCA_049700195.1 Thermoanaerobacteraceae bacterium
CGCTGTCAGACATCTCTTTTGCTTGCTCCCAAGTAAAATGTGGTATGAAAACTTCTGGTTTTTGTTTATTTACATCATTTGGGACATAACTTACTATAATATTAATCTCAGCTTTCATATCCAATTTTTTAAGTATAGGATATGCATAGACATAATTACTCAGATAGCCATCATCAAAAGTAATGACGATAGGTTTTGAAGGTAGTGGCTTGTTGTAAAGTACGAAATCCCTAAGCTGTTCTAAAGTAATAGTGTGGTATCCGGCTGCCTTAAGATAAAGCATTTGCTTTTCAAATCTTTGGGGATCTATTATTACACCACCTAATTTTGCCGAATCAAAACTTCCTTCCTTTTGCAGGTGATGATACATTAAAACCGGAACAAAAGCTTTTTTAGGCTCAGCTTTCAAATGAACAGAAGGTGATGGTATTAATAATATTACAACAAACAATAATATAGTTACAGAAATAGCCAGATATTTTGTTTTCATAAATTTCTACCTTTCTTAATTTAATATCACAAATATATCACATTTTTATCACAGAGTTGTTACAAATATGTTAACAAATCATTAAATTTTTGCAAAATAATTTTAAAAAAGACTTAATAAAATGCTTTTTTATGTTAACTTTTTTTATGCTATAATTGATAAAAAAGGCAGGCAGGAGAAATATATGTTTAAAAAAATATTTATATTAATATTTATTCTTCTTATAATTATAATTCCTTCATACATATATAAAGAAAATTTTTTAATACCTAAAGATGATATAATCCTTATTCCATTGGACAGTCGCCCTGTCAATACACAAAATGTAGAACTTATTTCTAAAATGTGGGGCAAAAAAATAGTTATGCCTCCAGCAGATACAATTGACAACTATAAAAATCCGGGGGATTATTATAAACTCAAAGATTGGCTTAATATAGCATACAAGAAAAACAGTATATTTGCAATCATAATTTCTGCACAGCAGTATTTAAATGGTGGACTTATAGCATCAAGGGATGTAAAAAATTACGAAGATTATAAAAGCAGGCTTGAAGAGCTTACAAATTTTTTAAAAAGCAATTCCAGAGAAAATATAATAGTATTTTCAATAATACCAAGACTTACACCAACCCAGTTTTCTGATCCGGAATTTTACAAGTATAGTTCTTTACTTAAACAATATTCAATTTTAAAAGATAAAGCAGCAATATCAAAAGATGAAGAATATCAACTAAAAATTACAGATATAAAAGAAAAAATTCCGAAAAGTGTTTTAGAAAAATACGAAGATCTATTTAAAATAAATGAAGAAATTAATAAAAGGTTAATACAATTAACAAAAGAAGGATATATAAAAACTCTTATAATCGGATTAGATGATACACAAGCATATAGCATATCAAATATGACTGCTCGAAATCTTGGCGAATATGCAAAACAACTGAATATTCATAACAGAATATATTTACTTCATGGAGCAGACGAAATAACTATGGAAATAGTTGCAAGACTGGCAAATCAGTATTATAATTTAAACCCGTCTTTTCATATTATTTATGATGTTAATAAACCAGAAAAAATAATTTTGCCTTATGAAGGAGCAGACCTTAAAAAAATTGTGGAAGAAAAAATTAATTTTATAGGAGGGAAAATAGATTCAAATGGAGAATGTATATTATATGTCCATACACATGAAAACTTAGGGATAAAAAATGATATACAAAAATATAAAAATAGTGGACAAATTTTTGGGATAGCAGATGTTGCATATGCTAATATGTCAGATAAAAATCTGATTGATGTGCTATTTGACATAAATCCCTTAAGTTTTCTCTATGCAGGATGGAATACACCCAGTAACGCAATAGGAACAGTCATATCTGAAATGTCTTTAAAAATGGTCCTTGATAAAAGCATACTTCCTTCTTACAAAAAAGAAGAGGCTATAAAAAGTTTTATAGCATTTTCCTTTATACGTTATACTGATGATTTTGCCTATCAAGCTGTTGTAAGAAATAAAATGTATAAATGGGCAGAGTCAAACAACATAGCAAAAGACAATATTGACAAAGAAACTGCAGATAAAGAACTATCAATAAAAATGAAACCACTTATTAATATAATAAAGGGAAAATATATTAACAAAATAGTAAGAATAGGAAATAGTTCTGTCATCATAAAAGACATACAAGTAAAAGTGAAATATCCATGGAACAGAATGTTTGAAATAGAAGTTTTACCTGATGTAACAATACAAATTCAAAGATAAAGTTGTGGAGGTTGAGGTATGAGAAAAATCAAACAAATTCTACTATTGATTTTAATTTTTACTTTTACATGCTCTTCTTTTAATATTGCAAGAGCAGAGCAATTATTTAACAAAAACTCAAATGCAAGAGTTTTAATTGAAGTAGATGATTATAAACTGTCAAAATACGAGCCTGCAAAAGGCATGTATCTTGGAGCTTATGTATATCAAGACACACTGATAAACGGGGATATGAAAAAATTTAACGAGCTTACAGGCAAAAAACATTCATCATTTTTTATTTATGTCGGCTATGGCAGTCCCTTTCCGCAAAAATGGATTGATCAGTTATATTGTATAAAGATGAAAATTAGTTAAGATAAATTTTAAAAAATAAAGATTCAAAAGTAATGTTAAATTAATATTACAGAAATATTACAAATTGGTAACATTTATTGACTCTT
>JBNAVY010000085.1:0-2586 GCA_049700195.1 Thermoanaerobacteraceae bacterium
TTTTGTAACTGTAAGTTACAACAGGTTAAATTTGTAAAATGGCTTCAAAGACAGTATAATCAATTGTTATAGGATACAAAAAGTCAATTTTAAAATAAATTGTTTGAAAATTTAAACTTTATTTTTCTTCTTGTCAATTTTGTGTATTCTCTTGTATGGTCATAAATGCTATAATTATAAAAAACACTTAAATATTTTTATCCCCTCTGGTGGTGAAATTATGCTCTCTTCTATAGGCAATAAAATTAAAGCTTTGAGACTGCAAAAAAATCTCTCACAAAGTGAATTGTGTGGAAATTTTATGAGTAGAGTGGTCTTGAGCAGAATTGAAAACGGGAAAGCACTTCCCTCATTAGAACAGTTAGCTTACTTCGCCGAAAAATTAGAAGTACCTGTAAGTTATTTCTTTAGTGATTCTACAGGAGAAAAATACATACTTTTTGAGAAAAATTCGTCTTTACTTAAAGACTTGTTTTTAACCAAAAATTATTACGAAATTATTAAATGGTCCGAGGAAAATCACAATGCTTTTTGTGAAGTAGAAGATTCTAATAAATACTACTATCTTGGCATGTCTTATTTTTACTCCAATATCTTTGATAAAGCTCTAGAAATTTTGAAAAAATATATAAATGCTTTTACTAAATCAAACACAGACTTCAAAAGGGAAAATATAGAAAAATTTTCTGATGCTTTAAACTCTCTTTTTAAAATAATGCTTAAAAATAAAAACTATGAAAAGGGAATTCATTACTTAGAGCTTGCAAGAAAGTATCTTTATCAATTTAATGCCTTGAGTTTACCTGTAAGTTTTGCAATACATAATAATTTAGCTTACACTTACCTCAAAACGTGTCAGTTCCAAAAAGCGGTAATTATATTAGAAAATTTCATTAATTACAATAATGATATTATAAGCCTTAAAATTATGCCAGATATGTATACTTCCCTAAATATCGCCTATTACAACTTAGGAAATTATGAGAAAGCCCTTTACTATATAAAAAAAGCGATACTTTTATTTGAGTTTCAGGGCAATCATTTAGAATCTGGAAAATGCTACCTGAACTATATAAATACCTTAAGGCACAGTAGCAAATTTAAAGAAGCCTTTGAAGTGCTTGAAAAAGCTAAGAATGATTACAAAGATGTCCCTGAACTTTATCACAAGTTTAAAATTCAAGAGATGATTCTTTATTTTAATATCGGTATGTATGAAAAAGTTATTGAATTTTCAGAAAGCATTAATACTTCTTTACTCAGCATGAGAGGGAAAAAAGAGCTTGCTTTTATGTTAGGCCATGTAAAATATTTGAATAAAGAATTTGAGGAGGCTTATAGATTTCTTAAAAAATGCGAAAAATATTTTGCTGAAGAGATTTTTTACAATGACCTATCTGTTATCTATGAAGACTTGTACGCAATTACAGGGAATGTTAATTATAGAGAAAAAGTATTAGCAGTAAAAAATAAACTAGGAAGGAAAAATGTGATTGTAAAATAAGCATATGTCCTGTATAACAAAAGCAGGAACCCTCCTCATAATAACGAGTTCCTCCTTTATATGAATCTCCTTATGGAAAAAACAGAGTATTATTTAGCTTTTACTAAATACCTTAAACATTTAAGAAAACATATTTATACCACTAATGTTGTAGAAAGTGCCAACAGCCTTATTGAGAAAATTCTCATAAAAATGGGTGGATATTTCAATTCCATTGAGGTCCTTGAAATTAATATTTATATCCAGAGAAAAAATTTAAAACAGACAAAATGGAGAAAACCAGTTCCAATGATAAATGGCCATATCTATGAAATACAACAACTTTTCCAGTTACGTTACTTTAACCAGACACAAATTTCTTGACAAGTCTCTCACAGTTCTAAGATGTGCATTCAACCTGCCTGAAATCTACTTTTGCTTTGCATCTTTTCTATTTATATAGTATCTTCTACGATAGTAAGCATTGGATATGAAAAATACTTTTCAATTTCTAAGCTTCTATCTACCCCATGGATTATTTATATCTCCATGTATCCTTGGTTCTCTTTCTTCTGCTACTAGATATTGCTGTTGTATCACTTTTTTATCATTCATATAAGCTGGAGCTATGTTAACATATGCCAATGTCCCAAGCAAAGAAATTACTATTATCAACAAAACTATAATTCTCCTCAATTTACTTCACCTCCTAAATCCTCTTTCAATTTTATCCTACCATTCTTACCTCTACCGGTAAAATGGCAAAAATGCTTATAGACCTCCCAATATTTCGTTTCATCGAAATTATTCACTTTTTTCTTTCTTTTTCTCTTTTTTTCATATATCACCAGTGAAAATTTTTAATTTTGTAACTGTAAGTTACAATAGGCTAAATTTGTAAAATGGCTTCAAAAACAGTGAAATACAGTGGTACAGGATTTAAAAAGGGGATTTTTAAAATAAATTATCTGAAAATTTGGACTTTAACATAAATCATCCAAACAAAAGGGACGGTTCTCTTTGTTTGAAACCTAAAAATCGGACAAAAGGAACCGTCCCCGGTGTCTGTCTGCACTGATTTATAAAGTAGCAAAATACTATAA
>JBNAVY010000086.1:0-1967 GCA_049700195.1 Thermoanaerobacteraceae bacterium
CCTTAAAAAGAAGGTAAATTCGCAACAAAACTTGCAAATAAATTCGCAACAAAATTTGAAAGTAGCAAAAATTAATCTTAAGCTACTATAATTTCAAAAATTACCTGGATTGGAGTGATATAGAGATGCATAAAGTTATTGATGTTAAACCAGTGGATGATTATAAGCTGATTGTTACTTTTGATAATGGAATTGTAAAAGAATATGATATGAAACCAAAACTTAATGAATGGCCATTTGAGTTATTGAAAAACAAAGCTTTTTTAAAGCGGTAAAGGTTGACACTGGTGGCTATGGTATAAGTTGGAATAGCGACATAGATTTAAGTGAATTTGAACTTTGGAAGAACGGAAAGGATATAAATTTGGTTTAAAGTGAAGAGATATATTAACTCATTTTTTCACTAAGTCTCTGGAAGAAAATACAACATTATGTTATAATATTACTAACTCTAAAGTTACTAACTTTAGAGTTAGTAACTTATAAGTCAATGAGGTGAATTTAATGTTCATTGGTAGAGAATATGAACTTGAAACATTGAACAGACTCTATAACGAAGACAAATTTCATTTTATAGTTATGTATGGAAGAAGACGTGTAGGAAAAACTACGTTGTTGACTGAATTTTGCAAAGATAAACCATCGATATTTTTTGTCGCTGAAGAATACAATGATAAAATCGCTCTTGAGTCTTTTTCGGATAAAATACTGACATATTTCGGACTGGGTGGATTGGTCAGTAGATTTGAATCATGGGAAAAAGCGTTTCTCTTTTTAGCACAGCAAGCAAAAGATAATCGGTTAGTTGTTGTAATTGATGAATTTCCTTATATAGTTAATTCGAATAAAACCATTCCATCACTCTTGCAAAATTTGATAGATCATCATCTAAAAGACACTAAGCTTTTTTTAATTATTTGTGGTTCTTCTGTAAGTTTTATTGAAAAAGAGGTTTTAAGTTATAAAAGCCCCCTTTATGGAAGAAGAACGGCTCAGTTGGTAGTAGAACCTTTCAATTTTTTTGAAAGCAGAAAGTTTTTCCCTAATTATAATTTTGAAAATCAAGTTATAGCATATGGAGTTTTAGGAGGTATTCCTCAATATTTAAATAATTTTGATAACACAAAAGACGTATACGAAAATATTAAAACAAAAATATTGGACAAAGCATCTTATCTTTACGAAGAGCCAAAATTACTTTTAAGGCAAGAAGTGAGAGAACCTGCTTTGTATAATTCAATAATAGAAGCCATAGCGGGTGGAAGCAGTAAATTAAACGAAATATCTACAAAAGTAGGAGTTGATACTGATAAATGTTCGAAATACATTTCCACATTAATAGACTTAAAAATTCTCGAAAAAATTACTCCTGTTGAATTGAAAGAAAAAAGCCGAAAAAGTATTTACAAAATTAAAGATAATTTCTTTAGATTCTGGTATAGATTTGTTTTTAGCAACAAAGCTTTAATTGAGCAAGGTTTGATTGACGAAGTTCTGGAAAACAAGATTAAACCCTTCATGAATGAGTTTATAGGGGAAGTTTATGAGGAAATATGCATGGACTATCTTAAGATTTTAAACAAAAAGAAGAAATTACCTTTCATTTTTGAAAAGATAGGGAAATGGTGGGGGAACAACCCTTATAAAAGACGTGAAGAAGAAATTGATATAGTAGCACTTGATAAAAATAACATAATATTTGGGGAATGCAAATGGCAAAACAAGAAAGTGGATATAAGTATTTTGAACAGTTTGATAGAAAAAAGTACATTGTTTAATTATCAAAATAAGTATTATGTACTATTTTCAAAAAGCGGTTTTACAGAGGATGTGATAAATTTTGCAAAGCACAATAATAATGTGATTTTAGTTGAAAAATTTGAGGACTAAAAAGGGGATGATTTCAATTTTCAACGAATACATTTTATGGTTACAAAACAAAGGTAAAATGGAAAGCACAATTAAAT
>JBNAVY010000087.1:0-1826 GCA_049700195.1 Thermoanaerobacteraceae bacterium
CCAGGTATTTTCATATGAAAGCTTCCCTATTTGTTTCAATAATTCCTCATTCTCCAAGTGTTTTTTCTTTTCGCAATACCTCTAATACAATTTTTGCTTTTTGTTTTGGTTTGAAATTTCTTCTCTTATTTATAACTATATTCTAACTTATTTTTCCCTCTTTGTCTGTTTAGTTTTCTGGTATAATTATAGTTTCCTATGCCCTAGTTTGTCAAATATCAAATATTGCGGATAAAATAATTAAGTTTCCTATTAATCAAAGAATTTTTTAGAAAGTTAATTATTTTACTTTATGATTAATTTTTAAATTTATGAAGACAGAGGAGAAAGATGAGTGGGAATGTGGTTGTAACTAACGATGTATATTGACACAGAAATAACAAGGAGAGGAGGTATTCTCCTCAATTTTTTTAATTTCTAATTGTAAAATATTAGGTGAAAATGCATTTTTGTTCCCTAAAATGACACTTTCATTCCAAATTTCACAAATTTTATTAAAAAATTGTCTAATATTAAAAAAGTCGTTTTAAAACTCATAAATGAGAACGTGTAAAAAATGCAAACTGCAAAACGGCGTTAGCTTTAAGATTTTGCTTATTTATGTAAACATTAACTGGAAATGTAATAGAAACTATACTAAAATATAGTAGACATGGCATTTGTTATATTGTATAATAAAAATAGAATAAAGTATAGGAATTTAGGAAGGAAGGAGGAGATGCTCTTGTTGAGATTAGAAATTTAAAAAACCAAGATATTAAGAGAAAATAGAATATAATAGAGTAAGGTGATGGTTATTGAAAAAAATAAGCATAATTTTAATGATATTCGTTTTGAGTACTTTGTTGTTTACAGCTTGTAATACGGAAAGTACTGGTACAAAAACCGATGACTATATAATTAATAAAGTCAAAAAAGTTGAAATCTTAGATCACAAATTTTCAAACTATTTTTTGACGTATGATGAATATTTAAAAGAACTAAAAGATTTATTTGTTAATGCATTTGATGAAAATAAACATTATGAGAGAAAGTATGCGGAAATAGACATAAGAAATTTTACCGATGAAGAGTTAAAAAATATAAGGGAGAAATATGAAAAGGAGAATAAAAAAGATAAAATTGAAGTAGAAATTTCAAAAATATACAGTGATGGAAAATACAAATATGTGTTTACGAAAGCAAATATTATTCAGCCGTACATGCCGAAAAACAAAGAAAATATTACTGGTATAGTTATTACTAGAAAATATGCTTTTGTAAAAGAAAACAATTATTGGAAGCTACAATACATTGACCAGGCTTTGTATTCAAATAATATTGAATTTGAAAAAATGGAATATAATAAATTCAACAACGAATTAGTTCAATATATAACAAAATTTGACCCATTAGAAAATTAAAAATGTGAATTATGTAATTCAAGCATCATTTTTACCGTTCAGGCCAAAATACTTCTATAACGCTAAAGGATTCTTCCAATAGGACAGTTGGTACATGGTGGGGAATACCATGCCAATGCAAATATTGCGGTAGCCAAATATCTCTTAGTCTGGATTATAGTAACTATATTAATTCCTCAGATATTTATTATGATGGTTGGTTTGGGCTTTGGGCATATATAACTTCTATACATCCTGTTAACCCTGAAGAGATGGTTTTATTTAGATAATTTAAAGATATCCAAATGTTAATTTTGTAAAATTTATCTATAAGGACAGAAAAATCTGTCCATTTTTTATTAGGTAATGATAATTGTAAAATATTAGGTGAAAAATGCATTTTCGTTCCCCAAAATGACACTTTCGTTCCAAATTTCACAAATT
>JBNAVY010000088.1:0-7653 GCA_049700195.1 Thermoanaerobacteraceae bacterium
AGATTTAATATCATTTTCGGCAAAAACTTGATTTGTCAAGAAAAACAGAAAAATTTGAGTGCGGAGGAATAATTGTGGTGTTTTAGTATTCAAAATCAATAGTTATGTCGGTTCTAAAAAATCATTTATTCGCCTTGAGGAAGAGATTATGGACTTGAATGAGACAGATCCAGTAAAGATAAATATTATCCCATATAATGTCTGTTGTAGAAATTGCATCGTATGAACTATAAATACATACAGGAGTGCGCTGGAGTTCATAAGAGACGGTGCTACAAACAGTTCGAGCGCCTTGAGTGTAAAGAAGTCAAATGGTCCAACAAAGGCCGGGCCGGATGGGATTGTAATACCGATTACCTGCATACAGAGTACCACATAAGCGGCGATATATGGTAGTTCATTCCCATTTTCAGTCTGAAGTCCACAGGCATAGAACATCAGATAGAGTCCAGTGGCGTTTAAGCCCCAGTAAATCATAGATTGAAAGAAGATATTTAGAAAGCTCCCGATATCTGGAAGCGACTTCAGTCCGAAGATAAATCTATTCAGTATCCCGACTATCTTCTCCGCAAGTTTATGAGAAAAAATCCTGAAGATAAATCTTCAGGATTTTTTGAGAATATTATGCCATAAAAATAAAATCTTCTCCCATCCAGACTATACTGTCGGCTTTGGAATTAAACCAAATCCACCGTTTTCACGGGTTGCGGGCTATACCGCCGGTCGGGAATTACACCCTGCCCTGAAGATTATCTTCTTTAAATTAAATTATATTTTATATTTTACACTTAAATAATATTTTGTCAATAGATTTTTTTAATATTTATATTTTATTCTGTAATAACTGTACCAGCTTTTCCTTCTAAAGCATCCAAAGCTTTATCCAATGATGTTATAATAGCTCTTCTCCCAGGTTTTGACTGTGCAAACCTAACTGCCGCTTTCACTTTTGGAAGCATGCTACCAGGAGCAAACTGACCCTCATCAATATATTTTAAAGCCTCTTTTACAGTCATCTTTTCTAAATCCTTTTGATCTGATTTTTTATAATTAATAGAAACTTTATCAACTGCTGTCAGTATCAAAAGAATATCACTATCTATATCTTCTGCAAGTCTTTCTGATGCAAGATCTTTATCAATAACTGCAGCAACGCCTTTTAAATTGCCATTTTCCCTGATTACGGGTATTCCACCCCCACCAACTGTTATTACTATTACTCCATTTTTAACCAAAAGTTTTATCGTATTTAATTCTATAATTTCTTTAGGATCAGGTGAAGCAACTACTCTTCTATATCCTCTTCCACTGTCTTCTACTATTTCATATCCTTTTGTATTTTTTAAGATTTCGGCTTCTTCTTTTGAATAAAATGGTCCAATAGGTTTTGTAGGCTTTTTAAACGCAGGATCATTTTTATCAACAACAACCTGTGTTATTATTGTAGTTACATCTTTATGAATATTTCTTTCCTTTAAAACTTCCCCTAGACTTTGCTGTATCATATAACCTATCATACCTTGGCTTTCTGCTCCACATACATCAAAAGGCATTGCCGGTATGACTTTTGATGCAACTTCATTTTGTATTACTATATTGCCGACTTGTGGGCCATTGCCATGTGTAATTACGATAGAATATCCCTTTTCAATTATATCAGCAAGATAACCCGCTGTCCTCTTAACAACTTCTAATTGAGCTTCTGCAGTAGGTTGTGTATTAACATCCTGCAGGGCATTTCCTCCTAAAGCTATAACTAATTTTTCCTTCATATAATCCTCCCGCATTTTTGGATTTTAAAGCATTGTTGCTATCATTACAGCTTTTATAGTATGTTTTCTGTTTTCAGCTTCATCCCACACCCTTGATTGTTTTCCTTCTATAACCTCAAAAGTAACTTCCTGCCCTTTAATCGCTGGCAGACAATGTAAAAATATTGTATCACTTCTTCCTGTAAGCTTCATAAGATCATCATTTACTTGGAAAGGTCTTAAGAGCGCCTCTCTTTCCTTAGCTTTTGCCTCTTCTCCCATTGAAGCCCATACATCAGTATAAACAGCATCTGCACCATCTATACCTTCACCAGGATTACTTGTTACTTCAAAATTACCTCCATTTTCAATTGCTATCTGCTTTATTTCATCTATAAATTCCTGTGAAGGCCATAATTCTTTAGGTGAATTTATAACATAATACATACCCATTTTTGCACAACCTATTGCAAGTGTATTTGCCATATTGTTTCTCCCGTCACCAACAAAAACCAATTTTCGCCCTTTTATATTGCCAAATTCTTCTTCTATTGTCATAAGATCAGCAAGAACTTGTGTAGGATGATATTCATCTGTAAGTCCATTAAAAACAGGGACACCAGAATATTTTGCTAATATATCAACAGTTTCCTGCTTAAAGCCTCTAAATTCTATTGCATCAAACATTCTTCCTAAAACTCTTGCAGTATCTTCTATAGATTCTTTCCCTCCAAGTTGTATATCATCTGTAGATAAAAATACTGGATGTCCTCCTTCTTCACCAAAGGCAGTTTCAAATGCACACCTTGTCCTTGTTGAACGCTTTTCAAATATTAATGCAATAGTCTTGCCTAAAAAACGCTGATGGACAACACCGGCTTTTCTCTCCTCTTTTACTTGTTTAGAAACATCTAAAAGATATCTTATCTCCTGTGGTGAATAATCTCTTAAGCTTAATAAACTTCTTCCTTTTAAATTAAATGCCATATTTTATCCTCCTTCAAAATAATTTCTTTTTTATTTTATATTATAGGCTTATTTTAGTCAAAATAATTAAATTTCATCACGGTTTAAAGGCATAGACATACATCTTGGACCTCCACGTCCTCTTACAAGTTCAGAACCCTCAATTTCTATGACTGTAATCCCATGTTCTCTTAATGTATTATTTGTAATTTCATTTCTATTATATGTCATTACCACACCTGGAGAAATAGCCAAAGTATTTGTACTGTCATTCCATTGTTCTCTTGCACCACTTATAGCATCACCACCCCCGCTTTCAATTAATACAACTTTATCTATTTTAAGGGTTTTCTCTAATAAAGCTATAAAATCCTCTTCAATTTTTATTGCCATATTATTAGAGTTCCCTCTAGATATCCTGTATATTGCAAGTTTATCTTTAATGCCTGGATAAATAAGAAATTTATCCTTGTCTATCATAGTAAACACTGTATCTAAATGCATAAAAGTCCTTTTTTTAGGAATCTCTATCGCTATAATTTCTTTTACTTCATCTGTTCCTTCAAATAAGTTTCGTGAAATTTCTTCAATGCCTTGAGGTGAAGTTCTTTCGCTTATTCCAATTGCAACAGCTTCCTTACTTAAGACAAGAACGTCTCCCCCTTCTATATTGTAATCTGATCGATAATCATGCCATAAAGGAGCTTTAGATGCATCTATAACTTTTGAATACTTATAAATGTACTTCATAATCATTGCTTCCCTTTGCCTTGCTGGTGTCTTCATACTGCTTATCATCATTCCATTTCCAATAACAGCAGCAGGGTCACGCATAAAATAACAATTTGGCAACGGATTTATATAAAAAGGTGCATCATTTAAAACATAATCAACTAAAGAATTTGGTTTAATATCTCCAAGCTCTTTTTTGGATAAACCCGATATAGCATAATTAACTATTTCCTCCGGCTTTTTATCTTTCAGAAAATTAGAAATTATTTTCTTGGTTTCTGAAGATGCCATAATATAAGAAATCAGATCATATATAAAAAATTCTCTGATATCTTTATCTTCTAATACCTCCTTAAGCAAAACTTCAACGTAATAAACCTTTGTCCCATTTTCCTCTAAAGACTGTGCAAATTTATCATGTTCCTCTTGTATTCTCTTAAGCCACGGAATATCATCAAAAAGAAGTTCAGAAAGAAATTCAGGCGTCAGTCTTTCCAATTCACTGCCTGGTCTGTGTAACATAACAGCATTTAATTTCCCAATTTCAGAATTTACATTTAAACAGCCTGTTTGTTCCTTCAACTTCATACCCCCCTGAATTTATTCATTAATAGATTATACAATATAGTATAAACTATTAAATACACTTTTGCAATTTAGTGCTTGAAAGCTGTTGTAAACGTTTTGTATAAAAATAATTATACAAACTTTTATATATTTTAATAAATTTTATAAGTATTCGAAAATAAAAAAAGAACTTCTGTTCAAAGTTCTTTAAAATCAGCATCATTTAAAATAAATGTAAAATCGTAATTTTGAATAAACATAAAAAGAGTCTTTAAAATTTGTATAAATAATTTTTACTTTTTATAAAAATTTTTTTAATAAACAAATGTAAAAATCAACTATACAAATAAATTTAAGTATAATAAGCTGTATTTTTAGTTTTTATAAACAATCTCACCATTTATAAATACATATTTAACTTTTGATTTTATATCTAGAGGAAAACCATCGTAGACAACAATATCAGCATCTTTACCATTCTTTAAACTTCCTACTCTGTCATCAATACCAATTATTTTGGCAGGATTTATTGTAACTGCTTTTAAAGCTTCCATCTCCTCCATACCGTCTTTTACAGCTAAAGCGGCGCAAAGAGACAGATAGTTAAGGGGAATAACAGGATGATCTGTCATTATAGCTACTAAAAGCCCTGCTCTTGATAATATACCAGGTGTTTTAAAGGTTAAATTAAGCAATTCTATTTTTGACCTTTCAGATAAGGACGGCCCAACTATAACTTTTGCATTTTCTTTAACAAGTTCATCTGCGATAAGATGACCCTCTGTACAGTGATCAAGAGTAATATCTACATTAAATTCTTTTGCTATCCTAATAGCTGTAAAAATATCATCTGCTCTATGTGCATGAGCTTTTAAAGGAATTTCTCGTTTTAATACCTTAACCATGGCCTCTAATCCTAAGTCTCTTTCTGGCTTTTTATCAGGATCAGAGCCTGCTTTTTCCATCTTCTCCATATATTCTTGAGCTTTTATTAGTTCTTGTCTTAAAAGTGCAGCAACAGCCATTCTAGTCGAAGGCATTTTATGCTGTTCATGATATACAGATTTTGGGTTTTCACCAAAAGCAATTTTTATTGCCACAGGTTCTTTTATTATCATATTGTCAATTCTCTTACCATATGTTTTTATCGCTGCAAACTGTCCTCCAATAACATTAGCACTACCTGGCCCAGTAACAGCAGTAGTCACCCCCGCCTGATATGCTTCTTCAAAATATTTATCCATTGGATTTATACCATCAATAGCTCTCATTTGTGGTGTTACAGGGTCTGTAGCTTCATTGCCATCGGCTCCTTCAAATCCCATTGCATTTTCCCACATGCCAAGATGACAGTGTGCGTCAATCATGCCTGGAATAACAGTCAAACCCTCTATATTTATTACTTCAGCATCAAGAGGTGCTATAAGATCAACTCCAACATCTTTTATTTTTCCGTTTTCAATTAAGATATCTCCTTTTTCATATGTATTACCTTCCATTGTTAAAACTTTACCATTTTTTAATAAATACATAAAATCCCCCCTGAATTTATTATATATTAACATTATATCATATCCCTATTTATTTATGAAATTTTATTTTTTGTAATATATATAATTAACTATGTAAAAATATTAATATTTAATTTATTTATTTAATTATTTTTAAATTTTTTTCAACTTATCCAATATAATATTTTTTTTATATAATCCTATTAAAAATAATAAAAATGTTATAATCGCAACAACTCCTGCTATAAAATAATTTTTACTACCGAGATTTTCACCTATATATGATGAAAAAAGAATACCTGGAAACCTGGCAAACATTGTTATAATAAAAAAGTTATAAAATCTTACAGGGGTTATCCCTGCTATATATGATAAAATATCTTTAGGCATACCCGGAATAAAAAATAATAAAAAAAGTATAATTTCACCTTTAGGATTATTTATTAGATAATCAAATTTTTTTATATTTTCATCAGAAACAATAGATCTTATAAAATTGTAACCTAGCACTCTTGCTATTAAAAAGCATATCAATGATCCTATAGTAATGCCTATGACAGAATACAAAGTTCCAAAAAAAGTACCAAAAAGATATCCCCCTCCTACCTGCACTATTTCTCCCGGAATAGCAAATACTATTACCTGTAAAATCTGTATCCCTATAAAAACTATAATCCCTAGTCTTCCAAAGCTGTATATCCACTCTCTAAATTTATCAGGACTGCTCATAATTGTCGTTATACTTTTACCAAAATATGACATAGACAATATTAGACCTGATATAAAAAGTATTATTAAAATAAGATTTATTAAAAAGCCTTTATTAAAAGTCATAATATATCCCTCAAATCAATTAATATTACTATATATTATATATTTATATATTCAACTCTTCAAGCCATTAAAAATTAAATTATTATTAGAATATTAAAAAACAGATAAGAGAAATAACTCTTATCTGTTTTTTAATATTCTATACCTTCTTGTGCTAAAATTCCTTTTTGGTAATGGTGTGCAATTTCCTTTACTTCACTTATCATATCAGCTTTCTCAAGAATTTTCTCGTGTGCATACCGTCCTGTTAATACTAGTGTAACCCATTTGGGCTTTAAATCAATTAGATTTAAAACCTCATTTTCATCTATAAGCCCATAATCTACAGCTACATTTATTTCATCAAGTATTACTAAATCATATTCTTTGCTTTTTAAAACTTCTTCTGCAAGAATTAGACCTTCCTTTGCTAATTTCAGATCTATAGGAAGAGGCGCATTCTTTTTAACAAATTCGTTGGTACCTTTTTGGACAATGGTAAAACCAGTAAGAAATTTTGCAGCCTTTATCTCACCGTATTCAGGACTTCCTTTCATAAATTGTATCATAAAAACTTTTTGATTATGTCCAATTGCTCTTAAAGCTAATCCCAAAGCGGCAGTAGTTTTACCCTTTCCATTTCCAGTATAATTAAGAACCAACCCAATTTTATCTTTCATAGAAATAAACTCCATTCAAAAATATTTTTATCTTCTAAACAAGTTGAATATATTTCCAACAATACTTCGACTTGGGTATCGATAATATCCGCGCCTTAATCCTCTTCCGGCACCCCACATGAGTCCAAGTCCTAATCCATAGCCAACTGTTCTTAATAAAAATCTTCCTGCACGACTTCTATAATAGGGTGATAAATAACCCATACAAAATCCTAGTCCTCTTCCAGTCATTGGCCCTGCACCTGTTGGTCCGGTTCCATCATATCTTGGCATAAGTAACACCTCCTATATATATATTATGGTCTTATGTTCATAATTTTATTATACCTTTTTTATTAAATATGTCAATATAAATCCCAAATTATAAAATGCTAAGCCAAAATTTAATTCTGGCTTAGCATTATGTAATTAATCACTCACTACTATATCTGTAACGCCTTTATAAACACTATCTGTTACAGTTTCATCCAAATCTTTATAAACATCTTCTGATACTGTATTTTCATTGTCTAAATCTTCTTCTATATCTATATCTTGTGTATCTTTATCATAATTAACTCTTTCCCCAAGAGTTTCTGATATAAAGCGGATTGGAACCAAGGTACGTCCATTTATAATTTCTGCTTCTGTTTC
>JBNAVY010000089.1:0-4020 GCA_049700195.1 Thermoanaerobacteraceae bacterium
AATTATAAATGGAGGAGAATAATATGGAGTTAAGAATTACTATTTTAGCAGAAAATAGTGTAGTAGTACCATTTGATGTTATCGGAGAGCACGGTTTTAGTGCTTTTGTAGAAACGCCTAATTTTAACTTTTTATTTGATACTGGACAAGGCAAAGCATTGTTGAATAATTCGATTGCTTTAAAAAAGGACCTATCCACCATAAAGTTTTTGTATATATCTCACGGACATTACGACCATACAGGTGGCATTGTCGATCTTTTGAAATTTAAATCTCCAATTGAGACATTTGGACATCCAGACATTTTTTCTAATAGATATTGGTCTATAGGTCAAATAAAAAGATATATAGGGATACCGTTTAGTAAAGCTTATCTAGAAAGCCTTGGTGTTAAATTTGTTTTTCATAAAGAATTTAAAGAAATAGAAAAAGGTATTTTTTCATCCGGAGAAGTTGAACGTAAAACAGAATTTGAAAAAATTGATAAAGAAATGAAAGTTATAAACAATGGCGAGTTAATACAAGATGAGATATGGGATGATTTCTCTTTGGCCATAGAAACTTCAAAGGGTCTTGTTATTATACTAGGCTGTGCTCATGCTGGTATCATCAATATTTTAAATCACTTCATAAATAAAACGGGCAAAAAAGAAATTTATGCTGTAATAGGCGGCACACATTTAGGTTTTGCATCACAAGAGCATATTAATAGCGTACTTGAAGTGATAGAAAAATACAATATACAGAAACTAGGTGCTTCACATTGCACAGGTTTAGAAGTTGGAGCAAAATTATACAACAAGCTCAAAGATAGATTTTTCTTTGCAAGCGTTGGCAGTGTATTTGAAATATAAAAACTATTGTTTTTTGAGTTTAAAAAACATAGAATTGGTGTTGAAAAACACAATTTAATATTAAAATAGGTATAAATGACACAATTTATAGACCCATTTGACAGAAAGATTGATTACTTAAGAATATCTGTAACTAATAGATGTAATTATAGATGCCTTTATTGTATGCCATCATAAGGTGTTCCATTTTATGAGTGAGATATTGACTTACGAAGAGATTGCAGTTTGTGCGAAAGCATCTTATGATCTAGGAGTAAAAAAAATAAAACTAACCGGAGGCGAACCGCTAATAAGAAAACACATTTTTAAATTAGTTGAAATGTTATCTAAAATAGGTTTTAAAGATATTTCGTTAACAACCAATGGTAGTTTACTAACTCTTTATGTAAATCATTTAAAAAACGCAGGACTTTCTAGAGTTACAGTAAGTCTTGATACTCTCGACCCGCAAAAGTTCAAACAAATTACAAGATTTGACAACATCAAAGATGTTATAAGGGGTTTTGACGCGCTAGATGCAGCAAGATTTGCAAACACCAAGATTAATACCGTTGTTATGCGAAACTATAACCTGGAATGGATTGAAAACCTTTTAAAATTTGCATTAACTAGAAATTACAAAATACGCTTTATTGAATATATGCCTTCGGATTATAACAAAGGCTTTAAGCAAAACTTTGTTTCAATTGATGAAGTAAAAACTATCATCGAAAAACACCATATTCTAAAGCCCACAACATATTATAAAACAAATGTGCTAAGCAAGTATTATATGTTAGAAAACACTACATACATAGTTTTTACTTTAATTCAATCAATTAAAATAAAACCTCGTCAACACAAACTTTTAGACAACAACATACACCAACCATTCTCTAATATTGGAGGATAAATAGCTTAGTAAATTTTGTATTTTAAAATATGAATGATTTAACTTTATTTGATCAAAAAAACATAAAAAGCTCAAATATTGGAGCGATAATACTAGCAGCAGGTCAATCATCTAGAATGGGCAAAAATAAAGCTCTGCTGCCTATAAATAACAAAACTTTTATAGAGGAAGAAATAAATCTTTTTCATGATTTTGGTATTGATAAAATAGTTGTAGTTACAGGTTATAATACTGAAGAAATACATAGAGTCATTTCTAGCGAACAAGTAATGGAAATTCACAACCCTGATCCATCAAGAGGAATGTTTTCCTCTGTATGTCTTGGAGTAAAACATATAGCTTCTATGTGTGATGCTTTTTTTGTTCTGCCAGTTGATATTCCCTTAATACGTAATTGTACTTTGAAACTAGTTTTAGAAACTTGGCTTAACGACAGATCTCGAATTATTATACCTACTTTTGAAAATCAAAGAGGTCATCCTCCGCTTTTTCCTTCCAGTGTTGCAGAAAAGCTGCTTTCATGGGATGGCAAAAATGGATTACAAGGTTTTTTAGAAAACTATAAGACTCATATTGTTGAAGTATTTACACCTAACGAATATATGCTCTTGGATGTAGATACACCTCAAGATTACGAAATAATAAAAAATTCTATAAATTATCTGAGTGTTCCAAACCTAAAAGAATGTTTTGCACTTTTACAATATTACTCAGTAAGCCATAAAATAAAAACTCACTCAAAATTAGTTGCTTTGCTTGCAGAAACTATAGCAAAAAGTTTAAATGAAAAAGGTTTAAATATCAATCCAGATATAGTTAAGGCCGCTGGATTGCTTCATGATATTGTGCGTTATGAAGAAAATCATGATGTAAAAGGTGCCAAAATTTTGAATGATCTTGGTTTTATTGAGGTAGCTGATGCGATACACAACCATATGGATATGTGTATAAAAGACAGTGATCCGATTACTCCTGCAGAAATTGTTTTTATAGCAGATAAATATACTTTAGAGGAGAGTTTTATAGATATAGAAAAAAGATATCATTTAAAAATAGAAAAATATGAAAAAGATACAGAGATTAAGTGTTCTATAGAAAATAAGCTGAAATGTGCTTTGAAATCAAAAGAACGTATAGAAAAACAGATAGGTATGTCTATAAATTCTCTATTAAGTAGTATAGGATACAATATTAAATGATAATTTATTTGCTACGCCACGCTGAACCTGTAAATAATAACAGTGGAAAATACATAGGTCAGATTGATTTACCACTAAGCGAAAAAGGTGAAATGCAAGCTCAAGAATGGAGAAATTTTTTTAAAAGGCAATATTTAACACGTATTATAACTAGCGACCTTACAAGATCAAAACAAACAGTGTATAATATATTTAGTGAAAAACACAATATAGAAGAAAATCCAGCATTTCGTGAAATTAGCCTAGGCGATTGGGAAGGTCTGCCAATGGATTACGTTAGACAAAAACTTACCAACGAATACAACCAACGAGGAGCTGATTTAGCTAATTACAGTCCTCCTAATGGAGAAAGTTTTAGAGATCTGCAAAATAGAGTAATGAAAGAATTTCAAAATGTTATTTCAAAAGCCTTAAAAAACGATAAAATTCTCATAGTAACCCATATTGGCGTAATTAGAGTAATTTTAGCAAGTATATTTGAAATGCCTTTACAAAAAATATTTACAATAAGTGTTGATTATTCTGGCATGGTCCTTTTAGAAAGCAATTCTCGTGGGCATGTTGTAAGAGGCATCAATTTAAATCCTTGCTCTCTAAAACAAAATAATATCAAAATTTGAATCAGAGGACTAGAAATAATAAAAACAAATTTTAAAAAAGGAGACAATCAATTATGAAAATTAGATTTTACGCAGTTTTAAGAAAAATAACTAACAACATAGAAATAATACTTGATATAGATTCAATAAGTGTAAAAGAGCTTTTAGATAAGCTGTCTAATCAATTTAGCCCAGTTATTAAAGAAAAGCTTGTAGAAGAAGGAGAAGTTATCAAAGGTGCTATGATATTGGTAAATGGTGTTAACATACTTCACCTGGACAAACTAAACACTATTTTAAAAAACAGTGATACTGTTCATCTTTTTCCTCCAGTTGGCTGTGGAAAGAACTTATTGTAAATAGATTTCTTTGTGGTACATTCTAAAATCCTCCCGACTTCATCACTTTTCCACCTAAAACAAGGCCATTCATTATTCTGTGTCAAACCAGAATGAAAATGTGTAAAATATTTTAAC
>JBNAVY010000090.1:0-1341 GCA_049700195.1 Thermoanaerobacteraceae bacterium
TTAATTTATACATTTCAGATATTATATTTCAATTTATCTGTATTTAATTCCACTTTAATATATTCTGTTATTTCTGTTATTGTCAATAAAAATTCAGTTTTTTTCATAGTTAGTTGAAATCTAATAAATACAAATATAATAGAATAGTGAGAAAATTAGAAAAGAGGACTCGAATTTATTAAGATGCTGGATAAAAAATTTTGAATATAAAAACCATGAAATAATTGATGATACTATATATCAAAGTGAAATCAAATAGAAAAGAATTAAAATGTCCTTTCTGTGGTCAAACATCTACAAAAGTTCATTCACATTATAAAAGAAGATTTCAAGATCTGCCGATACAAGGCAAGAAAGTTATAGTTATTCTTAATAATAAAAAAATGTTTTGTACTAATCCTGATTGTCCACATACTACTTTTGCAGAATCTTATGAGTTTTTACCTTTTAAAGGTAAAAAGACCAAACGGCTTGAAGAAGAAATCCTAAATATATCTCTTAATGTAAGTTCAATAACAGCTTCTTTTTTGCTAAGTAAAAACATTGCGAAAGTATGTAAAAGTAACATTTGCAATCTCTTAAAAAAAAGAAGGCCTAATTATTGATAAGGACGCTGTTACAGCTGTTTGCATTGATGATTTTGCTACAAAAAAGCGAGAAACTTATGGAACAATAATGATAGACATATCTACTCATGAAATATTTGACATGATTAATTCAAGAGATTATGTTGATGTTACAGAATGGCTAAAAATATTTCCTAATATAAAAACAGTTTCTAGAGATGTTTCTATTTCATACCGCAATGCAATAAAAGAGGCACATCCTGATGAGATACAAATAATTTACAGGTTTCATATTATTAAAAATCTTACACAGTATTGCAAAGACTATATTATGAAAACATTAAATCAAAAAGTTTCCGTGCCTTTACCTTTCATTCCAATGAAAAATGCTGATGAAACAGATATAATGGAAAATTACACAATTATTAATAAGAAGCTTACCTTAAAAGAAAAATATGAAAAAATAAACCTTCTTCTAATAGAAGGTTATAAAAAATCATACATATGCAAAAAATTAAACTTAGATTCACGCACATTTGATAAGCTAATAAATATGACAGATAAAGAAAGAGAAAACCTGTTTCAAACAAAAATAATAAAAAAGCACAAAGAAACTGTTGCAAGGAAACAAGAAAAAATTAACAAAGTACGAGAAATGCTCAAAAATAGCTATTCAAAATCAGCAATAGCAAGAGAAATAGGAATATGATAAAAATAAATCTAATGATAATGGAGACAAAATTAGCGAATTAATAGAGCACAAAAATTTAATAAA
>JBNAVY010000091.1:0-8585 GCA_049700195.1 Thermoanaerobacteraceae bacterium
TTAGGTGGGGAAAAATCTTTCCCATAAGTGGGGAATTTTTATTGACAATAACATACATCTCAAACTTTAACACGGTCAAGCTTGATTCAGGGTCATAAATACAAACCACGTTGCTTGAAATGTCAAATGGCTGCATGCCGTCAATAATATCCGTCCTTTCGCCTGAAGCCGACATAATGGCCCAATTTGCATGAGTCTTGCCATCTGCATTTAAACTTGGATCGCTCATATCGGCGTCAAGAATTGTTGCTCTTGCGCCTGGATCGCAAATAAACACCTTATATTCCCAAGGCTTGCCCATGTCGTCAGTTTTGCTCTCGGCCTTAATTTCACGTACATTTGTTACTTCGAGCTTGAGTCCGCCATAATTAAAAGTTTCAGTTTTGCCGCTTTGTGTCGGAGACGGTGTAGATGCCGTATGAGTGTTGTCAACCGTAGTCTCTGTGGGTTCAACTGGAGATGAATGTCGAGTTTTTATCTGAGTTTTATCTATTAAGCCAAAGTTCTTTATTGTAATCTTTATCTTATATTCTTTATCATCGATTATCAGTGGCAATTCGTCAGTTAATGAATTATTTTTGTTTATTATTTTTTCTTGGTTGGAGTACTTTACCTTTAATATCTCATTTTCCAAAAGCTCCAAAGAAATCTTATCTAAAGCTGGAATTCGGACATGGGTCAATTCATTATTTATTTGACAGCTAAATCTTTGTTCAATGGTTAAAATGGAATCCTCGCTTTTATAAATAAGTTTTGATTCATTACACCTAAAAGCACAAAGCATTTTATCATCTTTACTTATATAATCATGGAATAAATAAAGAGTATCATTATCTGAATCAAGAAAATATCCATTATATGGTTTCAATTTACCTGTTAAATCTTCCTCAGGAATATTCCAAGTATCAATTTCCAATAAACAAAAGGCAATTTTCTCCTGTGGTATAGATTGCAAAGATACAGGTATCTCAGTAGATAATTTTTCAGTTTTATTTATGTCACTAGTTTTTTGTATTGGATTTTTGTTTTTTATAGTAGAAATATCTTGAAAAGAGCACGCGCAAGCGCTTACTATTAATGCTGTAATAATTAGAAAAAAAGAATATAATTTTTTCACAATAACTCCTCCCTCCCAATCTGTTGTTATAAAATAAAGTCGCAAGGGGTTATGAGATTTTCTTCTCATAACCCTTATAAAACTACTGGATACTGGCAGAATAAGTATAACTCGCACTTCCTGATTTTTCAAGATAAGAGGAAATCAAACATATTTCTTTATATGTGGCTCAAAACAACAACAATTTTTATTCTCCTTCCTCATACGTAAATATGGTTTTAAAGCATGGTTTCATTGAACTTCATCTAATTTTCTCATATAGACCATACATTCAACCATAGGAATGCTATATACTCCATAAAAGAAAATATTTTCACTGTCCCAATTATAGAAAGTATAAATTTCTTCTCTTTCAGTTTCATGGTCAACCACATTATATTCTTTGCGTTTTTCGATATCATACAAAAACAATTCAACTGGTGTTTGCCCCGACTCGTGATATAGAAGATACTTCCCATCAGGCGACACAACACAATCTGCAATCCTGTGAGCTATTTTAAAATTCCAATCTAAATCGTATTCTTCAATAACTTTTTTTATACTTAAATCATAAATTAGTGCCTTGCATTTTGAAACTTTCCGGTCTTTATATGATATGAGAATCTTGTTACTGTCAATTAATATTGCATCTGCACTAGTATCAGCATTGTTTTTATCGTAAACAATTTTTGAAAGCTTTATAAACTCATATGTATAATCCTGTAAATCAAAAAGCAGATATGTTGGGAAAGCAGTCTCCAAGTATGTACCTCAGGTTGTCATATCTTTATTTACATTTTTACTATGGAGAGAAATTAATACTTTATTTTGACAGTAGTCAACTTCAAGACCATTAACATGATCGGTTTCATAGTCTTTTAAATCAACTATATTTGTTACATTAATTTCTCTATTTTCAATAGTATCATAAAACAAAAAGCCGTGAATATATGTATATCTTCTATCCAAGGCTCTCCCATAGTGATTAACGGTTTCGACTCGTTTATCGCTTATTGACGCTTTATGATTTCCATTTTTTGTTTTAAAATATATTGTATGGCCTTTATCAAAAATGGAAGATATGGATTCCATCTCTTTTTTTCTTTCCTCGATTGGTACATTTAAATAATCTAATATATCTTTTGTTTTAACACCATTCTTCCAGTCAAAGTAATTTTCAGATTGGGTTTTTTCATGAAACGCATCCCTTGTTGTTGAAGGCTTGCTCACGACAGTGTCAGACACTTTGTTATTTGCCTTTTGACATGCAGTCATATTAGAAAGAGCAAATACTATAAGTAAACTAAACATTATATTTCTTATCTTGTTTATCCGGTAATTCACTTTTTATCTACTCCTTTTTTATAGTTATGTCCAACTTTTCCAATCAATCTTCTGCAATGATTTATGTTAATACGTTTAATTAAAACAAATGTCGTCAATTAAACCTATCATCAAAAGTTTTAATTTCTCCATTATCTGTGTTAACAATTAAAAGATCACCCATACCGGAATCTGAAGAACAGAATAAGTATTTGCCACAGTACCCTATTAACGGGAAATCTGTACTTGCAATTTTATCCAATTTATTGGTTTTTAATGAATATCTAAATATTTGTGTATAATTATGTTTATCAACAGTAGAAACGTATATGAAGTTATCAATTATTATGGAATTAAACATATTTTCTATTTCAAATAATACAGATGTCTCTCCATTTAAACTCCTTATATAACTTTTGTTTTTATAACCTATTACACTTCCATCATTCAACATTTGTAATATTTCCATATTAAAAAAACCATATGAAGTAATTTCTTTGGAAGTTGCATTCCAAATATTTATATTTTTATTTTTATCAAGGAAACATATATTATCCTTATAATTGCTTAGAAATCTCCAATAAATATCTTGTGCAACCTCAATAGCCTTTTTTTCTTTAATGTAATATGCTATCAGATCACATTTATCGTTGTTATCAATTCTATTATAAAACAGTATATCGTTTATAACCAAAGGACCGTAAATATGGTATTTATCATTGCCATCAATAATGTTTGCTTTAAGAGAAGCCATATTTAATTCAACTAATTGTCCTTTTGTATCTGTAAAGTACAATAAATCATTATATACATTCAAAAAGCCTTCGAAATCATTATATAGTAACTTTCTTCCTTTTCCGTCAATCTTTTTTGAGTATAAACCTTGGTACAATCTTTCATTATTTACCGTGACAAAAGATTTATAATATATTGTATCCCCCTTGTAATTCATAATAAACATATTGGGATTCCTTCCAATATTGTAGTTAATAAATTCACTACTTTCCGTTTTACCATTAGAAACATTATTATTTTTATTAACTGAAGCACATCCAGATAATACAATCAACAAAGTAATAAAAATAAATAAGCTCTTACACATTTTATACATTATAATTGCCCTCCTTAACAGTTAATTTTGTAATTATAATATATTAATATTGTAGGAGTATCTAGCGTTATTAGATACCCCTACGATACATATTTTGGTCGATTAACTATAACTATACGGCATATAATCCTAACATATGAAAAATAAGTGGATTAGGAAGCAAAAGTAGTACTTTTGGGTCTTAATAGTCTCATTTTACATGTGCTTCCTCCAAAATATTGAATTAATTCATCTAGAGGTCTCCAGTAGTATTCACTTTCATGCTGTGCCACTCTTACATTTGTGTATTGTGAAACTGTATAATCAGTTGTAGTAACAACTATAACAGAATGATACCATGTCTGAGTATCGGGATTGTAAAATTGCAGAATATCACCCTGTTTCATAGGAGTGCTTAAATTTGTATATACTGAATTATTATTATATCCGTCAGCTTTAGGACCGTTACCAGTATTTGAAGTGGCATAATTCCAAAGATTTGATACGCTACAAAAGTTTGTTATAGGGTCACCATATGGTGAATCATAATTTCTACCATACCATTGACTTGTTTGCCTATAATTATTAGCCACCCTTGCTCTTAACGCTTGCGCAGTTGAATTATTATAATAACTTGAATCATATCCAATGTCAGAAATATCATAACCACTGCAACCGCCATATCCGCTCCAAATACATTGTGAAGCAAAATTAGTGCAATCAAGACTTGCTCTTTTGAATATGTAGTTCTCGTAATGATCTCCAAACCACCAACCATAATAACGGGAATCTGATGCTGTATAACTTACATTAACCGATGTTGTACTTAGAGAGGAACTGTTTACAACAACATTTCCTAGATTCAAAGATGTATTTAACTTGGCAGCATTATCAGCTTTTTGCTTTTCTTCCGGTAATTTTTCATTTCGCTTGCTATATAAATCATCAACAATCTTGAGTTCTTCTAAATTACCATTGATGCTGTTATTAATACTGGACATTTTAGCTTTTATAGTATCTTTTACTATTTGGATGTCAATACTTGTAGTATCTATTCCAATAACAGCAACATCGTTGTTTCCTTTCCTTAATTTAACTTTATATAGAGCGCCCATTGAACTATTTTCATTTTTATTAAAAACATAAGATACATTAACATAAACAATAACGTCAATGTCATCAGTGTTTTCCTTAACTTCTTTAATAATAAATTGATCTACTGATATATCTTTAATGCCATTATGGAATATATTGTACAGATTACTTTTATACTCTAAGTCTTTAATAATTATATAAGTATTGATATCAGATGAAGATTGCTTGAAATTTGATATATTCCCAGTCTCCAATATCTTATACAGATTATTGAAGTAGTTATAGAGATAATCGCCAATTTCTTTATACTGACCAATATTATAAATCTTTTCTATATTTTTTGTTTTACTTATGTCTTGCTTTAGATCTTTTGCTCCTGTGTTTTCAATTGCGTAAGTTGCTGATGAAAGAAATGAAATCACCAAAAAGCTTACTAATAAAAGTAATGATACTTTCTTAAAAATATTTTTCATGGTAATATCTCCTCTTTAATTTTTATTTAAATAGATTTAAATTTTATCAACAAAACGATATCATTGTTCTAATAAGTTACAGTCTTACTGTAAATCGTGCCCGACTCGTATCCGCCGTCGCCGGATACATAGTAATACGTCTCAACCCTGTAAGTCCCGCTGGACACCTGATATGTTTCGAGGATGGATGCCGACGAAGATGTTGATGATTTAGACCAGCTTTTCACATCTGTCCATGATCCGTTAGAATAACGCTGCAAAGTAGACGAGAGATAAATGTTTTTCCCGGCCGGTGTTTTTTGCACATACCCATACACATTGGCCGTTCCGCTTGATGAAATAGTGAGTGAGGTGCTTGCCTGGTTGATGTAAACATACTGAATGGACACTATTGACTCCGGTGCTGCATTTGCTTCTCCTGCGGCCAACACTGTCGGCGCTGACACGGTCAGAAGAAGTAGCATGCCCAATGCTGCGGATAAAAACTTTTTCTTTGACATAGAAAAAACATCCTTTGATTTTTGTTCTCATTAAATAAAACAAATCAAAAGAGGCTTTTGTGACAGGAAATTTCCCCCACTTTATCGAAATTCTCAAGAATTTTCAAAAACGTCTGATGTACAGCGTCCTCTGCGAGCCGTTCATCATTTAGGATGCGGTTGGCGACATAGAACATAAGCTTCCTGTATGTAACATAAAGCAATTCAAATTTATTTTTATCCTCTTCGCCGTCAAGCATCGCCAGATATATTGGAAGCATTTTGTCACCTCCCGCATTTTTCATGCTCTATTTTGTTTCATCTTCCTTTGTGACTTAAGTCTGCCATCAATGGGTTTTTGGGCGTCTCTCGGTATTGCCCATACACGGCTGAAACGCACAGCGCCGTCTATTCTGTTTTCCGCACACAGCTTTTGTATGCACCTGACGGAAATGCCCCACTTTTTTGAAGCTTCATTAACAGACATGTAATCAGTTACCATACATTCACCCAAACATACAATTATTAGCAATTCATATTATATACGTCTAAACGAATAATATCAAGCCAAAACGGATAAATTGGTTTACATTTTTTCTCTTTTCAAACCATTAAAATTTTTGACATGTTCCCTCCAACAATCAACCCCCGTCTTTTCCGTCTACACAACCCCACCCGTCGGAAGCCGCCCCGAAAGGATGTAGATGTGTTTCTGTGAACAATCACACACATAAAAATACAGGGTTTCCCGGCATCTCCGCCGCCGAAAAGCACATTTTCGGCGGGCGGCAAATCACCGGAAAACCCTGTATTCAAGATGTTTTTCATTCACTTACTTATTATTTACCCTTGTCATCAAAACTACACATTCTATATGGAACGAGCCGCTTGGATTGATGTCTTGGGCTGATTATTTGAACCTTACGTTTACGGGAACATATCAATGGGTTTTTAGCTGTTTTTTGAAAATCCGAGGTATACGGGAACATATCAATAATATAAAAGAAATTAAAATTTTAATCCTTGTATTTTTTAGCATTCATTGTGTACAGCATAAACAGAGCTGAAGGTAATACCCCTTCACGTAACCCGATTCGGCTGATTTCATTAAAGCCCCGTATCAACTCGTCTTCATTTTTAGGATTGCCTCGTTCTTTTTGTTCTTCCAGTTCTTTTCTTACCATTGCACAAAGTTGGTCCACCTTAAATTGAGGAATGGAATTTACTTCGTCGATAATCTTCTCTTTTGGGATTGGGTCAAACGATAATGCATTGAACACCTCAATGAACTTATCAACCATTGGATCATCCGGTATCGGATATGAACAATTGTATTTTTTCTTTTCAGCATCTAAAGATTTCCATAAATCTTCAACATTCAGAAGCTTATAAGGTTTGTTAATAGAAACATTTTTATCTTTTTCAGAATAATAGTAAAAACAAACCTTATCTAATTTGCTTTCATTTATACATTTAAATATATGGCTGTCATTGTTTGGAGATAGCCCAATGATATGCAATTCACCTTCTAAATTTGACAGCTTCTCAAAATGATAATCTGTGCCAACTCGAAGCGTGGGGTTATGAATATATGTAATAACATACTGATAGGCATTCTTATCCTTTTCTTTCAGAGCCGCTATCTGTTTTTTAAATTCATCTACATTACGCCTTGATAGTTCAAGCCAACGATTCATTTCGTTTGTACACTTTATAATATCTGATGCTCGTTTAAATTTGAGTTCACCACTATAGTCAAGAAGCGCATTGCAAAAGCAATGACGAAATTCCTCAATGACAATCGTCGGTTCTCCTGCCTGATGGCGGATATATCCTTGGATAGTACCCGGGTCTTCACTATCAGCAAGAGAAGAATAATCTCCGTGCAGATGAAACACCTCTCTTCCTGTTAGCGCTTCTATATTACGATCGTAATTGAGAGAAAAAATATAATCGAAGCTCTTTAAATACTTTTTTACCTTTTTATTCATACGTTGATGAACATTGTTGAGCAGCCCTTCATTATATATTGCATCAAGAATCATTCGCTCAAACCCTTGCTTAACTGACTGCCACTGATCTTTAATGTCTGCATTCGTAATAAAGAATAACCTTATTAATAGAAACCAATCCTCAAGCATAATCTCATAGTATTTCAAGATAGGGGCAATATATCTGCTCTTAAAATCTTTGATGGCTTCTTGGTCATCGGCATTTCCGACCCCATCGTAATCACCGTTTAGTGTTTTGTTTGCAATGTCTACAAACGCTCTAAAGATTCTCTCAATTTCTTTTCCGGAAATTAAGCCTCCAAATAGCGGATCGTATCTATTAGATCTTGCATTGAATATTATCCTCTTCATAATAAAATCATTTGAATAAGCTTTACCACCAAATTGAATGTTAATTCCATTTCCCAATAAAACGGATTTCATATAAACCTAAATTCCCCCTGCTAAATACTCTATTCTTTTTTTAAGGCTGGCAAGACAGTCTCTAAATATTGCTGCCAATATCCTTCGTCATCGCCTACCATATCATGAAGCCAATAATACATAAACAGAATTTCAAATTCTTGCTTTCTGCCTTTTATAAAGGGCTTTTTTGGCATTCTTCTGTATAGTGAATCAATATTAAAGAGATTACTTTTTTGCTTATAGTCGTAGTCATACTTTCTCCAAGTATATGGACTCTTCTTTCTATGTGTCGAAGGCCAAATTTCCTCATTATCATAAAAATTATTTATCCAATCATATGCAAAGGCAAGAAGATTAACCTGATGTTTTGCCCATGTCTTATTGATCCAATCACTAATTTCTTCGGTAATTGTCGGCACTCCAAACTCGAAATGTTTTTGACTTTGAACCCGATGATAATCTTTGATAAAAAGGAAAAGCATTTCAGTCTGATCCTTGAGAAATGGCAGTTTCTTAATAAGTTTGGTATAACAATCGTATGAAATACTTCTAAACTCGCTGTCCGTATTATATAGAAAAAACAGTTCATTCTCCCTCAGTATATTACCGATA
>JBNAVY010000092.1:0-1706 GCA_049700195.1 Thermoanaerobacteraceae bacterium
GCCATTACCTATCAATTCAAAATTTGAATCAAAATAAATATAATCACCTAAAGATACATATTTTTCTGCTTCTTCTTTATTTTTTGCACCAATGTCAATGTATAACGAATCATAATCAAGAGGCTTTTCTTGCTCATCTCTTTTTTGAAGGTGTATTGGTTTTGCCCCTATTACACCATTTATACCTTTTTCCCCTACTTTTACTAGTTTTGCAACAAGTATTCTATTATCCACACCACCTACAGGGAAAAAACTCAAAGTTCCATCTTCATTAATGGATTTTACCATAAGTCCTACCTCATCCATATGAGCTGCAAGCATTATTTTGGGTTTATCTTTTTTCCCTTTCTTACATGCAATTAAATTACCCATATTATCAACATACATATCATCAACATAAGGCTTGATTATATTTTTAATTTTATCTCTAATAGGTTTTTCATCACCTGAAGCACCCATGATTTCTGTTAATTCTTTCAATAACATAATTCTCCCTCCAATTCTTCAGGAAGATTAGCAATATAATAAGCTAACAATCTGCCACTATCTATAATATCCTTTATGTTCCCTGTTTCTACAGATGTATGCATATATCTTAATGGAATTGAAATAAGTCCCGTTGGCACACCTTTTCTTGAAACTTGAATTGCCCATGCATCTGTACCAGATGGTCCTGGCAGAGGTTCTATCTGATATTTTATATTGTAAGTTTTAGCTGTCTCAACTAAACCCTTATACACAGCAGGATGCATATTAGGTCCTTTACCAATCGCAGGCCCTTTATCTAACTCTATCTCCAGACTAACCCCTCTTGCTTTCCCATGAGTAACATCAATAGCAATAGCAATATCAGGGTCTAAATTATAAGCAGAAGTCGTAGCACCTCTTACTCCTACTTCTTCCTGGAGTGTAGCTACTGCATATACATCATGATAGTGATATAATTTTTTAAGTTCAAGAAGACAAACCGCCATTACTACAATACCTGCCCTATCATCTAAAGCTTTACCTGAAACATAGTCGCCTAAAAGCTCTTTAAAATTTCTTTTTACAGTTATTATGTCGCCAATCTTAACTAAATCTTCTAACTCTTCTTTAGAAAGACCTACATCAACATACATATCATCAATTTTTATAGATTTTTCCATATCATATGATGATAAAAGATGTGGTGGTTTACTTCCTATAACCCCCAACAGATCCTTTTTACCATGAACTATAACTTCTTGGGAAGGAAGAGTCCTCTGATCAACCCCTCCTACTGTTGTAAATTTTATAAATCCCTTCTCATCAATATCTTTTACCATAAGACCTATTTCATCCATATGGGCAGCTAACATTATTTTATATTTACTAAGAGTGCCTTTTTTACGAAAAATCATATTACCATAATTATCTTTTTTTATCTCGTCTGAAATAGGCTCAAACTCAGATTCTAGTAAATCATAAATACTTTTTTCATGACCTGAAACAGCATAAGTCTCAGTAAGCTTTTTTAATAATTCTTTATAATCCATTTTCTACCCCTTCCTGTATAGTTTTATTAAACATCATCTAAAATTTTATATTGCATGCCCATAAGTTTATTATTTCTACATATGCACTTAAAATCCTTCTAATTTTATAAATTTAAATACAATAGTTAAATATTTTGAGTAATTTGTGATGTTCTAAAAGCCAGACATATCAATAAATTGCAGCTAAGC
>JBNAVY010000093.1:0-2304 GCA_049700195.1 Thermoanaerobacteraceae bacterium
AAAATTAAAATGGGCTATGAGGTGCTTTTAAGGCAAATCATAAAAAATAAGGAGATGAAAAAAATGATTTATCGAGTTTATCATTCTGAGTTTGTATTAAAATTTAAAAATGATGCTTCTAAATATTTAAATGCTGAAGAAATTGGAATAAACATTTTATTATTTTATTTAAAAAAATAATAAAAAAGAAAAATATTTTTATAATTTTTGTAATGACGATAAAGATACGGTTTTAAAAATATACAATTCATATCTTAAGAAGAAAAAAATAAAAAAAGAAATAAGTGATAAATCTACAATTATTAACACTTGTTTTATTAGTGACCCGAATTTGTCCTTAGCATCGAAAGCTATTTTATTATATATACTAACAAAATCCAATAAATGTTAATTCTATATTTCTAAAATAGAGAAGATACACAGATGATAGCAGAACAATTCAATAAAACAATAGATGAATTGATAAAAAATAAATATCTAACAAAAAAGAAAGTCAGAGAAGGTAAAAAATTCTATTATGATTTTAACGTGTTTGAAGTACCATTCAGTTTTAAAATAAATTTTAAGGATGTAAAAAGTAATGAAAACAATATACAGAACAAACAAGAATAAGGTAAATTTTATTTAAGTTGATAATACATTGATAAAGCATTTAAAACTAAAGGAATTGGGCTTGATGCTCTATTTTCTATCAATGCCATATTATTACAAATTTAAAATAGAAGAAATAGAAAGCATTACGAACGATAAAACTTGGACTATCAAGTCAGGGATAAAAGAATTAGAAAAGTGAGGATATTTGATAAAGAGTATTGAAAGAGATATTTGGGGACAATTCAAAAACAATAGATATATCATTAAAGAAAATCCGCAAATAAAAATCGATATTGAAAATAAGGACATAAACATATATAGAAATTTTCCTGATCTCCTGCACCAACCCATGGATCTTGACCATTCTCCCATGCTTTAATATATTCTTCAATTGTCATTACTTTTGTAAACAAACTAAGGTCAGTTAAACCATGCTTATGCATTTCAGGTGTTTTAGAATCAGTTCCATCACTTAAAGTTATCACTTTATAAGCACGTGCTAATGCATCTGTTGCAGTACTTCTTACGCATACATTTGTCCAAACACCTGTAACAACAACAGTATCAATATCTTCTTCTCTTAAATATAAATCTAAATCCGTATAAGCGAAACCACTATGTCTTCTTTTTTGTACTATATATTCATCTTTTTCTGGTGCTAATTCATCAATTATTTCAGAACCCCAACTACCTTTAATTGCATGAATAGGTCTTACTCTGAAATCTGCATCATTCTGTCTGTGAGCTTCTTGAATGTAAACTATTTGAACATCATCCTTACCTTCATTTCTTCTATCTCTTACCCATTTTAATAACTTCTGTAAATTTTCAATTATTCTTGCTGACCCTTGACAATATAAAGCTCCTTTTGGATTGGCGAAATCGTTTAACATATCTATAACTAAAATTGCATGTCTTGGCATTTAATCCTCTTTTTTATTTTTTTTATCTATATTTTTTTAATTTTAATAGGTTATAGTCTTTGGTAACACTTGTATACTATGTCTTTTTACAAATTCTCCAAAACCAGGTTTAACTTTTATTCCTTTAATATTTCTTATATGGTTATAAACTACTTCTGGATGTTGCTTTCTATAGCTATTTTCATATTCTTTGCTATATAAGTTATTATAGTCTTTAAATAATTCTTTAAATCTTTCTTTAAAATCTTCTGGATATTCATGAACTAGCTCTTGTATCTCTGAATCTTTTAATTCTGCTAATGCACTTTCATCTACATCTTCATAGACCAAATGTCCACGAATTATTGTTTTTGAAACTTTACCTTTAAGCTGCATTCCTTCTAAAGGTGTATATCCGCATAGTGAAGCCTGTTTTTTAGGATCTATTGTCCAGACTTTATCTAAATCAATAATTGTAAAATCAGCATCTGACCCTATATGCATTGCACCTTTTTTGGGATATAAACCATAATGTTTAGCAGCATTTGTTGATAATATGTCAACCATTTTGCTAAGCGAAATCCTGCCTTTGTTATATCCTTCACTGACAATAATAGGTACCATTGTCTCGACTCCAGGTATACCTGGATATGCTGTCCAAATATTGAATCCTTCTTTTACTTTTTCACTTTCTACTTCATATGGTGCATGGTCTGTTGCAACAAAATCTACACTTCCATTTTTTAGACCTTCCCAAAGTTCTTCATTGTCTTTTTTAGTCCTAAGAGGTGGTGCAATCTTTGCTAAT
>JBNAVY010000094.1:0-1224 GCA_049700195.1 Thermoanaerobacteraceae bacterium
ATTTTTTACATTTTATATTGCATGTTTTTCAGTGGTCTCGGAACCGTCCCCTTTGTCTGAGTTATAAATTGCGGTTTTCTTTGAATCTTGATAGGAAAGCTTGCAATCTTTCGCTTTTTGGATCATTGAGGATTGATTCGGGTTTTCCCTGCTCTAGAATATATCCTTCGTTTATAAAAATTATGCGGTCAGATATTTCACGGGCAAAATCCAACTCATGGGTTACAAAAATCATAGTCATATCTTTTTCTTCTTGTGCTATTTCGTTTAAGACATTTAAAACATCTCCTACCATTTCTGGGTCAAGAGCAGATGTAACCTCATCAAGTAAAAGGATTTTAGGTCTCATCAAAACTGCTCTTGCAATGGCAATTCTTTGCTTTTGTCCACCTGATAATTGATTTGGATAGTTGTTGATTTTGTCCGACATTTTAACTCTTTTTAACATTTGAATTGCTTGTTCTTTTGCTTCTTCGGGGTCCACTCCTTTTACTTTTATAGGTGCAATAGTACAATTGTCTAAAACTGTCATGTGAGGAAACAGGTTATATTGCTGAAAAACCATTCCTACTTTTGATCTCATTTTTTTAAGGTGAGCTTCATCTGCAGGAAGATTTTTGCTATTATTTTGTATAGTCCATAGGGATTCTCCTTCAATTTCTATAATTCCGCTTGATGGTTTTTCTAATGTCATAAGCATTCTTATTAGGGTTGTTTTTCCTGAACCTGAAGAACCTATAATAGTTAATTTTTCTCCATAACCTACTTCAAGGTCAACACCTTTCAAAACCTGTAATTTCCCAAAATTTTTCTTTACATTTATATATTTCACCAAAGGATTGTCAAAGTTGGTTATTGTGCCTTCATGGACAATCATCTCTGGTTTTATATCCTTTTTTTGAACTCTACTTTTTCTAGCGGTCTTTATAATAAGGTCTGCACTTTCCATTGTTAACCTCCCCTTTTACATTCTTTTTTCTGCAGGACTTTTAAATTTTATTTCTAAATATTGTACTAATAAAGAAGAAGGATAGCTAAAGATGAAAAATATTAGTCCTACCAAAGTAAATACCTCTAAATATTGAAAATATTCTGAACCTATAATTTTTGCCTGTTGCAAAAGTTCAACAACAGAGATTGCGGCAAGTAAAGGTGTCTCTTTAAACAGAGTTATTAAATAATTTCCCATCATTGGTATAACTGGTGGAATAGCTTGGGGCAGTA
>JBNAVY010000095.1:0-3928 GCA_049700195.1 Thermoanaerobacteraceae bacterium
GTAATCATCATTTTAGATGTTGAGGAATGATTTTTAAAAAGTATTGTTTAGCTATGTATGAAAGATGACTATTTCATTAGTGATACGATTGAACCAACCGTTTTATCTAAAGAGTGAACAGCTTGCTACAGAACTTAGTACAAAATTACTGTATACTAAATATTATATTTTTTAAAGGTTTATTAAATATTTTCAGTTTTTATATAAAATTCTACTGACCCTCTTAATTTTTAAAAGGGTCAGTAGAATTTTAATTATCGCCATCATCAAATTTAAAATCTGTCATATCATAGGTGAATTCCGCTAAACGAACATTTATGAAAATTGGTATATCAGTGCGCATTGCCAAAGCTATCGCATCACTGGGTCTTGAGTCTAATTTTATAACTCTATCCCCTTGTTTTATGTAAAGCTCCGCATAATAAGTGTCATCTTTTAAATCAGTAATCACAACTTTTTCGGGTTTTCCTCCAAGTTGTTCAATAGCAGATTTTAAAAGGTCGGGGGTTAAAGGACGAGGCGGTGTAATTTCCTGAAGAGGTATTGCTATGTTTTGAGCTTCTAGTGGACCTATAACTATAGGTAAAACTTTCTTTTCCTCTTCATCTGTCAATAGGACGGAGAAATTTCCTTCTACGTCCATCGTAATTGCCTTAACACGAAATTTTAACATTTTTTACACCTCGATTTAAAACATCTTCTTATTATCATTATATCATACTTATGCAAATTTAATCTGATTGTTTTTACACAGTCCGAGAACGCAATGTAAATTGGGAAATACTAGGTGAAAAATGCATTTTCGTTCCCAAAATCGACACTTTCGTTCCAAAATCAACAAATTTTATAAATTAAGTGATATAATATAAAAAATGGTCGAAAAGTATGTTAAATTTTGATTTAAGTTAGAAAATAGTAGGTTTGATAAGGTGTTTGCAAAATCCATAAAATTACAGAGAGTGAGAATTAATAAGGTGATGCCATATGAATAAATTAATATTTGACGAAGTGCTTTATTCTCATAAAAGATGTTTAGAAATGGGAATAGGACAGACCTTAGATAATCCTTTGATATTTTTGGGAAAACAGGAGTTGCGGTTAAAAATAAGAGAAAATAACGAATTTATAAATGTTTTTAGAAAAAACGTTAATAGTATTTTCAAGAAAATCAAAGAGAGATACATATTTTTATTAACCGATGCGGATGGGTACCTTTTGGAAATGGTATATGAAAAGGAAATCTATAATAATATTGATAAAACAGGATTTAAAATAGGAACTTCTTTTAAGGAAGAGAGTTGTGGTACAAATGCGATTTCATTAGCGATGAGACTAAACCAACTGGCTTATTTAAAACCTGAACAACATTATTGCAATATTTTTAAAGAGAGGTATTGCATTGCTATACCTCTTATTGTTGATGATGAGATAATAGGATATTTAGATTTATCAACAATAAAAGATAGTATGGTTGATGAAATGATGGTGGTTGTTGAATTATTAGCATATAAAATTGTTAGTGACTATGTAAGTATGGTTGGAAATAAAGTAAACAATAGTAAAGTTAAGATTACCGAGAAACAGTTAGAGGTTCTAAAATTAGCTACGAAAGGATACAAAGATATCGCAATTGCAGAAGAACTTGGAATAAGCATAAATACCGTAAATTATCATAAAAGAAATATTTTCAGAAAATTAGATGTTCGGAGTACAAGAGAGGCAATTGCTAAAGCAATTCTAACGGGTCTAATAGAGTAAATTGTATTTATTACATTTTCTTTAGTTTGAGTTAATGACGGATTTGTCTTGTTAGGAGAAGTATTTTTAACTATTGTAGTTTTGATTAAAGAGCGTGAAGACTACAGAAAAATGTAGTAGACAACGAAAAAAATTTTATGCTAAATTAGAGGTAAGATATAGAAATGGATGTGAATTCAAGAAAAATTAAGAAAGAAAAGCGAGTTTCTTACATATATCGTAAGTGATAAAAAATTTGCCATGCATGGCAGTTTAAAATAGATGAAAATCGCGCGATTGTAGTCAGAAAGGAGAGGAGGGAAAGAGATGGAAGCTGTAATGCCGATGAATGGATTTATGGAATTGACAGAAGATAATTTGATGCTAATTGATGGTGGTAAATTGGGATGGAATGACATGGGATTTTATTTAAGCGGCTTAGGTGGAGGTGCTATGGGATCGGTTATAGCTGGATCTATATATGGTTCCTCAGCCGGACCTGCTGGTGCATTAATCGGTGCAATCGTCGGAGGAGGAGTATATTGGTTGCTTGATCAATAGAATCAGTTATATGTCGATAAGGTGGTGATAATAATGGATAGTATTAAATTGGAGAACTTTACTCCAATAAATAGAACAGATGAAATTAACGGTGGAGGTTTTATTGGAGCATGTGCAGGTGCACTTCTCGGTTTTACTTATGGAGTGATTCCAGGCGTTTATTTTGGAGTTAAAGATCACTCATTGAGTGAAGCAGCCAAAATAACCTGGACATCAACAATGTTAGGTGGAGGTATAGGTGCTGTATTACCTGAACCATAATTATTAAAGTATAGATGTATGAAATGGTTAAATCGTTTCATACATCTATACTTACATATTCATTTGAAAGGTGGAAAATATTATGTTAAATAAAACTTTTATAAGATTTTTCTTATACTTTTTTTTAACCCCGTTGTGTATAGGTATAATTGTTTTAGCGATAGGATTGATTAATAATCTAAAAATTGATTCTATAGTTTTGTTTTTATTTATAATTGCTATAGTGGGTTGGTCATTGACGATGGGGATGCTAGGATACTTTTATGTGTGTCCGGAAACATATTACCTAAGTAAAGAACAGTATAAATTGTCAGATATCGAATTAAAGGCAAAATCATTTAAATATGATATAGTAAATAAAAACGGAAATGAAATAATAATTTCTTCTTCAAATAAATTAATGGATTGGTTTTATGGCAAAATTTACATAAAAAATACTGATGATAAAATAGTAATTACTGCGGCAAGAAATATTTTATTTAAATATTTTAGACCTATTCAGAATAATATGATAATTAGATAGCTATAATTGATGAATTGTGAATTTAAACATCGGTTGTCAAAAGATGATTAGTGTTGACATTCAACAGATGAAGCAGTAAATTATGGATAGAATTAAGTGATTTCCATTACTATAATATTATATCTTTTATTGTAGAAAAAAATAAACAAGTGACAGGTGTATATAACTTAATAAAAGCGACTGAAAAACTCTTACTTATGGCAAAAAATGAAAATCGCGCGGTTCTAGTCAAAAGAAAGGGAGAAAAAGAGATGGAAGCCGTAATGCCATTAAATGGATTCATGGAATTGACAGAAGATAATTTGATAGCTGTAGATGGGGGAAGTGCTATAATAAGTGGAATATATCAACCTGATTATAGTCCACTTTGGAAAGCTGGTTCCAAAGGTTTTATTGAAGGATTTGGTGGAGCATGTGCAACCGGAGCAGAAGAATTTGCACTTGAAGCAGGTTTGTTTGGTGCTACCAATAATATGGTTGATTATGCTCTTGAACATCCTGATCCTTCACTTCTTCCTATAATTATTTATTAAATCAAAAATTTATATAATATAGACAAAGTAAAATATTGTAAAGAATCATTTACCTTGTCTATATTATATATTAGGAGAATCAATATGGGAAATAAGAGTTTTAAAAAATATTTTTTTATAATTTTAATCATATCCATAGAATTATCAAATTATTTAACAAGAAATATGAATTTTTATTTATCGTTTATTCTTAGTATTATAATTGTATGTGGTTGTGGATTTATATATAAAATTATATTTGATTTTATGTATAATAAGAAGTTTAAAAAGTAAAACATAATATAAACTAAACTGTATCATAATATGGAACTAT
>JBNAVY010000096.1:0-2291 GCA_049700195.1 Thermoanaerobacteraceae bacterium
TTTCAGCTACATTAAGAGCAATAGGTACCATCCTGCCAAAAGCAAAAATAGATATTTCAAGACCTTCTTTTAAAATTTCAGATTTACCAAAAACTATATTACACTCTCTATTTACATCAAATTCTTCAGCCTTCCCACGTGGATATCTTATTGCTACAGGAAAATCCAAAGTCCTGGAAAGTTTAATCATTTCTACAAGCTCATTTGCATCTTTTGGAGACATAATAGAAATGTTTGGTATCGCTCTTAAAAAGGAAATATCAAAAACGCCTTGATGAGTTTCACCATCTTCACCTACAATACCTGCTCTATCTATTGCAAAAACAACAGGAAGATTCTGTATCGAAACATCATGTATTAACTGGTCATATGCTCTTTGAAGAAAAGTAGAATATACAGCAAAATAAGGTCTGTATCCATTGACAGCCATCCCTGCTGCAAATGTTGTAGCATGTTGTTCAGCAATACCAACATCAAAAAATCTTTCTGGAATTAATTTAGCAAAATAATTAAGTCCTGTTCCTTCAGGCATAGCAGCAGTTATCGCAACAATCTTTTTATCTTTTAAAGCCATTTCTGTAAGGGTTTTCCCCACAACGTCTGAATATGTATTTTGACCTTCATTTAAAAATTGGCCATTATCTATATTAAACTTTGATGCAGAATGAAATTTTTCAGGATACTTTTCAGAATACTTATAGCCATAACCTTTTTTTGTTATTACATGAATTAAAATAGGCCCTTTTAAATTTTTTGCTCTTTCAAATACATCAATTAAAACATTTGTATCATGCCCATCAATAGGGCCTAAATATGTAAAACCCATTTCTTCAAAAAACATTCCAGGTACAACAAATTGTTTTACAGAATCTTTTAATTTATCCAAATATTTATGAAGGCTTTTGCCTATTGGAGGAATTACATTTAATAAATTATCTATTTCATTTTTTATTTTATTATAATTAGGATCTGTTCTCAATTTGCTTAAATAAAGTGACATACTTCCAACATTTTCTGATATAGACATTTCATTGTGATTTAATATGACTATTAAATCTGTTTTTGCCCTGCCAGCATTATTTAAAGCTTCAAAGGCCATACCACCAGTTAGAGCTCCATCACCAATTACAGATATTACTGAATAATTATCTTTATTTAAATCTCTTGCTTTTGCAATGCCTAATGCAGCAGAAATAGAAGTACTGCTATGACCAGCTCCAAAAATATCATGTATGCTTTCACTTCTTTTTGGATAGCCGGAGAGTCCTTCAAACTTCCTAAGATTTTTAAACTGTTCTCTTCTGCCAGTCAATATCTTGTGAACATAAGCCTGATGCCCTACATCCCAAATTATTTTATCAACTGGTGAATTAAAAACATAATGAAGGGCTATTGTTAATTCAACAATACCTAAATTTGATGCTAAATGACCTCCTGTTGCAGATACATTGTCTATTAAAAACTGTCTAATCTCGTTAGACAGTTTAGGCAAGTCATTTTTATTAATCTTCTTAAGTTCAAAAGGACTATTAACTTTACTAAGCATTTAAAATCCTCACTTTCTTTTTTTTCTGTTATTATTTTTATAATCAGGTAAAACTTTTATTCTTAAATTTATCTCTATCCATTCAAGAATTACAGCTGTCCAATATATGATAAGTTGACTTTTAAGCATTCCGATACTTTTTGCAATTGCTTTACCTCCTATTATAATAGAAGACAAAAGACCACCTAATATAGCAGTATAAATAGAAGCCTGTGTTCCTGAAAAATTAAATTTTATAATTATTGATATTAAGGCAGCACCGGATATAATAGCAGAAATATCACCAATTAAATCATAACAGAAACTTGCGACAAGATTAGCATTTCTCAGTAATTTTATAGCTTGTTTTGCACCATAAACTTTTCTTGCTGCCATAGAATGAAAAGACTCTTCTTCACCTGAAATAACTGCAGTACCAATAATCTCAAATATAATACCAATAATAACTATAAATCCCAAAATAAAAAAAGCTATTAATATGCCACTTTTTTTTAAGGCTATATCAGAAAAAAAATTCAAAAAGCTTGCTAAAAAAAATGTAATAATAGTTATATGTATAATCCATTTATAATCAGTATTTACACTTTTATTCTTCATATATAAAAAAAGATCCTCCTAAATGTATGTAAAGTGGTAGCATATTGAGTAAATTTTGCGGCTTAGGTCCAGTAGGATTTCCCAAACAGATACTGAATGTCACCATTCAGCGGTTTCCCTTTAAACCTGCTTTCACCATGTCACCATA
>JBNAVY010000097.1:0-6888 GCA_049700195.1 Thermoanaerobacteraceae bacterium
GGTTATGCAGAATCTACGCCTGTAACTTACTCAACTAATATTAAAAACCTTGCAGATAGAGCCTGTGCTTATGGTATACCTGGCGTTACAGTAGATGGCAATGATGTTTTAGCTGTATATGAAGCAGCTAAAGAGGCTGTTGAAAGAGCAAGAAAGAAAGAAGGCCCGACATTGCTTGAATGTAAAACATATAGGTACCATGGTCACTTTGAAGGTGATACCCAAGAATACAAACCAAAAGAAGAAGTTGAAGAATGGCTTAAAAAAGATCCAATACCTCGATTTGCTTCCAAACTTATAAATGATAAAGTGGCTACCGAAAGCGAACTTAAAGAAATCGAAAAAAGAATTGAACAAGAAATTGAAGATGCTGTGAAATTTGCAGTTGAAAGTCCATACCCTGACGTAAGTGAAACTTTTGAAGATGTTTGGGCATAAATTATTAAGGAGGTGATTGTATGAAAACTGTAACATATATGCAAGCATTTAACGAAGCTGTAGATGAAGAGATGGCAAGAGATAAAACTGTATTTGCTCTTGGAGAAGATGTAGGGAACTTCTGGGGAAATGCGCTTGGCGAATACAAAGGATTGGCTGCAAAATATGGTGCCGAAAGACTTAGACAAACTCCAATATCTGAAACTGCTATAGTTGGAGCTGCAATTGGAGCTGCAGCATGTGGGCTAAGGCCTATTGCTGTCGTAATGTTCTCAGACTTTTTAGGTGTTCCCATGGATGAAATATTAAATCAGCTTACAAAAATGCGATACATGTTTGGTGGTATAATAAAGCTTCCAGTGGTAATTACATCTTACAGTGGGGCAGGTTTTCAGGCTGCTGCTCAGCACTCTAAAAATATGGAAGGGCTTTTTATGACTATCCCTGGACTTAAAATAGTTTCTCCTGCTACCCCATATGATGTAAAAGGCCTTATGAAATCTGCAATCAGAGATGATAATCCGGTATTATTTTTACTAAGAAGCGTATTACTAGCTGGAGGATTAAAAGGTGAAATACCAGAAGAAGAATACACTATACCTTTAGGTAAAGCAGATATAAAAAAAGAAGGCAAAGATGTAACTGTAGTTGCTATTGGAACAATGGTTCACAGAGCTCTTGCCTGCGCAGAAAAACTGGAAAAAGAAAAAGGTATAAGTGTAGAAGTTATCGATCCAAGAACAATAGTGCCACTCGATAAAGAAGCAATAATAAATTCTGTGAAGAAAACCAATAAACTTGTTATTATGGACGAAGAACCTAAAACAGGCAGTGTAGCAGCAGAGATAGCGGCTATTGTAGTAGAAGAAGCTTTCGACAGCCTTGATGCGCCAATAAAAAGAGTTTGTGCTCCAGATACGCCTGTCCCGTTTAGTCCTGTTTTGGAGAAATTCTGGATGCCAGACGAGGAAAATTTAGCAAAAGCTATAGAAGAAATCGTATAACTTAAAATTGGAGGTCAAATGAATACTCCTAAGTTGCCTATATTTACAAACGTTTTGCAAGTAGCAGTAGTTGTTGATGACCTTTATAAGGCAATGAAACATTATTATGAAATCTACGGTATAGGTCCATGGAAGGTGTACACTTTTAATTCATCAACCGTATCGGACATGGTTATTAGAGATAAATCATCAAATTACAGCATGAAGCTTTCATTGTGCAATATAGGAAATGTTCAGTGGGAGCTGATCCAACCTCTTGATGAAAAAAGTATCTACTATGAATTTCTAAAAGAACACGGACCAGGTCTTCATCATGTAGCTTTTGCAGTTAATGACTACGATGAAACAGTTAATTACTTTAGACAAAATGGCATTGGAGTACTTCAAGGAGGCTTATGGAATAATCTCCAATACACCTACTTAGATACCCAAAGCACAATGTCTGCCATCGCAGAAATTTATCAGATTTCTAAAGATTTTACCTGGCCAGAACCAGAAGAAGTGTATCCATCAAAATAACAAATAGGGGGTTTGCCCCCTATTTTTAATAAGGAGAGCAAAATGAAAAAGGATATAATAATGCCTAAAATTGGACTAAGCAATAAACCTTTAACAATAGTTGAATGGAAGTTTAAAGAAGGCGATTTTATAAAAAAAGGCAATATTATTGTAACAGTTGAGACCGAAAAAATACGCTACGATATAGAATCGCCTATTGATGGATATTTGCATATAATAGCTCAAAACAAACAGGAAGTTGAAATCGGCAGTGTTATAGGGATTATAGCTGAAACTACAAAAGAGTATGAAGAAATAAAAAACATCACTTTAAATAAACAAGAACCACCAAAACAAGAATTTATAATAAACAAAAAGCCAGAAGTTGTTAAAGGAAAAGAAGAAAGGATAAAGATATCGCCCATTGCAAGAAAGCTTGCAGAAGAGCACATGTTAGATATAACACAAATCAAAGGTACCGGACCTGATGGTAGAATTGTAAAAGAAGATATTGAAGCTTTTTTACAAAACCAAGGAACTTCTTATGATGGAAGGAAAGTTAAAGAAGTAATTCCTTTTACTGGTACCAGAAAAGCAATTGCAGAACATATGCACTCAAGTTTGTCAAATTCTGCACAAATTACTGTAATGGGAGAAATAGACGCCTATGAGCTTGTTAATTTAAGAGAACAATTATTAAATAAAGAATCAGAATTAGGCGTACGTATAACCTACACTGACTTACTTGTATACTTTGTTTCTAGGACTCTAAAAGACTTCAGCCTAATTAACTCAAGCATAATTGACAATGAAATAAAGATTTGGGAAGATGTCAACATAGGTGTTGCAGTAGCGCTTGAAGATGGACTAATTGTACCTGTAATAAAAAATGCTGATAAAAAAACTCTCATAGAAATAAGCAAAAATCTGAAAGATTTATCAAATAAAGCTAGAGAGAGAAAACTTGAGATTTCAGATGTTAAAGGTTCAACATTCAGTTTAACAAATCTTGGAGCTTTTGGAGGAGGGTATCGTTTTGAAACTGTAATAATAAATCAGCCTGAATCTGCCATTTTAGGTACAGGTGGTATTGTAGATAGACCAGTTGTAGTAAATAAAGAGATTGTTATAAGACCAATTATGACATACTATCTTACTTACGACCATAGAGTTATTGATGGAGCTTTGGCAGCAAAATTTATAAACAAACTCAAAGAAGTTTTGGAAAATGCAAGCAAAATATATGGAGGAAAATATGAATGATCCTATAGAATTATTAAATATATTAAATGACAATCTAAATCGCTTCTCAAAAGAGTGGAATAAGCAAACAACAGCTTTCTTTAGTTTAATGAACTCTATTGAATCAGATGGTGCCCTTTCTTCAAAAATTAAAGAAATCATTGCAATTGGTATATCCATTGCAGTAAAATGTGAATGGTGCATAGATTACCATGTTAAATCTGCTCTTGATAAAGGTGCAACCAAAGAGGAAATTATGGAAGCCTCCTGGGTAGCAGTATTAATGGGTGGTGGTCCTTCTCTAATGTATACCCAATATGTTCAAAACGCTTTAGATAAATTTGCCAAATAGTTTATGAATAAATGCAGTGTTTATAGGCTGGGTGTCGTTGAATATTCAAAAGCTTACCAAATCCAACACGAATTAGTAAAAAAAAAGCTTAATGAATCTTTGCAGGATGTGCTTTTGCTTTTGGAGCACCCACCTACTATAACACTTGGCAAATCAGGTAAAATAGAAAACATAGTGGTTGAAAAAACTGTATTAGAAAAACACAATATTGCGTTACACTTTGTTGACAGAGGCGGCGATGTAACATACCATGGCCCAGGACAGCTTGTGGGGTATCCCATTATAGACATTGAAGAGGAAAATCTAACCTTTCACGATTACATACATAATCTTGAGCAAACGATAATAGATACTTTATCTGTTTTTGGATTAAAAGCTTATAGAAAAGAAAATTACAGGGGTGTTTGGACTGATAGTGGAAAAATTGCATCAATAGGTATCAGAATAGTAAAAAAAATCACCATGCATGGATTTGCCTTGAATGTTAATCCCAATTTGAATCATTTTAATTTTATAATTCCATGCGGTCTTTCAAATGAGCATATGACTTCTATTTTTGAAATGACGCAAAATCATATTCCACTAGATAGCATTATGAATGTTTATGAGGAAAATTTCTCCAAAATTTTTAAATATGAGTTAGATTATGGTACCTTATTGGCTTAAAAAAAACTTAAACATGGAAAATATTGGATACATGCAAGAAATTTTAAGAAATTTACACTTACATACTGTATGTGAAGAAGCGTTTTGTCCAAACATAAGCGAATGCTTTGCGTTAAAAACCGCGACGTTTCTTATTATGGGAAGGTACTGTACCAGAAATTGTAGATTTTGTAACGTAGTTCATCATAAACCAGAACCAATTAATTTCAAAGAACCTGACATGATTTTTCAGGCTGTAACATATTTAAACTTGAAATATGTTGTAATAACAAGCGTAACGAGAGACGATTTACCTGATTTTGGATCATCATGCTTTGTAAAAGTAGTTGAAAAACTTAAACCACTCAATGTTAAAATTGAGCTTTTAATACCAGATTTTCAAGTTAAAACTGAATGTTTGCAAGCAGTTGCAAATTCTGGAGCTCAGATCATTGGACATAATATAGAAACTGTAAAAAGACTTTATCCTAAAGCAAGACCTCAGGCTGATTATAACAGATCTTTGAACGTTTTAAAAAGCTTAAAGCATCTCAACCCAGACCTTATAACAAAGTCTGGCATAATGGTAGGTCTTGGCGAAACACAAAATGAAGTAATTGATACCATGAATGATATTGCACAAACAGGGTGCGATATTTTAACTATAGGACAATACCTGCAACCATCAAAAGATCATCTTCCGGTTACCAAATTCTTAGATCCGTCTGAGTTTGAACACTATAAAAGCATTGCCAAAAAAATAGGTTTTAAATATGTGGAATCTTCTGTTTTTACAAGAAGCTCCTATCATGCAGAGAATGCTTACAATAGCTTAGTGCCAAGAAAAACTTGACCATATTTTGATTTCATTATAGAATTACAATCGAATTATGCAGAAAAATATTAAGAATTTTAAAGAAAATATTCTCGAAAATATTTTTGGTCAAAGAAAAACATCTAATGTTGTGCGTATTTTAATTGATTCATTCGATGAATTAATATTCATCGTAAATTCAGAAGGTAAAGTTATTTACCTCAATACAAAATCCAAGAAATACTTTAAAATTACAAATTGTAATGATATTGAAAATTTCTTCAATATAGACAAAGATTATATTAAACTGTGCCTAGAAGGAAAAGCCTTTTCTTCAATAAAAGTATTTTTTGAAGACAATATTATTTATTTTGATCTAGCTCCAATAACGTTAAATTCTAGAATTATTGGGGGATTGATCGCAATTTATGAAAAGTATGATAGCGAATCTTTTAATATTACATTTCAATTGTTAAACAATATAAACAAGGAAATAGAAATGTTTTACGAAATGTATTATGACGAGATAATGGTAACTGATGATAAAGGTACAATTATCGGTGTTAACAATCCAGTTTGTGAAGAATACTATAATTTAAACGAAGCAAATTTGATTAATTTAAATGTAAAAGAACTAGAGAATAAAGGAATTTTTAAACCATCTGTAACTCTTAAAGCAATCAAGGAGAAAAAACATATTTCTATTATACAAAAAACTCAAACTGGAAAAGTATTAATGGTTTATGGTTTACCTGTATTTGATAATAGCTTTAAATTATTAAAAGTGTTTAGCACATCAAAAAATCTTACTGAAATATATACATTAAAAGAAAAATTAAATAAAACCGAAAAACTAATGGAAAAATATTATTTAAAATTAAAAGAAATAAAAAACGAGAAAAACTTATTTGAATATGTTGTATATAAAAGCCCGCAAATGAAAAATTTAGTGGATTTAATTAAAAGGATCTCTACCGTTGACTCTCATATCGTTTTAAGCGGAGAATCTGGATCAGGAAAAACCCTTTTTGCGGAAATCATTCATAAATTAAGTAACAGGCAAAACCATGAATTTGTTAATATCAATTGTGGGGCTATACCTGAAAATTTACTCGAATCAGAACTCTTTGGTTATGAAAAAGGAGCTTTTACGGGAGCAAGAAATGAAGGTAAGATTGGATATGTAGAATTGGCAAATAATGGAACTTTGTTTTTAGATGAAATAAGCGAATTGCCTTTGCGAATGCAAGTGAAACTATTAAAAGTATTGGATGAAAAAAATTTTATAAAAGTAGGTGGCATAAAACCTATTAAATCTGATTTTAGGTTGATAGCCGCTACCAATAAAGATTTAGAAAAATTAGTAAAAGAAAATAAATTCAGAGAAGATCTATTTTATAGGTTAAATGTAATTCAAATTAATATACCACCATTACGCGAAAGAAAAGATGACATACCATTGCTTGCAAATTTCTTTATGGAAAAATATAATAAAAAATATAACACCAATAAAAAACTTGGTCCAAAAGTATTTGATGCCTTTTTAGAATATCAATGGCCTGGTAACGTAAGAGAGCTGGAAAATATTATAGAAAGACTGGTGGTTACTATAGACAAAAACTTAATAGAAAAATCAGATTTACCATCACTCTTTTTTAACCAAAATTTTTCAAGTTTACAAATTGACTATATTTTTCCTTTAAAAAAATCTATAGACGATTTAGAAAAACAATTGTTACAGAAAGCCTATAAAATTCATAAAAACACTTATAAAATGGCTGAAGTTCTAGGAATTAGCCAATCCAGCGTTGTTAGAAAATTAAAGAAATATAAAATAGATATTAATTCAAATATGGATTAAAAATTCATATTTGAATTAATCGATTTACTTACAA